>JAIXYC010000126.1 GCA_027490455.1 Sphingomonadales bacterium
ACCCGCGCAACCGCCCATTCGGCGGGATGGCAATGGCAGGTGCCGTTGCAGCACCGCAACGGCAACGGCCATGTCTATTGCAATGAATATATGTCTGATGACGAAGCACATAGCATTCTGGTCAACAACATCGCTGGAAAACCCGGCGCTGAACCAAATTTCCTGCGTTTTGTAACGGGTCGACGTAAGAAGTTCTGGAACAAGAATGTTGTCGCGCTTGGTCTGGCATCGGGCTTTATGGAGCCTCTAGAGTCCACCTCGCTTCACCTTGTGAATACGGGGATTAACAAGCTGATTGCGTTGCTATCTCTCGATGGGGTGACGCAAGCGCAAGAAGATGCGTTCAATCGCCTGACCGGCAAGGAATATGCGCGCATCCGCGATTTCCTTATCCTTCATTATAACAGCACAACGCGTGACGACAGTCCGTTCTGGAACTATTGCCGCAACATGCCCGTGCCCGACAGCCTTACCGAGAAGGTCGAGCTTTTCCGCCAAAACGGCCAAATATTCCGCGAAGATGATGAACTATTTACCGAAACCAGCTGGGCCGCTGTCATGATGGGGCAGGGTATCAAGATGGGCGGGCACAACGCCATGGCAGACGCGGTGAGAGAACCAAATACGCGGCGCGAAATTGACGAAATGGAAAAATCTATCCAGTTTGTGGTCCAGCATATGCCGTCACATGGCGAATATCTGAACCGATATTGCCCCGCCCCTGCTTGAAAAAGGCAATTTCCCTAATCAAGCCGGGGTTCAATCGACCAGAGCCACATCCTTTTTTTCCAGTGCCTCGAGCTCGCCTGATTCACGGGCTTTTCGGCCGTACACCAATTCAAACAATGGGCTTGCCATCATCGTGGTGACGATCGCCATAAGCACCAGCATTGAAAATAATGTCGGTCCGATTATTCCTTTTTGCAGACCGATGTTGATGATGATGAGTTCCATTAAACCACGTGAGTTCATCAACGCGCCGATACCCAATGCGGTGCGATTGTCTTCGCCAGCGACCCGCGCAGCTACATAGCATGCACCAAATTTGGCGACGATTGATCCCGCTAGAATGACCAGTGCGATCAACAGCAATGGAAGCGTGTTGACCATATCCATGCGCGTGTTGAGCCCAGAATAGGTAAAGAACATCGGCAGCAATAGGACGACTGCCAGCGGTTCAACCTTCTTCTTTAACTCTTCAACGAAAAGGCCGCGCGGCATAACAACCCCCAAAATGAAGCCGCCGAAAATTGCATGAATGCCAACTGCGTCCATGATGAACGCGGACAGACAGAATGCAGCGATCGTTATGCCAAGCACAGTCATGCTCATTTCGCCCTCGCGCTCGACCATTCGGCCCAGCGGCGCGAAAATTTTGCGGCCGAACAGGACGATAAACGTGGCGTAAAGCAGCCCACCACCGATTGCGAGCACGGCAACGCCAGGGCCTGCGCCAAAGGTTGCCAGCACCACCGCCAGCACACACCAAGATACTGCGTCATCAAACGCACCGGCGGTAAGTGACAATGTACCGAGCGACGTTTTCGCTAGCCCTCGTTCGTTAATGATGCGCGCTAACATCGGAAACGCGGTCAGCGCGATGCAGGCGCCCATGAACAACGTGGCGCTTGATTGTGGAATTCCGGGTGTAAAGAGACCCGGAACAGTCAGCAGCCATGGGGTCAGCCATACTGCAATCAAAAATGGCACCACGATGCCAGCTAAGGATACGCTTATCGCGCTCTTTGCTTTGGATTTGAAATGGTCAAGTTGCAACGTTGTGCCGACCAAAAACATGTACAAACCGACGCCCAGCTGCGCCCCCGAATATAGCACGTTTTTAGTCGGTCCGGGGAAAACCGCCGCCTGTGCAGCCGCGAAAAAATAGCCAAATAATGATGGCCCGAGGATCACGCCCGCGATCATTTCACCAACAACCTGAGGTTGACCTAAAAACTTTTGGCCCAGTTTTCCGACGATCCGACAGGTTAGTATGATGATCGCTAACTGCAAAAAGAAGTGAACGCTAAAATCCGTCGGCGTGAAGCTATTCGCAGTCGCGGCCTGGGCAGGACCGTTTGGATCCAGCACTTTGGAAAGTGTATCTATTGCACTTGCGAGCATTTCAGAAAACATACCCTTCCCTTTACATGGATATGAAGCGCTTATAGGCGGCTGCAATTATATTGACCATTTGTGGACCGAAAACGTCGCTATAGGGCATCCCATGGCACGATTGCGGTAGCGGCGCATAGAGCATATTTTTGCTATTTGGACAGAAAAGTAATCAGGCAGCTTCTAATTTAGAAGTAAACGGCCGCCTTCCACGCACGCTAAAGCGCCCCGACATAAGGCGGCGATAGACCCGGCTGGGTATTTTGCTGGGCTTTGGGTGGTGGGGCAGCATGATGCTGCGTCGATTAGGAAAACCACCTATGACAAAGACCAAAAAGCCGGAGGGCATCGAGACAATCGCAGTCCCCTAAAAGCCTCAAGAAATCTTGCATCGGCTCGCGAGAATGTCTTGGCTAGCACCGGACAGCTCACTGCCCGGCACGTTATGCGCTGCGCAGATCTCCCGATGGAGTGGCAGCAGCAGCGGCAATTTCTCGGGTTTAGTTAGCGCTGCCTCAAAACAAAAGTGGTGCGACGAAATTGGGCACCGGAGATATTAAGAAAATCCTGGTGCTGCTGGGGAGGATTGAACTCCCGACCTCGTCATTACCAATGACGCGCTCTACCACTGAGCTACAGCAGCATACACCGAAGGTGCGGCCCTATGCGAAGGGACGGGGCGGTTGTCAAGCGGCTTGCGCCTTTGCGGGCGATTTGGCATCGGGTGCGCGGGCAGTCGGAATGGATCGGAGAAGGCACTTGGCAAAAGACGCGCAAGACAAAGAGCGGATTAAGGCCGAACGGTTGCGCGAGGCCCTGCGTGCGAATCTCCGTCGCCGCAAAGCAAAGCCGCAAAGCCCAGAACCGGACGCGCCGAAGGCATAGCCGCCCAGCGACAGGGCAGGGACGATGGCAGCCGTGAAACGGGGCCAACAGGGAAAGAACTCCCGTTTTTCAACGGTGGAGCTTTTGGGTCGCGCCACGACAGTGCAGACATTTGATAAAATGCGATTGGATGGAATCGTCACCACGCCATAAAATTCGGGCATTTGCGGCCAAAATGTTCTTGGTACGCTGCATGCGCGTAATCTCGCCGTTGCACCTTGCACGCGACTCGTGAATAGCACCGCAATGTTTTACCGACTTGCACGCCCCTTTTTGTTTCAGGCAGATGCCGAAACCGCCCACAACATGTCCCTTACGGCGCTGAAAATGTTGCCGATCCCGTCTATGGGAACGCAGGACATCGCTTTGCAGCAAAGCTTTGCTGGACTGCACTTTCCAAATCCGGTTGGCCTTGCGCCGGGCTATGACAAAAATGCCGAAGTACCCGTTGAGATCATGCGCCTTGGCTTTGGATATACAGAGGTCGGCACGTTAACGCCGTTGCCGCAGGCGGGTAACCCAAAACCGCGCTTGTTTCGGTTAGTGGAGGATGCGGCGGTCATCAACCGCATGGGTTTCAACAACGAAGGACAGGCGGCGGCCATCGCGCGGCTGCAGAACATTCTGGACACGGCACTGGCAGGGCCGCTGGGCATCAATATCGGCGCCAATAAGGACAGCGCTGACCGCATTGCCGATTATGTCATCGGCGTGCGTAATATGGAGCCTCTGGCCGATTATCTGACGGTCAATATCAGTTCCCCCAATACGCCAGGGCTACGTGCGCTGCAGGACAAGGCTGCGCTGGATGATCTGTTGGCGCAGGTTATGGCCGCGCGGTCGCGGGCAACGCCGGTCTTCCTGAAAGTCGCGCCCGATCTACAGCCAGCCGACATTGACGACATTGTGAACGTGGCGATGGCGCGCGGTGTTGCCGCCTTGATCGTATCGAACACCACCATTTCGCGGCCCGACCTGCAATCGAAACATGCAGGGGAAACCGGCGGCTTGTCGGGTGCGCCATTGCGTGACCTTGCGCAGCAGCGCTTGATTGACTTTCGCAAAGCAAGTGGCGGGAAGCTGGGCTTAATTGGCGTCGGCGGGATTGCTTCGGCCGAAGATGCCTATGCGCGCATCCGTGCGGGCGCATCGCTGGTGCAGATTTACAGCGCGCTTGTCTATCATGGCCCCGGACTGGCGCTTAAAATCAACCGGCAATTGCTAAACCTTTTGCAGCGCGACGGATTTGCCAATATCTCGGACGCCGTCGGGACGGACGCGTAAATCCGGACTTGGCATTGCCATGTGAACAGGGCTAGGTATCGGGCATGAAAAAATTGTCCTTCGCGATCAGCGCACTCGTCCTTGCCGCTCAACCGGTTTTTGCCGAAAATGTCGGTGTCACATCATCGGCCGATCCCCGCGTCACCGAAGCGGGGATGGAAATGTTACGTCAGGGTGGTTCCGCTGCCGATGCGGCGATGGCCATGATGTTGGCGCTGACCGTCGTTGAACCGCAATCAAGCGGCATTGGTGGTGGTGGCTTCCTTTTGTATCAGGATAGCGCAAAGGGCGTGCTTTCAACCATTAACGGGCGCGAGACGGCACCAGCCGCGGCGACACCTGATCGTTTTGTCGGACCCGACGGCAAAGCGCTCGGTTTCTTGGAGGCCTTTCAGGGCGGACGTTCCGTAGGCGTTCCCGGCAATATCAAGCTTATGGCGGAAACCCACCGCAAATGGGGAAAACTGTCTTGGGCGACGATTTTCAAGCCCGCCATTCGCCTTGCCGACAAAGGATTCATCGTCAACAAGACGCTTGAATCGCGGCTGAAAGGCATTCAGCCGCTTTGGTCCAACTTTGATGCTGCGCGCGCGATTTATTGGCGGAACGGTGCGCCCGTGACCGCAGGCATGACGCTCAAGAATCCGGAGCTTGCCGCGACGTTAAAGTTGCTGGCGAAAAAAGGACCCGATGCATTTTACACCGGCCCCATCGCCAACCAGATTGTAAGTGCGGTCACGACGAGCAAGCTTAGCCCCGGCGATATGACCATGACGGACCTTGCGCAATATCGCGCCAAGGAACAGCAAGCGGTTTGCGCGCCGTACCGCGTCTATGTGGTGTGCGGCATGGCCCCACCTTCATCAGGCGCGACGACGGTTTTGCAAATATTGGGCACGTTGCAGCGGTTCGACTTGGCAGCATCCGGCAAAAACAGCCCCCAAAGCTGGCACCTGATTGGGCAGGCGATGCAGCTGGCTTATGCAGACCGCGAAAAATATCTGGCGGATGACGCGTTTGTTGACGTCCCAGTCGCAGGCCTTTTGAACCCCGAATATATTAAAGAACGTTCCGCGCTCATTGACCCCGAAAAGGCGCGCACGGACTATCCGGCAGGGAACCCGCCCGGCGCGATGCCGCGCACGGCGGCCATTTCAAGCGAAGTTGCCGGCACAACGCATTTCACAGCAGTCGACCGCAATGGCAACATCGCCAATATGACATCGACGATTGAGGGGCCATTTGGCAGCCAGTTGGTCGCGGGCGGCTTTTTCTTGAACAATGAATTGACCGACTTCACCTTTTCACCCGAAAAGAATGGCGCCCCGGTTGCCAATCGCGTGATGGGCGGAAAGCGGCCATTGTCTTCCATGTCCCCCACAATCGTGTTTGATCGCGATGGCCGGGCGGTTCTCGCGCTTGGTTCAGCCGGCGGAAAACGCATCATCATGCATGTGACCAAGACGCTGATTGGTGTCATCGACTTCGGCCTTCCGCTCGATCAAGCGATTGCGTTGCCAAATATCTATTTTGGCGGTGGCGGTCTTGAGGTTGAACAAAATACCATGCTTTCGGCGATGTCTGACGGGCTTGCCAAATTTGGACAGAAGGTTCGGCCGGTCGATCTGGGTTCAAAAGTTAACGGCGCGCAGCGTATCGGCAATAGCTGGACAGGGGCATCCGATCCACGCAGCGAGGGCACATCGGCCACTATCGACGCCAAGGGCAAAGTGCACGTAACCGTGCCGCGATTGGTGGATGAAGCACCAACGGAGGATGTCGGTTAACGCCAACAGCACGTTGCACGCAACGCATTGGCGCGCTAGCGTAATGATTCAGAGTTCCATAATGGACCGCAAAATGTTCTTTAGGAGAGAATAAGTGGCTGCCGAGCAATTCGACGATTTTGACAGCTTCCCCAACCTCGTCACCATGTTTTTTGCGCGCGCGCGCTATCGCGGTGACGCACCGTTTTTATGGGCAAAGCATGATGGTGCGTGGCAATCCTTAAGCTGGGCTGAGGTCGCGCGTCAGGTCGCGGGCTTTGCCAAATCGCTGCGCCAGCTTGGACTGGAAAAGGGCGATCGGGTCATGCTCGTGTCGGAAAATCGCCCCGAATGGTGTATTGCCGATCTGGGCATCATGGCGGCGGGATGCGTAACCGTGCCGACCTACGTCACCAATACCGAGCGCGACCATCAACATATTCTCGACGACAGCGCCGCCCGTGCGGTGATTGTGTCGACGGCAAAGCTGGCCAAGACATTAATGCCGGCGGCGTTGCGGTCGTCGCAAGCGGAATTCATCATCGCTATGGAACCGCAGCCAGCGGTGCAGCATGGCCAGTTGTCGATGCACCAATGGTCCGACATGGTTCAGGGCAATGACGCCGATGTGCGGGCTGCTGAGGCGGCCATGGCGGCAGTGACGCGCGACGATTTGGCGTGCATCATCTACACCAGCGGCACCGGCGGTGCGCCGCGTGGTGTGATGCAGCATCATGGCGCGATATTGCACAATGTCGACGGCGCCGCTGAAGTGCTGCGCGAAGATTTTGGGCTCGACGAAGAAGAAGTGTTCCTGTCATTTTTGCCGCTGTCACATGCTTATGAACATAGCGGCGGGCAATTCCTGCCCATCAGCGTTGGCGCGCAAATCTATTATTCGGAAGGGCTGGAAAAGCTTGCTTCCAATATCGAGGAAACACGGCCAACCGTGATGGTGGTCGTTCCCCGATTGTTTGAAGTCCTGCGCCAAAGAATGATCAAGGCCGTCGAAAAGCAGGGTAAGTTTCCAAATTACCTGCTCAATAAAGCCCTGACCATTGGCGAGCGCGACTATTCGGGGCGCAAGCGGCTTTCCGACGCGCCGATGCGGTTGATTTTATCGCGAACGATTAAGCCCAAAATCCAGGGACGCTTTGGTGGCCGGATGAAGGCCATGGTATCGGGCGGTGCGCCGCTCAACCCCGACATTGGCGTGTTTTTCCAATCCTTGGGCATTACCTTGCTGCAAGGCTACGGACAGACCGAGTCTGGCCCCGTGATCAGCTGCAACCGGCCGCAAGCGGGTATCAAGATGGATACTGTTGGTCCGCCGTTGAAGAACACTGAGGTCAAGATTGCCGAAGATGGCGAGATCCTTGTGCGCGGTCCTTTGGTGATGAAGGGCTATTGGCGGAACAAGGCGGAGACTGATCGGGTCATCAAGGATGGTTGGCTGCACACCGGCGACATCGGCCATATTGATGATTGCGGACGCATTGCCATTACCGACCGCAAAAAGGACCTGATCGTCAACGACAAGGGCGATAACATCGCGCCGCAAAAGATTGAGGGCATGCTCACACTTCAGCCCGAAATTTTGCAGGCGATGGTTTCAGGGGACAAGCGGCCGTACATTGTTGGCCTGATCGTTCCAGATCCCGAATGGGCGTTGGAATGGGCGCGTGCGCAAGACATGAAATATGATTTCAATGCCTTGCAGGCAAATCCGCAGTTTCGTGCAGCGGTTCGTGCTGCGGTTGATCGCGTCAACGCGGATGTCTCCGTAACCGAAAAGGTCCGCCAGTTCGAATTTGCCGATGAACCTTTCTCTATCGAAAATGGCGAAATGACGCCGAGCATGAAAATTCGGCGCCATGTCATCCGCGAACGTTACGCCGCGCGCGTCAATGGCCTTTACAAGGACTGACTCGTCGCGACATTTTGTCGGTTTGCGTATTTCGCGTCCAACCATGCACCGACCTCGGAACGGATCCGGGGTTGGCTATTCAGGCGCGTTTTGATGGAACGGATTTTCATATAACTGCCCCCAGGTGGGGGGCTACGCTTTTTGGGCCCAGATAAGAAATTCGACATTGCCTTGCGGCCCTGTAATCGGGCTGGTGGTTAGACCACGCACCGCCCAGTTTTTTTCGGCCAAATACTGCTGTACCTCGTTGCACACGCGTTCATGGACTTCGGGGTCCCGCACGACGCCGCCTTTGCCAACTTCTTCGCGACCAGCCTCGAACTGAGGTTTAATCAGTGCGATCAATTGTGCGCCGCTTTTGGCAAAGGTCAAAGGCCGATCTAGTACTTTGGCGAGGCCGATGAAGCTTGCGTCACAAACGATGAGGTCAACCGGTTCGGTGATATGGACGTCGGTCAATATGCGCGCGCTTGTCTGTTCATGAACCACCACGCGTGGGTCTTGCCGCAGTTTCCACGCAAGCTGGTTCGTGCCGCTATCGACGGCGAAAACGCGCGTTGCCCCGTGCGTCAGCATAACGTCAGTAAAGCCGCCCGTTGATGAACCCACATCAATGGCAACCATGCCGGCGACATCGATAGCAAATTCATTAAGGGCATGAGCAAGTTTAATGCCGCCGCGCGAGACCCAAGGGTGGTCGCTGCCCTTCACACTGATTTCGGTATCTTCGGCGATTTGCTGCCCTGGCTTTAGGGCCTTGGCATCACCGATATAGACATGGCCCGCCATGACCAATGCCTGCGCGCGCGTCTTGCTCTCGGCAAGGCCGCGATCAACGATCAATTGGTCTAGTCGTGTTTTTTTGGTCGCCATGTCGCAACGCGCTAGCGGAGCAGATGCGATTTGGCCATAAGACAAAGTCATGCAAACCCGTAACCTGACTCTCATCGCAATGTTGCTGCTCGCATCCTGCGTTGCGCCGCCGCCACCGCCAGCACCAAGGGCCGCACCCGCGCCGCCACCAGTGGTCGCCACACCTGCGCCAACGCCGCCGCTGTCGGCGGACTGGAATGACTGGCCGTTTGCCTTAGGCGATTGGGTCTATAGGCGCGATGATCGCGGATCGACGGCTGTATTTGGACCGACTGGCCAAAATGCCGTCGTTAGCCTGCGCTGCGACCTGCAAAATCGGCGCATATATGTGTCGCGTGAAGCGACTGCAGCGGGGCAACGCATTGTCATACGGACATCGTCGTCAACGAAGGAATTTGCTGCAAAGCCGAACGGCGGAACGCCCGCCTATTTGGCAAGTGAAATCATGCCGATGGACGCGATATTGGATGCGATGGCGTTTAGCCGCGGGCGGATATTATTGGAAACCGACGGACATCCGCCCATCATTTTGCCCGCATGGGCAGAGATTGCACGCATTGTCGAAGATTGCCGCAAATAGCCATTTGACGACATCAAATCTCGCGGCGCAGAACCCCAATATTTGCCCGAAAAAAAATTTAATACAAGGCTTGTTTAGTTAACCCATTTGATTCAACTTCGGTCCTGCGGAGGGCAGATATATGTTTGAAGCAAGCAATTTCCATTCAACGAAAGGAGGTGATCCGATGTCTCATGGTTCAGTTAAGAGGTCGGGGAATTCCGTTCGGGAGATCGGCCGCCGATAATATCGGCGATGCCGGTCACGGCATGAAAGCAACTTCCGGCAGCGGCATATCCGACCGCTGACCCATGTTTAAGGGCCGTTGGAGTGATCCAGCGGCCCTTTTCTGTAACACCTGCATGTCGCCATCTTGTCCGCGCGCAACATCTTTTTGTCGAACAATAGTGGCAAATGATGTTCGAATGCTTACATCGGTCAAAAGGTCAAAAAGGGGCATCACATTATGCAGTTTCTGCGCGTCAGCTGGAAAATATTGGTCGGGCTTAAAGACCTGCTGGTGCTCTTTTTCCTGTTCTTTTTCTTCCTCGCGATATTCGCGCTTCTGAACGCCAGCCCCAATCCGGCGGTCGTGCGCGATGGTGCATTGTTGCTGAAACTTGATGGCGTTATTTCCGAACAGCCTGCGGAAGTTGACCCGCTGACAACGCTCACATCCTCATCCATGCCGACGGGCGAAATCCGGCAACGTGATGTCGTTCGCGCGCTCAAGCTGGCGGAAAAAGATAAGCGGGTAAAACTGGTCGTTGTCGACATGGAGCGGTTCATGGGCGGCGGACAGGCCAGCCTTGCGGCCATCGGCAACAGCCTTGAGGCGGTGAAAAAGGCGGGCAAGCCTGTCTATGCCTTCGCCACGGCCTATTCCGACGACAGCTATCAACTGGCGGCCCATGCCACGCAAATCTGGATGGACCCGTTGGGCGGTGCAATGATTACCGGCCCCGGCGGATCGCAGCCATATTATAAAGGCTTGCTCGACCAGCTAGGCGTGAAGGCCAACATCTACCGCGTCGGCACCTTCAAGAGCGCGGTTGAACCCTATACACGGTCAGAGCAGTCCCCTGAATCCAAAATGGCCATCAAGGGCGTGTATGATGAGGTTTGGGGACAGTGGAAAGCGGGCGTAGCCAAAGCGCGCCCTCAGGCACAATTGGACCGCATGTTGACCGACCCCGCCGGTGCAGTGGAGTCCGCCAAAGGCGATCTGGCGCAATTGGCGCTGTCGACACGTTTGGTCGACAAACTTGGCGACCGTATCGCTTTCGGTAAATTCATCGCCGGAAAGGTCGGCGCGGACGATAAGAAAACGACCGGCGGTTTTGCCCACACACCGATGGATGCATTACTTGCCAGCTATGGTCCAGCGACCGCCGGTGCGCAGATTGGCGTTGTGACCATTGCGGGTACCATCGTCGATGGCGAGGGCGGCCCTGGAACCGCCGCGGGCGATACCGTCAGCGGTCTTATTTACGATGCGCTCGACAATGAGGATTTGAAAGCTTTGGTGGTCCGCGTGGATTCGCCGGGCGGTTCCGTCATGGCGTCTGAAAAAATCCGTTTGGCGATTGAAGCGGCGAAGGCCAAGAAGATTCCGGTCATCGTTTCGATGGCGAATTTGGCCGCAAGCGGCGGTTATTGGATATCGCTTCCTGCCGATGTCATTTTTGCCGATCCTGCCACGATTACCGGATCCATTGGTATTTTCGGCGTCATCCCAAGTGCGGAGGCTGGCCTTGCGAAAATCGGCGTGAACGCGGACGGCGTGAAGATGACGCCATTGTCCGGCGAACCGGATATTTTGAACGGCTTCAGCCCCGAATTTGACCGCGTGGCCCAAAGCGCCATTGAGAATGGCTATCGCGAGTTCCTGACGCGCGTAGCAACGGCGCGCAAGAAAACGCCCGAACAAGTCGATGCTGTCGCACAGGGGCGTATATGGGCAGGTGGCACGGCCCGCCAGCTTGGCCTTGTCGACAGGACGGGTGGTATGCATGATGCGCTTGCGGAAGCGGCAAAGCGTGCCGGATTGAAACCCGATGGATGGCATGCCGAATATATTGAACCGCCGACGAGCTTCGCAGGCACGTTGATCAGTGGCCTGATGCCAAAGCGGACGCAGGCAGCAGCGCCGATGGACATTTTTGCGCAAGCATCATGGCAGCAGCAGTTGCTGTTCCAACGGATTTCGGCTGATCTGAACATGCTGACTGGCGTGCGTGGTGCACAGGCCAAGTGCCTTGAATGTGTGGATTTTGGCGCACCCGCGACGGCAAAGGCTGATAATGGCTGGTTCGCAATGTTGATGAAGGCTTTAAGCTAAATAACTGTCATCCCGAACCCATGTCCGGGATGACAATTATCACTTGAGCTGTTTACGTCTTTATTGCGCAAATAAGCCCGGACGAGCTTACGACGCCCAGAATTTCGGGGTCTTGCAGCGAGCGTGTGCGCTTCAGAAAGTCCTCGACGGTAATTTTGCGCATGTCCTGACCACGCAGCTTTTTAAGGCCGCTCAGCTTATTCAATTGCGCAAGCGAAAGCCGGTCGACCATCCGATCAGCCATGCAGGCTGCGATCGGTTGGGACAGACCGGCATCCATCAGCGCGGTTCTGACGCGTGTTTCAGGGGTGGCACATGCCGAGAGCGCCAGTGCAATTAGTGCGACCAGCGCTGCCCGTTTCATATACCGCGTTCCTTCGCACGTTCGACGCATTCCGTAATAATGCGCTTTGCGTCGTTTTCATCACCCCAGCCATTCAACTTGGCCCATTTGCCGGGCTCCAGGTCTTTATAATGGGTGAAGAAATGCTCGATCTGTTGAAGGACGATTGGTGGCATATCCTTGTACGTCAAAACGTCCGAATAATAAGGGAAGGTCTTGTTGACGGGAACACAGAGCAATTTCTCGTCACCGCCAGCATCATCTTCCATCATCAAAACGCCAATCGGGCGGCATTTGACCACCGCACCGGCTACGATAGGCGAACGCGCGACGACAAGTGCGTCCAACGGGTCGCCATCTTCACCCAAAGTATGCGGAACAAAGCCATAATTGGCGGGGTAACGCATGGGCGTGTGCAGGAAACGGTCTACGAAAAGAGCACCAGAAGCCTTGTCGAATTCATACTTCACAGGTTCGCCGCCAATGGGAACCTCGATCAGCACGTTCAGGCTTTCAGGCACATTGTCGCCTGCTGGAATCAAATCAATACGCATGGGAGAATGCTTTCAAATAATTTTAGTTGGTCCGCCGCGGACGTAGTAAACGATCGATCGCCGTTTCGCCCTTGCCCGTGGCTTCGAGGTGCGGATAGCGCAAGCCGCCCGAATAGGCGATGTCTATTTGCTCATAACGTTTGTTGCGTTCCAATATAAGCCGCACGGGCTTTTCCCCGCCCTTTGCGGCCTTGATGGCCGCACTCAGGCCGTCTTTGGAATAAGCATAGCCGTTGACGGCAATGATTTTGGTGCCGTTGACAATATTGGCCTTAAAAGCAGGACCGTTCCATAATACAGACGTGACGCGGCCTTCTTTGTCCAACGTCAGCCCAAGCGAGTGCGTGAGGTTGAAGTTGTTGCCTTCCTTCATCAGTTCTTTGTCAAAGATGTTCGGTTCTTCTTTCCAGACAAGTTTGTACCCGCCCAATTCAAAACCGTTCAAAGGTGCGGGCTGACCCGGTTGGCGCAGCTTCGTATCCAGAAACGTCGCCCAATCATAAGGCTGCACGGCATTCAGCGTGCGGACAATCTCATCGAAATTATAAGTGAGCACGCCCCAGTCAGCGTTGCGCACACCAAAGAAAGCCTTGGCGAAATCATCAAGCGATTTCTTACCCCTTGAAAGCGTGCGGATCGTCATGTCCGCATCGAGCCAGATCAGCGAGCTTTCATTGTAATAATCTTCGCCGCGTGCGTGGCTTACGAATGGCTTGGCTTTGCGTGCGCCGAAAATCGGATCGTGCGTGGTATCTTCCACCGAACGCCAATTGCGGCCGGGCTGCTCTGCATAAAAGCCCGCATATTTGGCCCATTCGCCCATCACCATTTCTTTGGATTGCAGGCCCGATCGCGCACCAAGGACGAGATCCCAAAAGCTGGTCTGACCTTCATAGACCCACAATAAATTGTCGCGCATCGGGGTGGAATAATCCGGCGTCCACATCGTATCGGGACGGCGGAACTTGCCGTTCCAGCTGTGCGTGAATTCGTGGGGCAACAGCCCGCGTTCGGACATATTGTCATCCCATTCGGTGAAATAGTCGGTCTCGCGCGTATTTTCCGAGCTGCGATGATGTTCCAGCCCAATGCCGCCAAGCTCTTCCGTCAGGCCAAGCAGAAATTCGTAGCGATCAAAATGCTATGACCAAAAAAGCAGGAGCGATTCATCCACCAACGCGCGATGTGCAGCGATATGTTCAGGCTTCGCGGCGAGATATTTGGCGGCGTCCGCCCATACGTTCAGTGTGACGTTGTTGCCCAGATCCCATTTTTTATAATGTGGCCCCGCAAACATCGGGCTGTCGACCAGGGTTTCAAAATCGGTCACGCTATAATCGATGCGGTTGCCAGTAATCTTTGCGCCATCAAGCGCGGCCACGCCCGTCCAGCCTTCAGGCAATGTAATCGACGGCTTTACCTGAATAGCGCGGGTAAAATGTCCGGCGGGGTACAAGGCCACCTGTTCCCATTGAACGTTCATCATATTTGGCGTGACGTTGATGCGGCCTTCGCTTTCGCGGACAGGCGCTGTGAATTGGAATTCGACATCGACGGACGATGTTTCCGCAGGCACATCGACATGAAATGCGTAAACCTGAACCGGGTCGCGGGTCCAACGCAGTGTTTTCCCGCCCGCGCGGATCATCAGGCCCGTCATTTCGGCCAGTGCACCCCGTGGACCATGCTTGCCGGGCAGCCACTGCGGGTAAAGCAGGATTAGCGGCTTGCCTTTTTCTACAGGAATGACCTGACGCACTTGGAAAATGGCGCGATTAACATCGGTCGCATCCACAGACAAGATCATCGGTTCCGACAAGGGGCGATCTTGCGGCTCAGGGATGATCGAGACGATAGGCACTGGTTGCGGCGCACTGTTTTGCGCAGAGGCTGCAGAAATGAGGCTAGCGGAAAGGGCGAATGCGGCGATAGCGCGCGTCAATATGCGTGGATTCATAGGCCAGACTTTTGACGAAAGCCGATTGGCGCGTCCAGCCCTATTCCACTAACAACAATTAGCCGCTAGGGCGCTTTAATATGGCAAAGATACAGACACCCCAAGCCGTTCGCGGTACTCAGGACATGTTCGGCGAGGCAGAAGAACGTTTTGCGCATGTCGTCGCAACATTTGAGCGCGTGCGCAGGCTTTATGGATTTAAGGGCCTGCAACTGCCCGTCATTGAGCCAACGGCGGTATTCTCGCGCAGTCTGGGTGAGGCGACGGATGTCGTATCCAAGGAAATGTACAGCTTCGAAGATCGCGGCGGAGATTCGATCACGCTGCGTCCCGAATTTACGGCGGGCATTGCGCGCGCGTACCTTACCAACGGCTGGCAGCAATTTGCGCCGATGAAGCTGTCGGTGCACGGCCCATTATTCCGCTACGAACGCCCGCAAAAGGGCCGCTATCGTCAATTTCACCAGATTGATGCCGAGATTATCGGCGCAGCAGAACCTGCCGCTGATGTTGAACTGCTGGTGATGGCGGACCAATTGCTGAAGGAATTGGGCATAGATGACGGCGTAACGTTGCAGCTCAACACATTGGGCGACACGCCAAGCCGCGATGCTTGGCGCGCGGCATTGGTCGGCTATTTCAACGATCATAAGGGTGCGCTGTCCGAAGATAGCCTATCGCGGCTGGAGAAAAATCCGCTGCGTATTCTTGACAGCAAAGACCCCAAAGATCGCCCAATTGCCGACGCGGCGCCGGTGATCGACGATTTTCTATCGGGCGAGGCACAGGACTTCTTCGGTGCGGTCACAGCGGGCCTTGATGCCGCTGGCGTGGCTTGGACACGCAATGCCGCCCTCGTGCGTGGGTTGGATTATTATCGCCATACCGCGTTTGAATTTGTGACCGACCGGCTGGGTGCGCAGGGCACCGTGCTAGGCGGCGGACGCTATGATGGCTTGATCGAAAATCTCGGCGGACCGGCAACGCCAGCGGTTGGCTGGGCGGCGGGTATCGAGCGGTTGGGCATGTTGATTGACGCCGTGCCAACACAGCAGATCGAAGCCATGATTGTTTTGGAGAATGACGCGGGTCTTGGGCATGCCTTCGCGCTGTTGCGTCAGCTGCGCCAAGCCGGAATTTCGGCCGACATGATTGCCACTGGCTCACCGAAAAAGCGTTATGACAAGGCCGTCAAGCAAAGCCCCGCGGCTATCCTGCGCGTCAATGAGGATGGCTATTACGGGATGTCCGGTGAAGGCAACAATGACCGGCTTAAGAGCGTACTTCAGTCGCTCGCATGACCAAAATCTCCCCGCAACGTATCGCGCTTATTGAATCGCGCTTTTCCGAGCTTGAGGCGCGGATGGCTTCGGGGCAGTTGGAGGGCGATGCCTTTGTCACGGCGTCCAAGGAATATTCGGAACTGGAACCGGTCGCCAAGGCCGCTGCCAATGTCCGGCGACTGCGCAAGGAAATCGAAACCTTGCAGCATATGTCGAAGGATTCCTCTGACCCCGACCTGCACGAAATGGCGCTCGAGGAACTGGAGGATGTCAGTTATCAGTTGGGCCAAGCCGAAACCGCTTTGGCCATTTCGCTCTTGCCGAAAGATGCCGCCGATGACCGGCCCGCCATGCTCGAAATTCGTGCGGGCACGGGCGGTGATGAAGCGGCGTTGTTCGCCGGTGACCTGTACCGCATGTACGAACGCTATGCCGCGGGGCAGGGGTGGAAGATCGAACCTATCTCGATCAGCGCGTCCGATGTTGGCGGTTTCAAGGAAGTTGTTGTCGCAATCAAGGGCAATGGCGTTTTCGCCAAGTTGAAATATGAAAGCGGCGTCCACCGTGTGCAGCGCGTACCTGTAACCGAAAGTGGCGGCCGCATTCACACCAGCGCAGCGACGGTCGCGGTGCTACCTGAGCCGACCGAAGTGGATATCCAGATCGAGGCGCGCGACCTGAAAATCGACGTGTACCGTGCTTCGGGTGCAGGCGGACAGCACGTCAACACCACAGACTCGGCCGTGCGCATTACCCACTTGCCGACGGGCATTGTTGTGACCTGTCAGGACGGGCGCAGCCAGCACAAGAACAAAGAACAAGCGATGCAGGTTCTGCGCGCGCGCATGTACGAAAAAGAGCGCGAGGAAGCCCAAGGCGCGGAGGCCGAGGCGCGCAAAGCGATGGTCGGCTCAGGCGACCGTTCGGAACGCATTCGCACCTATAATTTCCCGCAAGGCCGCGTGACCGACCACCGGATCAACCTGACGCTGCATAAGCTTCCGGAGATATTGGAGGGCGGCGGCCTTGGTGAATTGGTCGCGGCGTTGATAGCCGAGGATCAGGCCGAACGCATGGCGGGTCTGTCGGATTAAGCTCGTACCCATATGACGTTTAGTGGCTTCAGACCACCAAACGCCCATGGTCCAACTTAGGCAACACATAACGTGCAAACATGTCGCATTCGTTGATGTGCGGGTAACCCGACAAAATGAACGCTTCGATGCCCACGGCGCGATATGCCTCGATTTTGGCCAGCACTTGGTCCGGGTCGCCAACGATCGCAGCGCCGCAGCCTGAACGCGCGCGGCCAATTCCGGTCCACAGATTGTCTTCCAGATATCCGTCGTTCGCCTCCGATTGCGCGCGCAATTCGGCCTGATGCGCCACGCCGAAGGTTTGCGTGTCCAAGGATTTGTTGCGGATTGCTTCGCCTTGCTGCGCATCCAGCTTGGACAAGAGACGGTCCGCATAGGCCCGGGCTTCAGCTTCGGTTTCACGCACGATGACATGCGCGCGGAAGCCATATTTCAACGTCCGTCCAAATTTTGCCGCGCGCGCGGTCATGTCTTCGACAAGCTCCTTTGCGCCCTGAACCGTTTCCGGCCACATCAAATACACATCGCAACCTTCGGCAGCAGCGTCCTTTGCGGCGGGCGAGAGACCACCGAAATACAGCGGCGGGCATTTGCCGCTAACGGTCTTCATACGTGGCGGGTCGAGATCGATTTTATAATGTTCGCCATCAATCGACAGATGTTCGCCGTTCAACAATGTCTTGAGGATCTGCATCGCCTCAACCGTCCGGCGATAGCGCGGTTCGCTGTCCATCTTGTCACCCGGTAAGTCAGACGAGATGATATTGACGTTCAACCGCCCACCCGAAATCTGGTCAAGCGTGGCAATCTGCCGCGCCAATTGTGGAGGCCAGCTTTCGCCAATGCGCACCGCCATTAGCAATTTGATGCGTGTTGTCAGCGCCGCAATGGCGCTGGCAAAAGCAGTGGTATCCAAGCCGAGCGCGTAGCCCGAGGGCAGCAATATATTGTCAAACCCGCCCTTTTCAGCAGCGAGCACGATATTGCGGCAATGCTCCCAACTCGACGCGAGCATGGGATCGGGTTGCCCAAGAAATTCGTAATCATCGTCGCATAATGCGGAGAACCAGCTGACTTCGATTGGATTGCTCATGGCAGGGGAACTCCTCGCGCGGCGACCAACACGCTATACCAGTCCGCGCGGGTCCATTTGATTTTGAAGGCATCGGCAGCCTCAATGATGCGTGCCGGGTTTTGCGAGCCGACAATCGGGATTGGGCGGGCAGGGTGCGCCATGATCCAGCTATAGGCCGCTGCGGTGCGCGAAACGCCATGTGCTGCCGCAACGCTCGACAAGGCTGCCGCTACATTTTGTTCGCGCGTGTCGCCGGGATTGCCGATACGACCGCCGCCAAGTGGCGACCATGCCAACACGGCCAAATCCATGGCGATGGCTTGATCAAGCTCGCCATTTTCGATGGTATCGATCCGCAATGGAGAAACCTCCGGCTGCGTCGACACAATCGGAACGCTGCTGAACTGTGCCAATGTCGTTATTTGCGCGGTCGTGAAGTTCGACACACCAAAGGCGCGGATTTTTCCGGCTTTGTGCGCGTCTTCGATGGTGCGTGCGATTTCTTGCGGGTGGGTGAGGATGTCGGGGCGGTGTATTTGCCACAGGTCAACATATTCCGTGCCCAAACGCGACAGGCTGTCGTCAATGGCCTTGGTCAGATATTCCGCGCTGCTGTCATATGGCGTCGGTGGGGTAATTCCGCCCTTGGTGGCCAGCACCATCCGGTCACGATATTCCGGTGCCTCGGCAAATACGCGGCCAAGCAGCTCCTCGGCCTTGCCAAAGCCTTGCTCTCCAAAGCCATAAATGTCCGCCGTATCGAAAAGGGTGATGCCTGCTTCGAACGCCGCATCAATGGCCGCGCGGGCTGCGGACATTTCAAGACCCGCAAAGCGCCACATGCCCCAGGCAATCGATGAAATTTCAATACCGCTCTTGCCCAAAAGGCGCGTGGACGGGGGTGTTGGAAGGGTCATGTATTTTTGCTCTTTTTTATGGAAGGTGAATAAGGTGGGGCAACCGACTCGCGGCTGATCAGTTCATGGGGAAGGCGGCGATGCTCAATTCCGCCCTCGCCAAATAATAGGTCCGCAGCGGTCGACGCCAGATCGCGTACAGGCTGGCGCACGGTGGTTAAGGGCGGCCAAACAACGCGGGCAAGCGTGGTGTCGTCGAACCCTGCGACAGACAATTGTTCGGGTACGGCAATGCCGCGGCGATGGGCCACGGCCAGGACACCCGAGGCCATGTCATCGTTCGATGCAAAGACTGCCGTGGGCGGATATTTCAGCGATAGAAACTGCTCGGTCGCCGCAACGCCGCTTTCAAAATCAAAATGACCCTCGGCGATCAATTCGGGATCTACCGATATGCCAACGCGGCTGAGCGCGCGTTCATATCCTGCCTGACGTTCCGCGCTCGCCATATGGTTTGCATGACCCTTGATAAAGGCAATCCGACGGTGACCAATGTTGATGAGGTGCGTCGTCATGTCGTCCGCGGCCTGCATATCATCCATGAATACCGAGCTGGTAAGTGCATGGTTGGTGCCGGGTGAGATGCGCACGAAGGGGATGTTCATCGCTTCGAGAACGTTCAGCACTGGCCCGCAATCGGTGACGGGTGAAGACAATATTGCGCCATCCACATGCGTCTGCCGGACCATGCCGCGCACCTGCTCGCCCACATCGGGGTCGGACACATCGACGGGCTGGGCAATCAGGCGCATGCCTTCTTCATGGCATCGGTCCCAGCAGCCCTGCATGATCTGGTGCATGTAATAAGGGCTGTGATTGTCATAAATCAGCGCAATTTGGCCCGACTTCGTACCCGCCAATATGCGCGCTGCGATGCTGGGCGAAAAGCGCAGTTCTGCCATTGCGGCGTCGACCTTCGCTTTGGTGTCTGCACTGACATATGGGTGGTTGTTAAGCACGCGGCTGACGGTTTTGACGGCCACACCGGCAAGCTTTGCAACATCACGGATATTGGATCGGCTGTTCATGACCTGAATTCCTGCGTGATCGCGCTGAACAGCGATGCGTGCGCGCTGTCCTTGCGGGTGAACACGGGTGGCTGCCCATGCGGAGCCGCGATGTCATATATGCCCTTGCCGTAAACATCGCCGGACCAAAGATGGACCCAATCCCCATCTGGCAAAGTCACGTTGCGGCTGCTTGCACCCTCTTGGACCACAGGTGCGACAATCATGTCCGCGCCATAGAGATATTGGTCCTGAATGTCGTAATAGGCCGCGTCGTCATAGTGCAGGAACAACGGGCGCTGAAGCGGCATGCCCGTGGCCACAGACCCGTCAGACAAAGCGCGGACATATGGCGCAAGGCGGGCATGCACTTGGCTCATGCGGGCAAAATGGGTGAGTATTTCTGGGCTGCTGTCGAGTTGCAGATTGTCTGCAGGACGATTGCCCTCATGACTGCGCATGACGGGTGCAAAGGCCGCCAAGTCTATCCAACGGTGCATCAATTCTGCGGTCCGGACCACGCCATGCAGGCTGGTATAGCCGCCGAGGTCGCTGTGGTGGTACGCGTTCCCAAGCAATCCGGACGATAATGCCGCCGTGATGACCGTGTTGATCCCGTCGTGGCGCGTAAAATCGACGCATTGGTCGCCTGCCCACAATAACGGGCAATGCGCCTGCACGCCCGAAAAACCGGCGCGCATGAAAAATGTCGCGTCATGCGTTTTGCCGCGCGATGCGATGGCGTCGGCATTCACCTTTGCCCAAAGCACGGGCCAGCGATTATGCGCCTCCATCGGGTCGGAACCATCAAACAGGCGCACATCGGTCGGCAGATATTCGCCAAAATCTGCCATCCATCCCGAAAGCCCGAAGTCGAGCATTTCCTGACCAATGATGCGGTCGGCAAACCACGCCGCGGCGGCAGGGTTTGTGAAATCCACAACGCCTGCGTCAAATTCGCCGAAGTCGACGGCATAAGGTTCGTCGTTGTCCTGCCGCAGCGCGAGGAAGTTGGCGGCGCGTGCCTCTTGATATAGCGACCCATCCACCGCCAGATAGGGGTTTACATAGCCAAGGAAGCGAATGCCGCGTTCGGCAAGCGCGGCGATTTGTGCGGGTAAATCCGGATAGCGCGCAGCATTCCATTTCCAGTCCCAGAACAATCGCTTGCCAAAGCTGGTCTGACGAATGCCGATCCAATCTTCGCACCACAGGCCCGTAATTGTGGCGCCCGATGCTGCAATTTTTTCGAACCGGTCAAAGGTGTCGACGCCATCCTTCAGCCCGATGATCGCACCGGAAATGGCCCAATCTGGCAGGGCAGGCTGGCGACCAAAGCGATCAGACATTTTGGTCACAAGCGCGGGAAGCGTCGGCGCGTCAAAAAGCTCCAGATCGACATTTGCCGACCAGCATTCGACCCCGACCCGGCCCGCTGCAGTCAGATCAAGCACCGAATAAGCCGCCGTTTCGAGGTGCACCGCATAACGCGCACTGCTTACCCATGTCGGTTGCGGATAATTGGTTGTCCAATAGTCACCACCGGCCAAACCACTTGCATCCATCGTCTGCGTAAGCGCGGTCGACTTATCGCGGCCAACGCCGGGTTCCGATGTCCAGAACGGAAAACGCCTGCCGTTGAGGCGCAGATAAGACATCTGTTCGCCGCCACCCCAAAAGGCTTCGGACGTTGCGCACTGCATATCTATCCAAAGCCGGTTAAAGGCCGGATCTGTGCAGCGAAATGTGAGGATGGATTGCAGCGCCCGTTCCTCAAGCAGCAGCGTTGCGACGATGTCAGGCTGCTTTGCGTTCCAAAGCTGGATACCGCCATCGACTTGGGCGAAGCAATCAAGCGCCAATCGTGTTTCAACGATGTCGTCTATGCGAAAATTGCCGCGCACCATTTCCAGATCAGGCGCGCCAATACCGATGCTGATCGCTGGCGCGTCATTCCGGTGCGATAACATGCTGATGTCACCATGCAGCAGGTCAAAACCTTCAGGATGCATGATGACTGTAAATGGCACCTTCTGTCCCTCTCGCTGTTTCGGGCCTGTGACTATGGCAGTATTGCAACAGTCACGGCTTAAATAACGTCACTATATGACACCGCTAGACATATTGAGTCAATCTGGTAACAACCCGCCCATTGATTAGGTATATCCCAGAATAGCTTTTGTTGCTTGAGAAAACTCAAGTGATTTGGTTGAGAAGCGGATAGCCATTTTTAGGGAGGTACATGATGTTCAGTTCTGAATTTAAGAAAACGTCTTTCATTCGCGCGTCGTTGCTCGCAAGCGCCGCAATTATGGCTGGGGTCAGCCTGCCCGCGATGGCGCAGACCGCTCCGGCAGAAGATGAATCGGCCACTGCAGAAATCATCGTAACCGCGCAAAAGCGTGAAGAGCGTTTGCAGGATATTCCGCTCGCTGTATCCGTTGTCGGCGGTGAGGCTATTGCCAATAATGGCGGTGTCACACTTGAAAATGCGCAGTATCTCGTTCCAAGCTTGAACTTCCGCAAGGCGGGTACGTCGCTGAACCAGGCATTGTTCCTGCGCGGCGTTGGTACCATCAACTTTTCGATTGCTGCTGAACCATCGGTTGCTGCCGTTCTCGACGGCGTTGTCTTGAGCCGCGCTGGTGAAGGCTTTACCGATTTGTTCGACGTTGAGCGTATCGAAGTTCTGCGCGGACCGCAGGGTACATTGTTTGGAAAGAACGCATCGGCTGGTGTTGTCAGCATCGTAACGAAGCGTCCAACAGCAGAATTTGGTGCGACCGTTGAAGGTTCATTCTTCGCGAAGTCCGAATATCGCGGTCGTGCGACTGTTAACGTGCCGCTGAGCGCCAATGTGCGTTCGCGCTTCACCGGATTTTACGGAAGCTATGACGGCAACATCAACAATTTGACCACGGGCAACAAGGTCAATGGCTATGAACATTACAGTGTTCGCGGCGCGATTGAGGCCGACGTGAGCGAAAAAGTCATGCTGACGCTGCGCGCCGATTACCGCAAAGCCAATGATGATTGCTGTGCCGAAATTATTGGCAACACGCCAACGAACGCAGCCGCGCTGGCGCTCGCTGGAACGGGTTTCGATCGTTCGGATTCACGCAACATCCGGCAGAACCTTGTCACCACGACTAAAGAAGAAAGCTGGGGCATTGCGCTGCAAGCAGACATCGAACTGGGTGAACATAGCTTGACGTCGATCACCAGCTATCGGGGTTGGGATAACACCGAAATCCGCGATGGTGACTGGCTCGACCGCCCCTATGTTGGTTTGAACCAATTGCACGATAATGGACCGCAAACATCGACTACCTTTAGCCAGGAAATTCGCGTTGCTTCGCCGACCGGTGAATTCCTCGAATATGTCGTCGGGGCATATTATTCAAAGGCCGAATCTGACCGTACATTCACGCGCGAGGTGATTACCTGTTCAGCATCGACGCTCGCTGCGGTTGTGCCTGGCCTCGTACCTTGTTCGACCGCTGCAGGGGTTTCGACGATCACCACCCCTGCCGGAACCGCGGACTTTGGATCGACGTTCAAAAACATGTCGCTATTTGGTCAGGCTACGCTCAACCTTTCCGACAGCCTGCGTTTTATTGGTGGCTTGCGCTACACAAATGACGAATTGGATGTAAACCATATCCGCCGCACCTCGCTCGCAGGTCCAGGTGTGCAACCAAATTTTGACGCTGGCGTTTACAATAATGGTCTCGTGGCAACCGCGCCCGCTACCGGCTTTGTTGCGGGCGCCTCAAACGGCGTTCCCTTTACCACCAGCACCAGCAACAATAACCTTTCGGGTAAGGCAGCTGTTCAGGCAGACCTGACTGAAAACAATATGGCTTATGCGAGCTACACGCGTGGTTATAAGGGTCCTGCCTACAACATCTTCTATAACCTGACGACACCCGGCGCTGGTGTTATCGCACCAGAAACGGTCAACGCTTATGAAGTGGGCTTGAAAAATACCCTTTTCGACGGCGCCCTGATTCTCAACCTCGCGGCATATTATGCCAAGTATAACAACTATCAGGCAAACAGCCCAGATTTCGTAGCCGGTGTACGCACCACGCGCCTGACCAATGCAGGTTCGGTATCGACCCAAGGTTTCGAGCTTGATTTTGTTGCGACGCCATTGCGTAACTTCTCGCTTTCGGGCGGCGTTGCTTACAACAAGGCGCAGGTTGAGAATTTCCGCTTGCCGCCAGGTGCTGACGCATCGCAATTGGTTGCCAAGGGCACGCCTTTGGCGAACGCACCCAAATGGAAAATGTCGTTTGGCGCACAATATGACATTGAAACTTCGGGCTTTGCGAATATCGAGTTGGCAAGCCAGATCTCACGCCAGTCCGACCAGATTTACGAAGCGAGTGCGAACCCGGCTGTCCGCCTTGGCTCGACCGTAGAGGGTTATGCGATTGTCGATGTGTCAGCAGCTTTGGTTGATCCTAACGATGGATGGCGGATCGCGTTGCAGGTGAAGAACCTGTTCGATAAAAGCTTTGCTTCCTCGATCGTATCGGGTGGCCCTGGCGGTGCATATCGCTACATCATCCCCCGTGAGGCAGATCGGTATGTTGGCGTAACCGCAAAGATCAATTTCGGCGCGAAATAACCAAAAGCCGTCAAGGCACGCAAAAAAAAGGCTGGAATCCGCGATGGGTTCCAGCCTTTTTTGTTTTCAAATTTCAGCAGGAGAAAGCGAGGACAGATGGTGCGAGACCAGACGCATAGCACCCGTCCTCGCTGGGTGGGTGTTGAACATAGTTATGTGTGCACCGGTCATGCCATATCCTGAAAAATGTTTTATATCAGTTATATGGCCATTTAATTCGTCCTTTACCTGATGCCCAGTTGTAAAGGCGTTCGACAAAAAACCGACAATGGCAGATAAACGACGTTTACAGATGTAGTCGAATCGACTACGTCTGTAGTCGGAGATTTCAAAATGTCATCAAAACGTATCAGCGATGCTGAACTAACAATCATGGAAATCCTATGGGAACGCGCGCCGTTGACGGCGACAGACGTCGCTGCGCGATTGCCCGATGATCGTGATTGGTC
>JAIXYC010000071.1 GCA_027490455.1 Sphingomonadales bacterium
AAATAGGTGAAGCACAGGCCAATGAACATGGGCCAGCCAACCGCCGGCGTTGGAAAATTTGGCAAATCCGGCCCAATCGCGGCGAAACCAACCAGTCCAACGGTTGTCCAGACGGATATGCCCAGCAAGGCCATGCCGAGCATCGCAAACAATTTCCCAAGGAACACCGATTCCATCGGAATCGAGGCGGCGAGAATTTCGATGATCTTGTTCGATTTCTCCTCCACGAGATTGGACAGCACCATGCCCGCAAGCAAAATGGTCAGGAAGAAAATGAGAAACTGCCCACCCTGCGCAGTGACCGTGCGCAGCGTCTTGTCGTTGTTAGCGGACTCGACAACAATATCGGGTGTCAATCGCGGCAGCGTCATTGTGCCGCCGCTCTGGGCATAGCCTGCCAACAGTTCAATGTCGGCGCGTTCGCGTTGAATGGCGTTGGCTGTGCCGGTTATCACGGGTTTCGCCAGCGTGCCGGTGACGACAACGCTTAGGCTGTCACTCTTTTTTGCAAGGTAGCTTTGCGGCGCTTTTTGATCCGCAGCAGGATCGCCGACGACGACCATGCGGGCGAAATAGCGGTCTCCCAATGTCTTCGATAGCGACTCGCGGGCGGACAGGATTTTCCCGGCCTCCTCTTTGGCCAAGGCAATGCCAACAACGGGTTGCGACACGTCTTTGGCGATTTGCTCACCCAAATTACCCGCCGCAAATCCGACAAGCACAGGGAAGAAGGGGCCAAGTAAGAAGAAGATAAAGGCCTTGGAATAAACAATCGCCGTAAAATCACGGCGGGCAATGACGAAGGCGGCGCGGATGATTTCCTTCATTTTGCTTCTCCCACATCAGCGTCATCCATCTCGGCGGCGACGGCTTCACCCGCGATGGCGACGAACGCATCGTGCAGCCCCGGCCTTTCAATCGACAGCGATTTGACGCCCGCCTTACCCTCGACCAGCGCCGTGAGCAGCGGCTCCACCCCGGTTTCGGGCAAGGTGAAATGCCACCAATGCCCTTCTGATTTGGTTTCAAGGGGCAGCGCCGATCGCCATGGCCCGTCCAACGTTTCGGTTTCCAGATGCACCTGCGGCCGCAAGCGGTCACGCGCTTCGGATACCAGCCCGTCGAAACTGATTTTACCCTTGGCGATAATGGCGATGCGTTCGCACAAACGTTCGGCATGCGCGATGACATGGGTGGAGAAAATCACGGTCACACCCTTGGCGGCTTGCGCGCGGATCATCTTTTCAAGCTTGGCCTGATTGAGCGCATCCAGCCCCGAAAAAGGTTCATCAAGTACGATCAGCTTTGGGTCGTGGACGATTGTGCCCATCAGCTGCACCGTTTGGGCCATCCCCTTGGAAAGCTGCCTAATCTGGTGTTCGGCGGCATATCCAAGGCCAGCTTCTTCGAGCAAGGCCCGCCCTTTTTTCGCGCCCTCTTTCAACGATAGTCCGCGCAGCGCGCCCATGAACGCAATGGTGTCGACTGCGCGCATCGATTGATACAGGCCGCGTTCTTCGGGCAAATATCCGACATTGCGGGACTGTGTTATCGGCCGGTCCGAACCCAGCAGGCTGCGGGTTCCGGCATCCGGATCAATGATACCAAGCAAGGTGCGCAACATGGTCGTCTTGCCGGCGCCATTCGGGCCCAAAATGCCAAAAATGCTGCCCTCCGGAATTTTCAGGTCGACCCCGTCGACGGCACGAAAGCCATCGAATTGCTTTACGAGTCCCTTTGCCTCTATTGCGTACATATGAAATTGCCCCGGAGAGATATTCGGTGCTGAATAAGGTTGGTGCGTGAAAAGAAACAACACAAATATAGTTAATGATCTGCAGGCCAAGGCGCAGAATGAGGGCTTTGTCGCCTTTGGCATTGCGCCGGGTCATCTTGCACCGCGCGCAGGGCAGCGGCTGCGCCAATGGATCGATGAAGGCCGCCATGGCGACATGTTGTGGATGGAAAGTCGCGTCGATGAGCGCGCCAACCCCGATATTTTATGGCCCGAAGTAAAATCAGTGATCATGCTGGGGATGAGCTATGCACCGCCGCATGACCCCATGGCGCTTGCCGACGATGACACAAAGGCGCGCATATCGGTCTATGCGCAAGGACGCGACTATCATGATGTCGTCAAAGGCGCGCTCAAGCGGCTCGCCAGCTGGCTTGCCCATTCCGCAGAGGTCGGCGTCAAAGTGTTCGTCGACACCGCGCCCGTTATGGAAAAGGCGCTGGCTGAGGTGGCGGGACTTGGCTGGCAAGGCAAGCACAGCAATATCGTCAGCAAAGACCATGGCAGCTGGTTGTTCCTTGGCGCGATTTATACGACTGCAGAGCTTGCGCCATCGGTTCCTGCGACCGACACATGCGGTTCGTGCCGGGCATGTCAAGACATCTGCCCAACCAATGCCTTCCCCGCGCCGTACCAAGTCGATGCCCGCCGATGTATTTCGTATCTCACTATTGAGCATAAGGGCCCCATCGACCCCGAACTGCGTCCATTGATGGGCAATCACATTTACGGTTGCGATGATTGTCTGGCGGTATGTCCGTGGAACAAATTTGCCGAGACGGCTGCAGCACATAAGGCATTTTTGCCCCGTGAAGCGTTGGTCGCGCCGCGCATTGCGGACCTTTTGGCTTTGGATGATGCGCAATTTCGCCAGCTGTTTTCCGGATCACCGATCAAGCGCATTGGCCGCGACCGCTTTGTGCGCAATGTGTTGATCGCGGCTGGCAATGGTCGTGACGATGATGTGCTACCCTTGGTTGAGATGCTCATGGATGACACCTCACCCGTCGTCCGTGGTGCCGCGATCTGGGCGATGTCGCGGCTGTCGCCCGAGATATTTGCGCGTGAAAAGCAGGCGCGATTTGCCGACGAACCAGACGCATCGGTTCGTGCCGAATGGACGCTTACTTAGTCAGCGGCGTTGCAAGGCATCAATGCAGGATGCGCGATCAACCGCAGCGCCATCACTGCGTCGGGCGTCGACATAGGTAACGATCTCGGTCCGGCCCTTGCCGTCGGGATAGAGAAACACATCAAGGACGCAGGCTTTGCCAACAAATTGCAGCTTGCGGCCATGAACCTCAACCACATCAAGCCGCGGTTCGCCAAAAAGGCGTTTCAACGTGGCAACATCCTTGCCCATGACTGCCTCTAGGCCCCTTGGTCCCATGGCAGGGCGCACGGGAATGGGCGGCGCAGCGCGCTGTACAGGTGCTGGCTGGCGTGTTTGCGCGCGTGCAGGCGGCACAGATACATAGCCTGCCAAAATCAATGCGATCGCGCATGCGGTGATGGTTTGTTTCATATCGCTCTGTTTCCTGAATGGACGACGTGCACAGCCATTGCGGTCGCAAGCACGGGCGCCAGCAGGTTTAAAAACGGAATCAGCATACCAACGGTGCCAACGAAACCCAGCAAGAGGCGTGGCAGTTTCTGGATGCTGCCTTGTGATGCGCCATGGCGGGCAATCAGCATATCTTCCAAATCCTTGCCCAAAAGGAGCGCGTTGAGGAGCATGAAGGCGATCGCCGTTCCGATGCCCGTCACCAGCAACACAATATACAGCGGCAATGCGAGGAGGTTGTACCCAACTACGCGCGCTATTGATCGCACCGCCATATGCACGCCAGCGCCTACGCCCGGACGCTTTCCAAACGCGGCTTTCTGGGGATAATATCGGTCTTCAACCGCATCGATAATATCGTCGGCAAAGATCCAAGTGATTGCGATGGCGACCACCCGGAAAAGCAGAAAAGCCGAAATCGGGATGATAGCCAGCGACAGCAAGGCCGAAAGATATGCGCCGTTTTGAATGTTGAGCCACGCAAAAAGCCAGTCGAGCGCAAACCACATGCCGACGCCCAATAAAAGGAAGCTGGCAAAGGTGCACAACACCACTTTGATGAGCAGCATTGCCACGCGCCTGTCCGAAAGGCTTTGGAATGAAAGCTGGAGCGCTTGTATCATGTCGCGCTTCTAAAGCGCTTGCCCGAAATGTCCAACCCCAGTAGGGCGCGGCGAGCTTACATATAGGAAAATTCATGACTGAAAGCCGCTTCGACGTCCTCGCTATTGGCAACGCAATTGTTGATATCATTGCCAACACCGACGATGCTTTTATCGACAGCGAAGGCCTGACCAAAGGCAGCATGCAGCTCATTGATGAGGAACGTGCGCAAGCATTATATGCCCATATGGGGCCTGCCCGTGAAATCAGCGGTGGTTCTGCCGCAAATACCTTGGCCGGCCTTGCGCGGCTTGGACATAAAACAGCATTTATCGGGCAAGTCGCAAATGATCAGCTCGGCCAAGTGTTCGCACATGACATTCGTGCAGGCGGCATCGATTTCGATGTTCCGGCACGTGATGGCGCACCTTCGACCGCACGTTGCTACATTCTCGTCACGCCAGATGCGCAGCGCACGATGAATACCTTTCTGGGCGCGTCGCAATATCTGCCTGCCACGCTGATCGACAAGGCACTGATCGAAAGCGCGGCCATATTGTATCTTGAAGGCTATTTATGGGATCCTGAGGAGCCACGTGCCGCGATGCGCGCCGCCATCGATATTGCGCGTGCCGCCGGTCGTAAGGTTGCGCTGACATTGTCTGACGCATTCGTCATTTCGCGCCATGGACCCGACTTTTTGGCCGAAATGGATGCCGGTCGCATTGATATATTGTTTGCGAATGAAGTTGAAATTTGCGCGCTCAACAACAGCGATGATTTTGAAGCATCGGTCGCGGCGATCGCGGCGAAGGTTCCATTGCTGGTCTGCACGCGTGGCGAACATGGCGCAATCGCCATCGAAAACGGCGTGCGTACCGAAGTCGGCGCAGAACCTGTTGCCCAATTGGTCGACACAACAGGTGCAGGCGACTTGTTCGCATCAGGTGTGTTTGCCGGGATAGCGCAGGGCCGCCCGATGGCCGAATGCCTTGTCATGGGTGCAGTTTGCGCCGCCGAGGTTATTTCGCATTATGGCGCACGGCCAGAAGCGGATATCGCAGCGCTTGTTGCCAAGCGTCTGGCTTAATCTTTTTTCTTGCGGAACAGCACCCGGTCTTCCGGGCCAAAGCCCCAGCGCCAGATAATCCAGCCATAAAGGCCAAGAACTGCAGGCACGCCAATCGCCAGTTCCACCCATTCCAGACGGGCAGGGACGCTGACGATCGCCATGCCGAGCAATGCTGCCGCAGCGACAGCAATCAGCAAGGCCCAACGCCACACGCGGATGGGCTGTCCCAATAACTGTGACAGCAATCGCGATTTGATAAGCGAGCCGATACCAAGCGATATCATCAGCCCGCAGGCAACGGCTGCCGCCTGATACAAGCCAACATATTCGGGCTTAACGGGAATATCATCGAACAGCATGATAAGGCCGACGCTGACTAAAGCTTGGACGGCCAACATCCCGATTGAAATCAGCAGGTTCCGGTGACGGGCCATATATACCAAAGCGGATTCACTGACGACCGCCGTGGCCGCCGCGACTTCCGCCGCCAGCAAAAAGGCAAGCGCCGCTGCTCCGCCGACAAATTCGGGACCCATCAATCCCATGACTGCCTCGCCGGGGATGCCAAGCGCCAGTGCAATTCCGGCCTGCGCCGCGATAATCCAGAAACCAACCTGGCCGACCTGTTTGGCGATTTCGGCATAATTGCGGGTCTGTAAATTGCGCGTGATGACGGGGCCCAATATCGGGTCAAAGCTGGTTTTAAGCTTCTGTGGCAGGCTCGCCACCTGTTGGGCGACATAATAGATACCGACCACTGCCGGCGAGGCAAACAGGCCCAATATGGCAAGGTCAAGCCGCCTGCTGCCCCATTCTGCGGCGTCTGCTGCGGCCAGTGGCAGGTTGCGTTGGGCAATCACCAAAGAACGCTTCACACTTGGCCGCCATCCCCATGCAAAGCCATAGCTGCGCCACAAGGGCCATAGTGCAAACAACAATGCAGCGGCCAGCGAAGCGACATAAGACAGGATCAGCCCATCACGCGCGGAATAGAAATAGAGCGCCCCTGCCGCGATGCTGATTGTCCACGGTTCAACGATGGCGCGCGCCCGCACGGTCGATGCAATGTCGAATTTATAGGCCAAGGCGGACAAGGCGATGTCCGTTGCGACAATGGCAAAAATGGCAAGCGGCAGAAACCGGTCGAGACCGTTAATGCCGCTGTTGGGAAACATCAGCTCGGGCAGCATGATCAAAAATGCAGCACCGACCGCTGATGCCGCCATCGCCGCGAAAAGTGCATCCGCAATCATGTGGGTATGCGGGCGGTCATCCTTCGCAAGCAATTCCGCCAGCCCACGGCGCAGGCCAAGTGAGGCAAGCTGCGCGACAAATTCGATAATCAATATGGCATAGGCAAAGCGGCCTAGCGCTTCGGGACCATAAAGTCTGCCCGCGATAAACAAAAATGGTATGCGGGCGGCCAACCGCAACAGGAAGCCAAACACATTCGTCCGCCCGCCCTTTGCGAGTGCCTGAATGTCCTCTTCGTCGGTTCTGGCTGCAGTCAATGGATCGCCTCTTTTGGTACACTAGCGGATTAGGTCCACCTTTACCAGCTTTCGGACTTGAGCGGACGTGCCAGCAATTCGGTGACGACGGCATCGACGGTCGCTGATCCCGACAGCAATGCGCACACGGCGCTCACGATGGGCATTTCGACATTAAGCGACGTTGCCGACTGTAGCAGGACCGGTGCGGTATATGCGCCTTCGGCAACGGTCTTGCGGTCGGCCAGCAGGCTTTCGGATGATTGGCCTTGTCCAAGGCCTCGCCCGAACGAAAAGTTACGCGAGTTTTCAGAACTGCACGTCAGGACCAGATCGCCCAATCCTGATAGTCCCGCTAGCGTTTCGGCTTTTGCACCGCGCGCAAGGCCGTATCGCTGCATCTCGGCAAAACCGCGTGCAATCAATGCCGCACGTGCGTTGAGACCAAGGCCTGCGCCGTCCACAACACCGCATGCGATTGCGAGTACGTTTTTGACAGCACCGCCAATTTCCGCGCCGCTGACATCATCAGCCCAATAGGGACGGAAGGAAGGTGTGGCTATCCGCCGCATCAACACCGACCCCAGCGCCTGATCGGCGGTGGCGAGCGTGACCGCTGTGGGCTTTCCAGCAGAAACCTCATGCGCAAATGTGGGGCCCGACAAAACGGCAATTGGATTGCCCGGGCGCGTTGTCGCCGCAACATCGGACACCAGCATTTGGGTATCGGCCTCAATACCTTTTGCGCACAGGATCAGCGGGGCCTGCGTATCCGGCAGCGCCGACAGCGTGGCACGCACATGCTGGGCCGGGGTCACGATGAGCAAATTTTCACATGCGATCATGCGGGCGAGATCAGCTGTCGCCTCAATTTTTGGCGACAATGCTGTGCCCGGCAAAAACAGGCTGTTTTCGTGCTGGCTGTTTATGCTTTGCACGGCCTCTTCTTCGCGGGCCCAGATGAGGACGTTATCGTGGATTTGCGCCATGACGGCGGCCAGCGCGGTGCCCCATGCGCCGCCACCAATGATACCAACCGGATAGGGCATCTGGCTCATGCTTTCACGCCCGCACCGCGTGCGGGTGCTGCGTTGGGATCCAGCGGCCAGCGCGGTCGCGCCACAAAATCAAGGCCATCGGTCAGGCCCATCGCAAATCTCTCCGCGCCAGCCCATGCGATCATCACGCCATTGTCGGTGCACAACCACAATGGCGGCGCGACAAAACGCATGCCGCGGCTTACGGCAAGCTTTTCGAGCATATTGCGAATGGGCACATTTGCCGCAACGCCGCCGGCGACAACCAGTGCCGCAGGCGCGTCGATACGATCCAGCGTATAGCGGATCCGGTCGTACAGGCAGTCGATAACGGCTTGCTGAAAGGATGCGGCAATATCCTCGACTTTATACTGGCCCGTCTCATGCGCGCGCAGCACGGCGCTTTTCAGGCCAGCAAAGGAAAAATGCGGTTCATCAGCGCCTTTTAAGGGTCGGGGCAGCGGCACATTTTTTGCGTTGCCCAATGCTGCTGCGCGTTCGACGGCTGGCCCACCGGGAAAGCCCAGGCCCAAAATCTTCGCCGTTTTGTCGAAAGCTTCACCAACCGCATCGTCGATGGTGGTGGCCAGCCGGTTATAGTCGCCAACTCCATTTACCCGCAGCAACTGGCAATGGCCGCCTGACACCAGCAAAAGGAGATACGGGAATGCGAGATCGGCATCGACCAGTCGCGGCGAAAGCGCATGGCCTTCCAGATGGTTGACGGCAATCAGCGGCTTTCCTGACGCCATGGCCAGCGCCTTTGCCGTCACAAGTCCAACCATGACACCGCCAATAAGGCCGGGGCCAGCGGTTGCGGCAATGGCATCAACATCATCTAACGTCATGCCTGCGTCGGCGAGCGCGGTTTCCACCAAGGGGGTCATCAGCTCGGCATGCGCGCGCGCGGCGATTTCGGGAACGACGCCGCCGAATGCGCGGTGATGATCTTCCTGTCCGGCCAAGGCATGGCTCAAAATCGTCCGGTCGGAACGCACAATTGCCGCTGCGGTTTCGTCGCAGCTGGATTCAAGACCAAGGATGATTGCCATTGCGCTTTCCCATAGGTGGACGTGGCGCTATGGACAAGTCGCATGACAATGATATCGTTTTCCTCCGACCGTCCGTTACGCATCGGTACACGCCGGTCTCCGCTCGCTTTGGCGCAGGCGGAGATGACCATGGCTGCCATCAAAGCGGCGCATAATCTGCCCGATGATGCCGTCGTTCTGGTCCCGATGCTCGCCACAGGCGACAAGATTCAGGACCGGCCGCTTGCCGAAATCGGCGGCAAGGCGCTTTGGACCAAAGAGCTCGAACGTGCGCTGTTGGATGACCAGATCGATATCGCGGTGCATTCGATGAAAGATGTCGAGACCGTACGCGGGGACATTTTTGACATTTCCGCCATGCTGCCGCGTGCGGACGTACGTGACCGATTGATTGGTGCAGCGTCGCTGGACGATCTAAAGCATGGTGCGCGGGTCGGGACATCGAGCCCGCGGCGGGCGGCGCAATTACAACGTGCCCGCCCTGATGTGGAGATCGTCCCCTTGCGCGGCAATGTCGCAACCCGTTTGGCGCATATTGAAAATGGTCATGCGGATGCGACACTTTTGGCTGCGGCCGGGTTGGACCGGTTGGACATGCATGATGTCGGCGCGCCATTACCGCTGAGCCAGTTTTTGCCGGCGGCATCGCAAGGTGCTGTGGGCATTGACCGGTTGACCAGCCGCAGCGAGCTCGTCCCGTTTTTGGCGGCAATTAACGATGTGGACACCTTTGTCGCCGTTAATGCCGAGCGTGCCTTGCTTGAGGCATTAGGCGGGAATTGCCATTCACCCATCGCCGCATTGGCGCAGGTCGAAGGTTCCCAGATACGCTTAAAAGGCGAAGTTTTCACCGCGGATGGCCGGGAAATGCATACAGGCGAAATCGTCTATGACGCGCCGGGTGATGGCCCGGCCCAATTGGCAGATCAATTGCTGGCAAAAGCCAGTGATGAACTGCGGAGCATGTTTGCATCGTGAAGGTGCTGATTATCCGGCCGCAACCAGGGGCGGATGCCACCGCCCACCGCTTTGCAGCCGCAGGATATGCGCCCGTGCTTATGCCATTGTTCGCCATTGAATATCTGCCGCCGCCATCGTTGTCGGTTGACGGATATGACGCGATTGTGTTGACCAGCGGCAATGCTGCACGCGCCGCACGCGGATTTTTGGAAAACGCGCGCGACACTCCGATCTATGCGGTCGGTAGCGCGACCGCCAGCGCGTTGGCCCATTTGGCTTTGCCGGTTGCTGCTACCGGATCCAATGGCGTGGAAGCGCTCGTCGGCGTTGCTGCCGCAGATGGCCACACAAAGCTCCTATGGCTTGCAGGCGAAGACCACAGCACTGTTCCGCAGATTGCTGGCGTGCATATCGATATAGCTATCGTGTACCGCAGCGCGGCTCTGGAAACGCCCGCGGACTTCGCCGCGCAGGTTGCAGTATGCGATGCGGTCATCCTGCATTCGTCACGCGCGGCGGCACACTTTGCCGGTCTCTGCGATGCGGGCGGCCTATCGCGGAGCAAAATCACGCTCTTGACGTTTTCGAACGCTATCGCCGCAAGCGCTGGCGACGGCTGGGCACAGATAATTGTTGCCGCCTCACCAAATGACGCTGCGTTAATGGACGCAATAAGACAGCATTTTACAAGGATAGATTGCACCCTGCCGCCGAATGCCGCTATTGAAGGAGCAACATGACCGATTTTCAAACAGCGACCGCGGCATCACGCCGTGGATTCACATTCAAGCATATTATGCTGCTTATTTTGTGTGCCTTCGTCGGCGGCGCGATTGTCGCCTATGTGATCGCCGACAAATATGGTTTTCTGACACCATCTGATGCCCCCGTGGCGGCCGAGTCATCTTCTGGGGCAGTGGGCAATGTGGTCGCCACCGATGCTGATGCTATCGCACAGCCGGTTACGGACCAAATGGTTCCAAGCTACCCGTCGCTCAATATGCTCTCGCCCGAAGTTGCGCGCGCCGATGGGTTGCTGCTCATTTATGCAGTGCGGGGTGCGATAGATAAGGGTGCGCCGCTCGGCAATCTTGCCGAACAGTTGCGCCTGCGTTTTGGCGCGACCCAGCCGCAATCTGTTGCCGCGATATTATCTGTAGGGCAAGCGCCGGTCACGATTGATACGTTAAAAACCGAATTGCGCGGACTTGCGCCGGTGCTTTTGACGGGCAATCGAGACGACAGCACATGGGCGACTGTGAAGCGGGAATTGTCGGAACTGTTCGTGCTGCGCAAAGAAAACGGACCATCCCTCGCGCCAAATGAACGGCTGATCCGCGCCGAAGCGCTGGTCGATGCAGGCAAGCTTGACCTTGCTGTGGAGGAAGTTGCGGCTTTGCCTGGCGCATCCATCGCGCAATCATGGATGGCCCGGGCGAAACGTTTTAGCGACGCGCGCAAAGCGCTCGACCGGCTTGAGCAGGTCGCCATCCTTCGACCCGTCGCGGTGCCCGTGATGGTCGCGCCTCCGGTTCAGACCGCGCCATCAGACGTTCCCGATCCAAACCCTTAAGTTGCGGGTGGGCGGTTTTAAGAAAAACCGTTTTTAACGGATGGCAGATGATGCGGCTTAAGTGCCTTTCCGCCGTATCGGGACCGGAATATTGCAAATGTCTGCGCCGCCAGCAGGCACATTGAAAAAGGCATCCCGCCGGTTGGCGCGCGCATCGGCATAGGCCGCAAAGCTGTCGCTATCGGTTGCGAGATATTCGAAGGCTGGCACGTCCTTCGCTTCATTACCAATCCGCACAGACAGGATCGGCACGCGCTCTTCTTCCTTCTCGTAAAAGCCAAGTGCGCCCGTGCCGCGTGGCAGGCTGGACATATGTTCAATGCCTTCGATCACCCGTCCAACCAGCGCGATGTTGCGATCCAAATGCCGCGGCGCATGGCCGATGACGGTATAGAGTTCCGCGCCCGTGCCGGTGTCAGGAGACAGATTGCGGCCAACGCCGACCATGCCGTAGCAGTGCACGGGCCAAAGCCCCTCACGGCCTTGTGCCAGCGGCCAGCCACCATAGAACCCATGGGTACGTGCGTAGGCATCTGGCGTTCCGTCTGCCCGGGCGAAAATCCTATTCTTGGTCGGCCAGTCAGGGGTGACATAATCCTTGGCCCCGACGGTCGCCAACCCTTCCGGCAGCGCCTTCTTCTCGGTCGCATCGCCCCACTGTACGACATAATTGTCCTGCACGCGGTTGATGCTGGTGCCATCCCACCAATGTGCCGCTGCCAGCTTACGGATATTGCCGATCCAACCCTGGCTGAACGGCGCAGGCATCAATTGAATGATGACGCGGCGGGGCTTGCCTTTCGAATCGGGGGCGAGGTCCATCACCAATATATCCGACGGTGCAATGGCAACCCAGTCGTCCGCTTTGGCCGCCGCCACAATCTCCGAAGGCGCGGGATAAATTTTGGCCTCCTGCGCAGAGACGGGGAGAGCGGCGCAGATCGCGGCGCTGGCGAACAGGGGCAGATATCTTTTCATCAATAAGGTTATGGCAAATCACTGTGCCTTGCGAAAGCGGAAAGGAGCGGCTAGGGGCGTGCGTCCCTTAGGGGAATGCGGAGACGTGGCCGAGTGGTCGAAGGCGCTCGCCTGGAAAGTGAGTATACGTCAAAAGCGTATCGAGGGTTCGAATCCCTCCGTCTCCGCCAGATTTTCGTGCGGCATTGTTTGTCGCTGCCATTTACCGATTGATGCGCAAACAACCATGCGCGCGGGATTTCATGCCTGAAACGTCTGTGCGCAGATGTTGCGCCAACGACTGAAGGCGCAGCTTAGCTTTATGCAGCGTTCGTTAATTCGACACAGCTTATGGCGCGTTGGCCGCTGTGACGGTCCAGTTGGATGACAACGTCGATCATGGACCGGGCGTACTCCATCGTTTCGAGGCGACCAAGGCCAAGTCCGGCCTGCATACACATGAAGGCAATTTGTTCGAACGCGCCTTGGGGTGAATTGGCGTGCACCGTAGTGATGGAACCGGGATGGCCGGTGTTGATGGCCCGCAAAAACGTGACCGTTTCGCCGCCGCGCAGTTCGCCCACGATCAACCGGTCCGGCCGCATACGCAGCGACGCGCGCATAAGATCGTCCACCGTCACTTGTGCCTCTCCCTGATCGCCGGCCACGGCGACCAAGCCAAGCGCATTGTCGCTGCTCAGCCGGATTTCAGGGGTGTCTTCAATGGAAATGATCCGTTCATGTTGCGGAATTTCCTTTAACAACGCGTTGAGCAAGGTTGTCTTGCCAGACGACGTTCCGCCAGAAATGAGGATCGTTTTGCGCGCCGCAACGGCCGCGCGGAAAAAGCCTAGATAGTCTTGATCCTGCAAAAGCGCCGCAAGCGCAAAACTATCATCAGCGGCATTACGCACCGATGGAAGCGCGCTTTGTTCAAAATAGCTTTCCAGGGTCATGTCTTGCAGCCGGTGTTTGCGGATCGCGAGCGCAACATCGCCGCGCGTTGCAGGCGGCAACACCATTTGCACGCGGGCACCGCCCGGCAATATGGCGGCGAGCAAAGGACTTTCGCGGCTAACGCCTTGATGGTTGATGCGTGCGATCTGGTGTGCAAGGCGTTCCAGCAACTGGCTGTCCACTTGCGGTGCGTCAAGACGCTCCATCTGCGCACACCCAAGCCGCTCAACCCATATTTCATGCGGCCGGTTCACCAAAATTTCGGTCACATCATCGCACGCCAGCCACTCGCCAAATGGCGCCAAATAGCTATTGAGATAGACATTTTCGGCATCGCCAGCCACGGGCGCCGCATGCCTCATTGCGCATCGCCGTCGGTGCCCGAAAAATCGAGGTCGCGGGCGATGAAGATACGGATGGCCGTCCCTTGCGCAACTTTTACCGTCGGCGGAATGTTCACGTCCCGCTGCAAGGCAATACCGGCAACGCTTTTGGCATCATCGGCCGTGCGGACGATGACATCATTGCCGCCCTGCTGCAAAAGCCCAAGGCCGGATTGCACAACGGACAATAATATCGCCGAACCAAATCGTTTCAGGAAGTGGCTATCCACTTTACCCCCTAAGCCCGCACGGCCAAGCGGGTCGGTGACGGGCGAGCCTAGCGACACGGTTACGCCATCGGGGCGCGTGAGACGTGTCCAGACAATGAATGCGCGCGATTGCCCCGCAGCTAGGCCCGAGCGATATTGCCCGATCAAGCGGCTTCCGCTTGGGATCAGCACCCGCCGGCCGTCAAAGCCCATGACGTCGCGGCTAACCACGGCACGCACATATCCGGGCAGATCGGAGTTTATAGCCGTTTCAAGGACGCCCGCGATAATGGCGCCCTGCGGCACCGTATAACTGCTGTTGGCGATACGCACCGCGCGGGCAGGTGCATTTTCGCCCGCCGCGACGCGGTCGGAAAATCTGTCTTCCGCGCTCAACTCGTCATTTTTTGCGCCTGCCAGACCCGGCGTGGGCGGCAATATGGCGACGCCGCCTTTTGTGGTATCCACAACGATGCCCGGGGCTTGAAAGCGGTTCGGACCAATGGCTGCGGGTCCAACGATACCGGGCACCGCATTTGGGTTATTCACGGGCGGCGGGACAAGGACGGGCGGCGGCAATTCCGGTGGGCCCGGACGCAATATCGGTTGCGGCACAAGACCGCCGGGCGGAACAACCGCAGCTGCGGTGCGGGTGGCAGGCTGTGCCGCAACTTGGTCTGCTTCATTCCGGCTTTTGGCCAGGCTGCTAAAGGTTAAAATGGCCAGCAAGCCAATACCCACCACGCCCAATTTCATGCCCGGGGATAGACCATTTGGCATGGCCACCGGCGACAAAATCCGTTGGTTCGCTTCCTCAAGCGTATCAGCATCGATGGCGGTGCGCGGGTCCGTATTACCCGATTTAAACATACTCACGGCTTGGCCTCCATCGATTTGCACCCAAAAAGCCCGCATTTCTTTTTTGGCGCGCGTGGCTTGGGGGCATCTGCGCCGGGTGTCGGCACGGCATAGGCATCGTTAAAGATGATGGTGACTTCTTTGCCATGACGCAGCACAAATTGCGGCGCGATTTGTTCGACGACAGTGTACGGCCCGCGCACAGCGAAGTTGACGATGCTTTCGCCGGCGTCGGGCGTAATGCTGAAAATTGCAGGCGCCGCTGATCCAGCGGCAAAACGGAAATAGGTCGCCTTGCCATCGTCAAACACTTGCTCAGGCACATTGGCCGTTGCGCCGTCATAGCTATAGGCACGGTTCCACAATTCAGGCGGGGTCGAAATCAACGGCGGCGGCGTTGCCATAGTGTCGGCGGCCGCGACTTTGGGTGGATAACGGAAGCGCACAGCGTAAATAATCTGGCTTTGCGGCACACGCAGGCCGGATTTCGCCAGCAGTTCCAAATTGTACCGCCGCAGATTTGTAATGATCGACAGATTGGTCGCAGGCGGCAATCCCACGGGCTTTAGGAACATGACCGTTCCTGCGCCATTGGGGGTCACCTGCCAACCAGAGGCGTCACCAATGCCAACGGTTTCAATCTGTTCACCCGGCTCAAATTCCAGCATCATTTGATAGCCGGTATGGCCGGTCAGACGAATGATGGCATCGGGGTTATAATCCACATAGCGGATATTTGGCGCAACCTGCGCTGATGCTGCCATCGGCGGCATGATAGCGATGCCAATCGCCATGGTGATAAGGGTGAGCCAATGATAATGTCGGGTCATGCAACGTTCCTAATGGCTTTAATCGGCGCGCGGACCGCATTGACGGGGCCCCGCGAAATGCGCCGGTCGGAATAACTATTCTTTTGTCCTGCTGGATTGGCATCCGCATATGCCGGCTGCGGCAACAATATGCTGCGCGGGTTGCCCGGGCCCATATTTGCGGTTGCGGCGGCGGAACGCTCGATAGCGCCGACCAGCGACTGCATGCGTTCATTATACACGACATTGCTTGACGGCAGCGGGTCGGTGGCGGCGGGCGCGGAAACCAGATTATCCGCTGCGCGATGTTGCCCAAAGGGCAAGGTCCAGCCGCTGACAATCGTGCGGCCAATGCGGAATAGTTGCACCGCCACCGCCACCATGATGAGCACGATGACCAATATCGTCAAAGCCGCGCGCAATGAAAAATCACCCTGACCCGCGGACACATACATTTGCGTCAATATCGGCTCAAGCGCCGCCAGTGCCCCCGTTGATGTGATCATCGTCATAATCGGTACCAACGCCATCATGACCGCCGCACGGCCCCAGCCGACCGCTAAACCACGTGTAGAGGGGAATAAACCCAGCACTGCAAAGACGGGGCCAAGGAGTAACAACAGGCCCAGGATGATTTTCGCCACGACCAAGACACCTGCCGATGCCAGCACAAGGAACAGCGCGCTAAACAACAGCATATTGGGGCCAAGCGAGTCCTTTGGCGCGACAACAGCGGTGATATTGTTTGCGGTCACGGGAAGCGCTGCGGGTGCTGGCGCCGTTGGGCTTGCCGGCAGCATCTGTTCGGGCCGCGCGTCAAATTCGGTCCAGGCATCCGCAAGGTCGACCATGCGGCCCGACAGCATATCGACACGTTCGGTCATACCGCGCACATTGCCATCATTCGGGTTCATGGCGCGCACGATTTCGTGCGGCCCGTCGGTCAGCACGTCATATACCAAAACCTGATAGGTCGCCCAATTGCTCGTCAGCGCCAGCACGGCACCGATCATGATCATGCGCGGCATCATTTCGCCAATGCTCAGTGACGACCGGCCAAATATCAGCCGGTAGCCGATGATCGCGACGTAAATGGTCAGCGCAATGGTTAAGGCGACACTGAACACGCTGCCTTCGCCAAGCAAATTGGCATAGCCCGCCTGCACGGTCGACTGGACGTAACAATCGACGGCATTGACCATCGTTTCCGCCGAACCAGCCGCAGGGTTAAGGGCAACGCAATTTGCCATCAGCTTTGCATGCCCGTCCTGCTTGCGGCCGGCCACTGGGTCAACGTCCCGTCCTGCGCTGTTTGCAATAACATCGGCAACCATTCGGACGGCGCATCACCATGAACGCGGCGAAGCTCATCCAGTTTGCGCACGCTGGCTTCACGGCCGGACAGCACGGTGATCGCATCGGGCATATTGCCCATATCCAGACGCGCAACGATGCTGTTCCCGCCTTGCTTAATCAAAACGCAGCGTAAATGTTCGGGCAAGGAGCGTACGAGATCAAGCTCATGCGCAGTCAACCCAAAGCCGCCGCAATAATCGGATGCTTGCGCTTTGGGATTGCTCATGAACAATTGCGTGGCGGATTGTTCAATGATGGTCGCGGCGATTTTGCTTTCAATCGCGTCGCTGGCGCTTTGTGTGGCAAAACCAACCACACCATTGCGTTTGCGGATGGTCTTCATCCAATCCTTCAGCCGGTGAACAAAGACGTCATCATCCAGCGCCTTCCACCCTTCGTCGATGACAATCATCGAAGGACTGCCGTCCAAACGTTCATCGACGCGGTGGAACAAATACATCATCGCGGGCGTGCGCAACGCTGGATTATCGAGCAACGCGGTCATGTCAAAGCCAGCGGTTCTGGTATCCAGGTTCAACTGGTCCGTCGGGTTATCGAACAACCATGCATGCTCCCCTGCGCCATACCAAGGGGCAAGGCGCGATGCGAGATCGCCACGAACGGGGCGTGCGCCGCCAGCCAATAGCTCCACCAAATAGCGCAATTGGCGGTATTCGGCCGGTTGGCTGAAATTGGCATCAACTGCGCTTGCGATAATAGCGTTTTCATCGGCAGTCAGCTGCCCGCCCGCTGGCGTTAAAATCTGCGAGAGCCATTGCCGCAAAAATGCCTGATTTGTTGCGTTTTCGGGCAGTTGAAGCGGGTTGAATCCGGTCGGCGTGCCGGGCCGCAGGACATCATAATGCCCGCCAATGGCGCGAATGAAAATCTCTGCACCGCGATCTTTGTCAAAGAAAAACGTGCGGGGATAAAATTTCTGCGCCTGCGCAATCAGGAAATTGAGCACCACCGTTTTACCGGAACCCGATGGCCCAATAAGCGTGAAATTGCCTAAATCACCGCTGTGCAAATTAAAGAAATAGGGTGTGCTTGATGTGGTTTCGAGGACGGTGATAGGCTCGCCCCATGGACCGCCAGCAGGCACGCCGATTGGAAAGCCATGGAGCGAAATGAGTCCGGACAAATTGGCAGTCGATACCAAAGCCTTGCGCGCAATAAAATCTGCGTTGCCCGGAAACTGACCCCAAAAGGCACTTTCCAAATTGAGATCCTCACGCACCGCAACCGCGCCAATATCGGCAAGCGATGCTTGCACATCGGCAACGGCAGCATCCAGCGCGGCCAAGGTCATCGCGCGGA
>JAIXYC010000051.1 GCA_027490455.1 Sphingomonadales bacterium
ACGGCAGTTGGTCAATGCTCAGCCATCGGCCGAAACTTGGGCCAAGAGATTGGATAACGGTGCCATCGGCCGCACGGACACGGATCATCTGGCCATTGGGTGATGCCTTTAAATCATCAAAGCTGTCGATTTCGCCGCGGGCAATGGCGACAAAAATGCCCAACACCATGACGCCAAGCAGCCCCGCGATAACGCCGGCTTTGATGATACGTAAAATCCACGGTCCCATTGGGCGACGTTCTTTCGAAATTTTGCGCGCGCGTGCCATTGTGCAGGGTGTTAATCGGTCACGGACTCGCCGACAAGCGCGTTCTTATTCGGGGTCGAATGTTAGCGCGGCGCTGTTGATGCAGTAACGCAGCCCTGTTGGCCCCGGACCATCGGGAAATACATGCCCCAAATGCCCTTCACACGCCGCGCAGCGCACCTCGGTGCGGACCATGCCGTGCGAGACATCGATATGCTCATCAATGGCGGCACCATCTACGGGCGCGGTAAAGCTTGGCCAGCCTGAACCGCTGTCAAATTTGGTGTCCGATGCAAATAAGGTCGTGCCGCATCCGGCGCAGCGGAATTCGCCTTCGCGCTTTTCGTCGGTCAATTTGCCCGCAAAGGCGCGCTCTGTTCCCGCCTCCCGCAGGACATGATATTGAACCGGGTCCAATTCTACGCGCCACTCGGCTTCGGACTTGATAATTTTTCCCATGAAACGGCCTTTCGTTGATGCAGATGTGGGCCTGTTTGCCATCGGGTTCAAGGGGCCGATTTCACAGATGTTTCCCCGCCCATTACCGCGCAATATCAGTCATCAGGCGCGGCGCGATGCTGCACGCGCAATGCGGACAAGCTCTTCCTCCAATATCGTGTCCGCCAGTCCATCGCGGACATGCATAAGCTTGGATTCCACCTCAAGCAGATGGCTGTTTAATCCGGCAAGCCGCACCGATGGCCAGCGCGCAAGTTGCTGCGCGTAGTTGTCTGCGTCTTTCCAGAATATCGAACGGGTCGCTTTGACGACGGCGCCGGGGTTTGAACCATTGTCGACCTTTGTGCGCATAGAAGCGAGCAACGTCACCCGTCGCTGCATCGCGCGGATGATGCGGATGGCATCGACCCCCATGTCGCGCGCGGCGACAAGTTCACGCCCCGTCCCCCGCAAATCGCCGCCCATGACCTGATGGATGAGGCCGTTGATATTTTCCTCTCCCGTTTCCGCGGACAAGGCTTCGAATATGGGGACTTCGACGGTCGCGGGGCGTTGCGGTGACGAATCATAATATAAGGACAGCTTTTCGATTTCGGCCTGCGCCAGTTTCCGGTCCTGACCCGTGTAGCGTGCAATCCGCGCGGCCAGTGGCCGGTCAATCTTCAGCCCCATCGTGGCTGCGTATGCCATTATGGCAGCGGCAGCATCGCCTTCCTCTGGCAGGTAACAAATATGCACCATCGCGCGCGGGTGGCCTTCGACAAGCTTGCGCAACTTGCTGGCCTTGGTCAGATTGCCTGCGGTCGCGATGACCGGATTGACGTCGCCTTCAAGGGCGAGCAGATTTTCGACGGCGGCAACGCCTTCTTCACGGCGGAAGTTCAGCCGGATGTGGCGCTTATCGCCGAATAGCGAAAGCGCCGATGCCTCGTCCGCCAGAAGCGCAGGGTCATTGCGAATACGGTCGCTGTCGATATCGATCCGTTCCGAACCCGTCAGCGCGGCGGACATTTGCGATGCGATGTCGGCGGCCGCCGATTCATCCTGACCGAAAATGAAAAACAGCCGGATCTCCGGACGTGTGCCAATGGCACTTATAAAGCTGCGTTCTTTTGCGTTGCTCATTCGCCGCGGGCGTAGATTGAAAGCCGCGTGACAATCTGATCCGCAACCTTCTGCGTCAGATTCTCCAGCGCGCTGTTTTCACCAGCGATGGTGGCATATTCCGAACCGGCGACGTCGATGCCTGCGTCGGACCCTGCGGTTGCATCAAGCACGGTTTTACCGGTAGCGACGGAGATCAGCTGATATCGTGCGCGCAATGTGCGCCGTTCCCGGGTGACCGTATCGTCGGCGCGCACGCCAAAGCCTTCAATCCGGTCATCAAGTGTAACGACCAAGCGGAATTGGGCGACATTGCTGTCTTGTGCGCCGAGTCGGTCCGTTAATGCATTGCGCATCAACCAACCGCTTTTGCCTTCGATTGTCGCGACCGATACCGAACCCAGCGTTGTTGCTACCGCGCCCTTTGATCCACCGCTGTATAAAGGCTGTAATCCGCAAGCGGACAACATCAAAGCAAGCAAGAGGGGGGCGATGAAACGGTTCATAGGACGATGTTGACCAACCTATCGGGCACGACGATGATTTTCCGGATATCGGCACCGTCAATCGCATGCTGAACCTTTTGGCTAGCAAGCGCAAGCGCCTCCACTTCGGTCTGGGGCAGTCCCTTGGCAACGGTCAGCGTATCGCGCAGCTTGCCCTTCACCTGAATGGCAATGGTCACTTCGTCTTCCACCAGCAGGTCAGGGTTGACCTGCGGCCAAGGTGCGTCGGCGATAATGCCGCCGCCTGATGCCGCACCAAGTTGCGTCCATGCTTCTTCGGCCAAATGTGGAACCATCGGCGCGGACAATGTCACGATTGTCCGGATTGCGGTATCGCGGCTCGCCGAAGGCGCTGCCTTTTCAATGGCATTGGCAAGGTCATAGATTTTCGCGACCGCTTTGTTGAACGCGAGCGCTTCGATGTCTGCGCCGACGCCCGCAATGATCTGGTGCGTTTTGCGGTCCAGCGCCTTGTCGACACCATCGGCGCCACTGACCTGACTTGTCAGACGCCACAGGCGCTGCACAAAGCGCCAGCAACCCTCAATCCCCGCTTCGGACCATTCCAGATCGCGTTCGGGCGGGCTGTCGGACAGCATGAACCAGCGCACGGCATCGGCGCCATATTGGTCCACAATATCGTCTGGATCGACGACATTCTTTTTGGATTTGGACATCTTTTCGATGCGACCTGCGACCGCAGGGGCACCGCTGTCGATGATGGTCCAAATGTCGCCGTCACGCCGCACCTGATCAGGGCTCAGCCATGTTCCCTTGGCATCTTGATAAGTTTGGTGCGTCACCATGCCTTGCGTAAACAGCGAGGCGAATGGTTCTTTCACGTCGATCATGCCAATATGGCTGAGCGCACGTGTCCAGAAACGGGCGTAGAGCAAATGCAAAATCGCGTGCTCGACACCGCCAATATATTGGTCAACCGGCAGCCATTTTTCCGCCGCCGCTCGGTCAAAGGGCTTGTCATGTGGCTGGCTTGCAAAGCGGATGAAGTACCAGCTGGAATCGACAAACGTATCGAGCGTGTCGGTTTCGCGGCGCGCCTCTTGATGACATTTGGGGCAGTCGACCTTGCTCCACGTCGGGTGACGATCCAGCGGGTTGCCGGGGATGTCAAAGCTGACGTCTTCGGGCAATTTTACCGGTAGCTGGTCATTGGGCACGGGGACTGCACCACATGCCTGACAATGGATGATCGGGATTGGCGTGCCCCAATAACGCTGGCGCGAAACGCCCCAGTCACGCAAGCGATATTGCGTTTGGCCTTGGCCCCAGCCTTCTTTCTCGGCCTTTGCGATCACATCAGCCTTCGCCTGATCGACGGTCATGCCGTTCATCCAGTGCGAATTCACGATGACGCCGGGGTTGGTGTAGGCGACATTTCCTTCGAAACTGCTGTCGGTCACATCGCCATCGGCAACGACACGGGTAACGGGCAAATGATATTTGCGCGCAAAATCAAGGTCGCGTTGGTCATGTGCCGGACAGCCAAAGACCGCGCCCGTGCCATAATCCATCAATACGAAATTGGCCACATAAACGGGCAGATGCCAGCTGGGATCCAGCGGGTGTTCAACGGTCAGGCCCGTATTGAAGCCAAGCTTTTCGGCGGTTTCAATGTCCGCCGCTGTCGTCCCGCCCTTGCGGCATTCCGCGATAAAGTCCTGCAAATCAGGCGCGTTGGCCGCCAGCTTTTGCGCAACCGGATGGTCGGCGGCAATGGCAATAAAGCTCGCGCCGAACATGGTGTCGGGGCGCGTTGTAAACACATCAATGCCGTCGTCACCGCCCGGGAAGCGGAACCGGCATTTCAAACCTTGTGATTTCCCAATCCAGTTTTCCTGCATCAACCGCACCTTGTCGGGCCATTGGTCAAGCGACCCAAGACCAACAAGCAATTCTTCTGCAAAGTCGGTAATCTTCAAAAACCACTGGCTCAGCTTGCGGCGCTCAACGGGCGCACCGGACCGCCAGCCCTTGCCGTCGATCACTTGCTCATTGGCAAGCACCGTCATGTCGACAGGGTCCCAGTTCACGGCGGACTCTTTGCGATAGACGAGCCCGGCGGCATAGAGCTTTAGGAACAATGCCTGTTCATGGCCGTAATATTCGGGCTCACAGGTCGCAAGTTCGCGCGTCCAGTCAATCGCAAAGCCAAGCCGCTTCAGCTGCGCTTTCATGTTCGCAATATTGTCGCGCGTCCAACCGCCGGGGTGAACCTTTTTCTCCATCGCCGCATTTTCCGCAGGCATACCAAAGGCGTCCCAGCCCATGGGGTGAAGTACTTCATGTCCGGTCATGCGCTTATACCGCGCCAACACGTCACCCATGGTGTAGTTGCGCACATGGCCAATATGGATGCGGCCCGATGGATAGGGAAACATTTCCAGGACATAGGCACGCGGCTTTGTCGAGTTATCGTCCGCAACAAAGCTGCTGCGTTCTTCCCAAATCTTTTGCCACCGCGCGTCGGCGACGTGCGGGTTAAAACGCTCAACATTCGTCATAACAATTATCCGGTGATTGAAGACCGGCGAAGGTCACGCGCCTTGGTAAGGATGACCGCCTCAAGCTTTTGAACGGTTGCTGCGCGCAGCGGCGCTGCGACCCACTGGTCATTTTGCAAAACTTCGCGGCTGCCGGCGACGCGCAATGCGTCGGCGCGCAAATCCTGATCAAGGATCGAAATGGTCAGCTTAACGCGCTCACCAGGGCTTTGCGGGTTCACATACCAGTCGGTGACAATGACACCGCCCGACGAGTCGGTTTGCAGCAACGGCATGAAGGACAAGGCATCAAGCGATGCGCGCCACAGATAGCTGTTTACGCCGATCGTGGTGACTTGGCTGGCTGCGAGATCCGCCTTTGGACGCTCCCTTCCGCCACAGCCGGACAGCAGCCCCAAGCTTAACAGGCTGCCGGTCGCAATAATGAGTGCCAAGCGGTTGGTGCGCATAAAATGTCCTTGAACTATGAATATCTGAAACCTCTATAGCGGCTTGCTGTCCGGAGCAAGCCTTCTGGCTGCTGAACGGCGTGCAATTAATGCTTCGC
>JAIXYC010000042.1 GCA_027490455.1 Sphingomonadales bacterium
CTTCGGCGTTGGTGTCGGCCTGACCGCCCAAGAGGATTGGATCGTCATTGGTACGGGCGACAATGTGACGAGCGAAGTCCGGCTGGTTCCCGCCAGCGACCCGACTGCAACGCCAATCATGGTGTCTCCGCGCAAAACGGGACGCCAATATAGCGTCGATGTGCGTGATGGCATGCTGTATGTTTCGACCAACGACGATCATGTGAACTTCCGCGTCGCCACCGCCAGCATGAAGGCACTGGGTGATTGGAAAACACTGATTGCCGGGTCTGACCGTCACTATTTGACGGGGCTGTCCTTGTTCAAAAATTTCTATGTGACCGAAGGCCGGATTGACGGCCTCGATCAAGTTGAGATTCGCGATTATGCCGATGCCAGCAAGGTGCAGCCGATCAAATTCCCTGAGGCCAGCTATGATGCGGGCCTTGGCGATAACCCCGAATATGATGTGACGAAGTTGCGTCTGGGGTATGAATCGATGGTCACGCCCGACACGGTGTTCGACTATCATTTGGCCGATGGCCGCTTGGAAACATTGAAGGTTCAGGAAATTCCCAGCGGATATGATCCTGCGCAATATGTTACCGAACGCGTGATGATCACGGCGCGCGATGGTGCCAAGGTGCCGGTGTCTATTCTGACCAAAAAAGGTTTCAAAAAAGACGGCAGCCAGCCGCTGCATCTGTATGCCTATGGCGCCTATGGTTATGCGATGCCGCCCGGCTTTAGCGCCAACCGACTGTCGATGGTCGACCGCGGCTTTGCCTATGCCATCGCGCATATTCGCGGCGGCGACGACCTTGGCTATCAATGGTATCTGGATGGAAAGCTGACCAAGCGGACCAACACGTTCAACGACTTTGTCGATGCGGCCAAGGGCCTGATCGATTTGGGCTTCACCGGCAAAGGCAAGGTTACCGCAAGTGGCGGTTCGGCTGGCGGCGAATTGATGGGCGCGGTGGTCAATCAGGCACCTGAATTGTTTGGCGCCGTCGTCAGCCATGTGGCCTTTGTCGATGTGCTCAACACCATGCTCGATAAGGATCTGCCACTGACGCCGGGCGAATGGCCCGAATGGGGCAACCCAATCACCGACAAGGCTGCATTCGACTATATCCGCAGCTACAGTCCGTATGACAATGTCACTGCAAAGGCCTACCCGCCCATGCTGTGGACCGCTGGATTGAATGACCCGCGCGTGACCTATTGGGAGCCCGCCAAGATGGTCGCCAAGTTGCGCGATATGAAGACCGACGACAATGTCCTGCTGCTCAAAACCAATATGGGCGCTGGCCATGGCGGAAAGTCAGGACGGTTTGAACGCTTGCGCGAGAATGCCGAAGAGGCGGCGTTCATCATTTGGCAAATGGGGATGGCATCATCACAAAAGTGACCCCTTTCACGCGCATATTTACCGCGCAACCAGATGACATTGACGAGCTTGGCCACGTCAACAACGCCGTCTGGGTGCAGTGGATTCAGGATATGGCGACATCGCATTGGCAGGCGGTGGCCGCACCTGAACATATCGCTGCCTATTTCTGGGTCGTGACGCGGCATGAAATTGATTACCGCGGCAATGTCGGACCCGGCGAGAGCGTTACCGCCAACACGTGGATCGAAAGCGAACCAAAGGGGGCGCAGTTCGACCGGCGGGTGGATTTTGTCGATGCCGCAGGCAAGGTGATTGTGCGGGCAAATACGACTTGGGCGATGATTGATAAGGCCACCGGCCGACTGGTGCGCGTGCGGCCCGAGGTGTCAGCGCCGTTTATGGGCGTTCATCATTAGCTAGCTCGGGGCATGAATGCCGGAATATCGATGGAACGATAGGCGGGTTAGAAATCGACCGCCACGCCCTTCAATTCCCAATCGCCATAGCGCACGGGGTCCAGTCTTTCCGCATCTGGTTCAGGTTCGCGATCAACCTTTTTCGGTGCCGGCACAGGCGGGCTTTTCGACAAATAATCGGGTGCTTTGACATGTGAAGGGCGCGTGCCCATGAAGCTTCTCCTTCGAAAGCGCGTTCGGTTAAACCCTACATCGGTGCAGATGCGCCGGTTTGCAAGGTGAAGCTTGGCTATGGCGTGACATCGAACCGCTCTTCCCTTGTTTGGCGCAGACGCCTAGTGCGCTTTGCATGACTGAAGAAATTTCCGGACTTCCGACCCGCCGCGCCGCATTGCGGCTGCTTGATACCGTCATGCGCATGGGCACACCGATGGATCAGGCGACGGCAAATGCGACCAAAGGGCTCTCGCCGCCGGACCGCGCGCTCGCCATTGCGATTGCGCAAGAAACGCTGCGCTGGTCGGTTGATCTGGACCAATTGATTGACAGTAAAACCAAACAGCCACTGCCGGATGATGCCAAGGCACGCATGGTATTGCGGCTGGCGCTGGCGCAAATATTACGGCTGGGCACACCGGCCCATGCCGCGATTGCGACCGCGCTGCCGCTGGTTGATGGCGGACCACGGCGGCTGGTGCATGGCGTGTTGGGGTCGCTCTTGCGCGCCGAAGCCACGCTGCCCGATCTGCCGTCGCTGCCAGAGGCAGTGATGATGCGCTGGCATCCGGTATGGGGCGAGGAGATGATTGCAGGTGCGCAGGCCGCATTGTCAGAACCGCCGCCGCTTGATCTCGCCTTGCGCGATGCGACGGCCACGCAGGCATGGGCAGAACGACTGGGCGGCGTAAGCCTGATGCCCGGCCATGTCCGCTTACCGCGCGGAACCGCGATCGAAGAATTGGATGGCTATGACGAAGGCGCATGGTGGGTGCAGGATCTCGCTGCCAGCCTTCCGGCGCGTCTGTTGGGTGATGGGCAGGGCAAAAGGGCGCTCGATTTATGTGCCGCCCCCGGCGGGAAGACCATGCAGCTTTCGGCCGCTGGCTTTACCGTGACCGCGCTGGATAACAGTGCCCGGCGCATGGACCGTTTGATGGCCAATCTGGAACGCACGCAATTAAATGCAGAGCGCGTGAATGCCGACGTCATGGAATGGAAACCGGCGCAATTGTTTGATGCCATATTGCTGGATGCGCCATGCAGTGCGACGGGCACGATGCGGCGCCATCCCGATGTGCTGCAGCGCATTGACCTGAAGGCCATCAACAATCTGGCGGCGATTCAAAGCGCCATGCTGGACCGTGCGGCGCAGTGGGTGAAGCCCGGCGGCACCTTGGTCTTCGCGACCTGTTCGCTCGAACCGCATGAGGGCGAGGCGCAGGCAGAGGCATTTCTTGCGCGGCAGCCGGAATATACAACTTTGGCGGCGACCGCGGACGAATTGCCAGCGGGCGTCGTTGCCAATGCACATGGCCATGTCCGCACCATGCCCCCGATGCTTGCCGAGCAGGGGGGCCTTGACGGATTTTTCGTGGCGCGGTTCTTGCGGGCTGGCTAAGGTACAAAAAACACCGAAGCCCTGAGCCGTCAGCGCGTAAGCGCTGGCGAAAAGTCGAAGGGCGGCTATCGTTCGCAAAGCGCCCTTCGACGGACGCACCCGCTCAGCGGATGCTGCTCAGGGCTACGCTATGATCGGAGGGTAAGAAATGACAACGCCAACACTCACGACCGAACGCCTCTCGATCGAACCCATGACGCTTGCCCATTGGGAAGATTATGCTTCGGCGTGGGCTGACCCGCGTATGACGGCGTTTATTGGCGGCGAGCCGCGCAGTCGCAATACAAGCTGGATGAAAATGCTTCAGGGTATCGGCATGTGGTCGCTGTTCGGCTATGGCTATTGGGCCTTTGTCGAGCGGGAGAGCGGGCGTTTTGTCGGCAATGGCGGACTGGCGCAATTTGAACGCGGCATCAGCGATCTTGAAGGCTTTCCCGAAGCTGGCTGGGCGTTTACGCCCGATGCCTGGGGAAAGGGTTACGCGACCGAAGCGATGACCGCCATACTTGGCTGGGCAGACGCAACGAACTTGGGCGAAATCCGCTGCATCATCGACCGCGGCAACGCAGCTTCCCATAATGTCGCCGCGAAGCTTGGTTTTACCAAATTTGCGGAGTCACATGATGTCATCGGTGACCTGTTGGTTTACCGCCGTGAGCCGCGCCAAAGCGTGCGATAAGCTGTGTATAACGCGGTCCGCTCGCTTGCCCATGCGCGGTCCAACGTCTAAACGCAAAATATGACCAGCCCTGTACGCATTGCGCCATCGATTTTGTCCGCCGACTTTGCCCGATTGGGAGAAGAAGTCCGGGCCATTGATGCCGCCGGATGTGACTGGATTCATGTCGATGTCATGGACGGGCATTTTGTCCCCAACATCACCATCGGCCCCGCTGTCGTAAAGGCACTTCGCCCACACAGCGCAAAGCCGTTTGATGTGCATTTGATGATTTCGCCCGTCGACCAATATGTGCAGGATTTTGCAGAGGCCGGCGCGGATATTGTTTCATTCCATCCCGAAGCTGGGCCGCATCCACATCGCACCGTGCAGTTGATCAAGTCGCTGGGTAAAATGGCGGGTATCGTGCTCAATCCGCACACGCCGGCCAAAATGCTGGATTATCTGATCGACGACATCGACCTTGTGCTGGTGATGAGCGTGAACCCCGGTTTTGGCGGCCAGAGCTTCATTTCAAGCCAGCTGCGCAAAATTGAAGCCATTCGCAAGATGATCGACAAAACAGGCCGCGATATCCGGTTGGAAGTTGACGGCGGCATCACAACACAAACGGCGCCACTGGCGATTTCGGCAGGGGCGGACACGTTGGTTGCTGGAACCGCGACCTTCAAGGGTGGCGCGGGCCAATATGCGGCCAACATTCTGGCGCTGAGGGGTGAATGACCGACGGCGATGAAGACGACAATGGGCAACGGCAAACGGCGTTGATCGTCAGGCCCCAAGGCGCGGGCCAGAATCTATTTGAGCGCCTTTCTCTCGAATTTTACAAGTTAACATGGCGCACGCCGCTGCATAGCGGCAGGCTCACGGGCAAGGTTCCTATGCGCTTGCTCGCGGTGCCAAACGATCCCCTGAAGGGAGATGCCGGGCGCGGGCAGGCGCTGCGCATGGGCAAATTCCATTATCAGGGTTTTGAACAAGCGTTCGACGGGTTGGATTATGACAAGCTCGCGCTTCAGCCGTCGCTGACCGACTATATTCACCGATTTGATTGGCTGCGTGATTTGTCCGCGGCGACCAATCGCGGCGAAGGGGCACCGGTCGCAGCACAGATAGCCGATGCATGGTTGCTGGCCAATGGCATGAAAACGCGTGAGCCGGCATGGCGCGTCGACAATTGCGCATGGCGCTTGATGAACATGGCAGCGGGATCGCCGTTCCTGCTCAGCAGTGCGGACCCCATTTACCGTGCGCGCGTCATCAATCATTTCGCCCGGGTTGCGCGCCATCTCGATCAAACAGCCCCGCGCGCACAAAGCCATTTCGGCAAGACCGTGGGCTGGGCAGGCGTCGTCGCGGCATCGCTTTTGTTGCCAGAGGGCAAGGTGCGCCGCGCCGTTGGCGAGAGCGGCTTGGCTGAATCGCTGCGGGTGACCATTTTCCCCGACGGCGGCGTGGTGTCGCGTTCACCTGTTCAGCTTATGGAATTGATCGGCCTGCTCAGCCTGCTCAAGCAATGCTATACGGCGCGCAGCGAGATGGTGCCTGTATTTCTACTTGAAGCGCTCGGGCGGGCCGTGCCAGCGTTGCTTGGCCTCACCCATGCCGATGGCGGCCTTGGCGCGTGGCAAGGGTCAGCGCATATTGGTGCGGAGCATATCGATGCGCTGGTGGCCGCCAGCGAAGTGCGCGCGCGACCACATCGGCAAGCGCTCGATTGGGGGTATCAGCGGGTGTCTGCGGGCAAGTCCGTGTTGCTGCTGGATGCAGGTCCCCCGCCGCTCGCGCGTCAGTCCGCGTCAGGATGCGCCTCAACGCTTGCGTTTGAATTGTCGCACGGTGGGCAGCGGGTCATTGTAAACTGCGGTGGTGCGGCGCTTGTCGGCGCAACGATACCCGCTGCGTTGGCGCGCGGGCTTCGGACCACGGCGGCGCATTCGACATTATGCGTGAATGACACCAACTCGACGGCCATCCTGCCCGGCGGCCAGCTGGGCAAAGGTGTTATCGAAGTGGGGCTTGAACGCCGCGATATTGATCAGGCGACGCGTATTGAGGCAAGCCATGACGGTTACGTCCGGACCTTTGGCTATAGTCACACGCGATTGTTGATCCTGCGCTCCGATGGCATGGATCTGCGCGGAGAAGACACTTTGCTCCCTCAGGGCAACCCAAAAGAAGGCATGCCGGTCCATGTCCGTTTTCATCTTGGACCAGAAATCGAAATCGTCGCTTCCGACAGTCCACAAGCGGTGTTTTTGCGGATGGCCAACGGCAGCAATTGGGCATTTATGGCATCTGACGGTCAATTATCTGTGGATGACAGTCTTTGGGTTGACCAAAATGGCCGTCCTCACCCCACCCGCCAACTTGTGATTACCACGGACACTGGTACAGGCGGCGTCACCATCGGCTGGCAGCTCCGCCATTTAGGATAAATTTATGCAAGACGTCGTCATTAAGCGTGCCCTACTGTCCGTTTCGGACAAGGCGGGGCTGGTTGAACTTGGACATGCTTTGGCCGCGCGCCATGTTGAACTGGTCTCCACCGGTGGTACCGCCAAGACGCTGCGTGATGCAGGGCTTCAGGTGAAGGACATTAGCGAGCTTACAGGTTTTCCCGAAATGATGGACGGCCGCGTCAAAACGCTGCATCCAAAAGTGCATGGCGGATTGCTTGCGGTTCGCGACAATGCCGAACACGCGGCGTCGATGAAGGAACATGACATTGGTGCAATCGACCTTGTCGTCGTGAACCTTTATCCCTTTGCGCAAACCGTGGCGAAGGGCGCGTCGCGGGATGAAATCATCGAGAATATCGACATTGGTGGACCGTCGATGGTGCGCAGCGCCGCGAAGAACCACGCATATGTTACGATCCTTACCGACCCATCCGATTATGACAATCTGATCGCAGAGCTGGAGGAAAGCGGCGGCAAAACAAGCTATGACTTCCGCCGTAAATGTGCGGCCAAAGCTTATTCGGCGACCGCAGCATATGACAGCATGATCAGCCAATGGTTCGCTTTTGCCGATCAGCAGCAGCTGTTCCCGGATATGCTTGCCGTGAATGGAAATCGCGAAACCGAATTGCGTTATGGCGAAAACCCGCATCAGCGCGCGGCACTGTATGTGCCCGTCGGTCCGCATGGATCGGGGATTGCCCAAGCCGAACAGGTGCAGGGCAAAGAGCTATCCTATAATAATTATAATGACGCTGATGCGGCGCTTGAACTGGTCAGCGAGTTTCGCGATGGACCGCCGACCGTCGTCATCGTCAAGCATGCCAACCCCTGCGGTGTGGCAACCGGCGAAACTTTAATCGACGCCTACCGCGCGGCGCTCGAGTGCGACAGCGTGTCGGCATTTGGCGGCATTGTCGCGGTTAACCGCCCGCTCGATGGCGCGACAGCCGAGGCCATTACCGAAATTTTTACGGAAGTCGTTGCCGCGCCATCGGCGGATGATGCCGCAAAGGCGGTGTTCGCAAAGAAAAAGAATCTGCGGCTTTTGTTGACAGGCGATCTGCCCGATCCAAAGCGGGGCGGCTTGTCGATTAAGCCGATCACGGGCGGTCTTTTGGTGCAGTCTCGTGATAACGGTCATGTGGCCGACAGCGATTTCAAGGTTGTGACCAAGCGTGCACCAACGGTGCAGGAACTGGCCGACTGCCGCTTTGCGTGGACCGTGGCCAAGCATGTAAAGTCGAACGCGATTGTCTATGCCAAGGATGGCGCAACTGCGGGTATTGGCGCAGGCCAAATGAACCGACGCGACAGCGCGCGGATTGCCGCGATTAAGGCAACCGAAGCCGCCGAAACTTATGGTTGGGCAACGCCACGTACCGTTGGATCTGCCGTCGCCTCAGATGCATTCTTCCCGTTTGCGGACGGCTTGCTGGCCGCCGCTGAGGCGGGCGCCACAGCAGTCATTCAACCGGGCGGATCGATGCGGGATGACGAAGTGATTGCCGCTGCTGATGCGGCTGGTCTGGCCATGGTCTTCACCGGAATGCGCCACTTCCGGCATTGATAAAAATAGCGACGCGTCATCCTGAACTTGTTTCAGGATAACGCGCTACATTTGTTTGCTATCCTGAAACAAGTTCAGGATGACGCCCTGGAGTCAAATTACCCAGCGCGCTTCACGGAACCTCTGTAGTTTCCGTTACCGCCCTTTTTAGGACCATAGTTCCGCGCTGGTGCGCCGGGATCGCGACGGTTTTCGCTGCGTGCGGCAAATGCACGGTCGGCGGTAGGACGACGGTCACCGCTTGCGGCATTGTCGCTACGTGGACGCGCATCGCGGCTACCTTCACGGCTGCCGTCACGTGGTCCGATGGCTGGCTGCCATCCACCTTGTGGTGCATGCGTCCGGTTGCGGGTTTCGCCGTTCAAGCCAGTGCCGCCATTATTGCCGCCCAACTTCTTGCCAGCATAGTTGGTACGACCGCCACCGGGTTGACCGCCACCGCGGCCGCCACGGGCCTGTTGCGGTTTCTTGTCGGCAACGGGGGGTGGTAATGCGGCAACAGCGGCGCGGAAGCCTTCAGGAAGACCAAGCGTCATGGCGCGCACGCCCGTCAGACGCTCAATATCCTTCATATAGCCACGCTCATCACCGGCAACGAAGCTCATCGCGATGCCTTCACGGCCGGCGCGCGCGGTACGACCGATGCGGTGCACATATTGTTCAGGCACATTTGGCAGTTCAAAGTTGAACACATGGCTTACGCCAGGAACGTCAATACCGCGCGCGGCAATATCGGTTGCGACGAGGATTTTGATCTTGCCGTCACGAAATGCCTGCAGCGCAGCAGTACGCTGGCCCTGGCTTTTGTTGCCGTGAATGGCGGCGGATTGGATGCCCGCACCGGCAAGCCCGCGCACAACGCGGTCAGCGCCATGCTTGGTGCGCGTAAACACAAGTGCGCGATCAATGTCTTCGCTTTGCAACTTGAGCGTCAGCAAGGTCTGCTTTTCGCGTTGTTCCACAAAAGTCACGAATTGCTCAACGCGCTCTGCCGTGGTTGCCGCGGGTGCGACCGACACACGCACAGGATTGTTAAGGAAGCGGTTGCCGAGTTCAGCAATCGCCTTTGGCATGGTTGCCGAAAAGAACAATGTCTGGCGCTGCTTTGGCAGCAATTGGTCAATACGCTTCAATGCGTGGATGAAACCAAGGTCCATCATCTGGTCCGCTTCATCGAGGACGAAGATTTCGACGTCCTTCAATGTCACCGCGCGTTGCTCGATCAAATCGATCAGACGGCCAGGAGTCGCGACCAGAATATCAACGCCGCCGGCAAGACGTTTTTTCTGGCTGAAAATAGGCATGCCGCCAAAGACGCAATCAACTTTGAGGCCAAGGAATTTGCCATAAGTGCGGAAGCTGTCGGCAATCTGTGCCGCAAGTTCGCGGGTTGGCGACAGCACCAGCATACGGCAGCTATATTGCTGACGCGCTTTTGGCTTTGTTGCGAAATGGTGCAGCGATGGCAAAGCGAACGCTGCGGTCTTACCGGTTCCGGTCTGCGCGATACCGCACAGATCGCGGCCTTGCAGCAATGGCGGGATCGACTGTTGCTGGATTGGCGTCGGGGTATCATATCCAGCGGCTTCAAGCGCCTTAAGGATAGGTTGGGCAAGGCCCAGGTCTTGGAAAAAAGACATATTTATACTTTCAAATAGTCGTCGCAGCCCCATGATGCAGATCCTTGAAACAGGACCGCACGGGCGCAACAGCAGGTGTTCGGGAGCAGCTTATGCTGACCCGTTGGAAACAACCCTGCGTGATATGGGAAGCCTCTAAGCTTACGCATCTTGTTCGATTGGCGAGGCCACTTATTGCGGCCCTCACGCTGCCAATACTGCGGCGGTATCGTCCGCTCGCCTCATGCGCTTGGCGGCCTATTGGCTTAATGGGGCAGCAAACGCAAGTTATTTGTGCTTTTGCGCAATAATCAGTCGCGACAGCTGTGCACATAACGACCCTCCCGTTAACCATCTAATGGGGCATTTCGCTCGCAGGTTTCGCAGAGCATTAACTACCTTGCGCACTACCCCAATGAGGCGGAGCTTGAGCCGCTGCCCGCAAAAGGCAAGGGGATCATGGTCTGGCGCGTGCGTTAAAGGTGCATGAAATCCCGGTCAAAACTTTTGAGATGCGCTCCGCCATCAACGAAGATGATTTGCCCGGTAACGTCTTGCGCTTTCGCCAAATAAACCACAGCATCGGCGACAGCGGATGGCGAGGGAAGCGCGCCCAGTGGCATCATGCCCGCCAATCGCACCTCTTGTTCTTCGGTATAGTCATCGGTTGATATGACGAGCCCGGGTGCGACGCCATTATAGCGTGCGCGCCCTGCAAATGACGCAGCCATGGACCGAACCGACGCCGCCAGCGCCTGCTTGGAGAGCGTGTAGCTAATCTGGTCACGGTGCGGATTGACAACGCGCTGGTCGACGATGTTGACGATTGCTGGCCGCAAGTCAGCGCCCGCCGCGTCGACAACAGCTTTGGCGAGCAAGAGCGGTGCAAACAGGTTCAGCCGGAAATGCGCCTCCAGCGTTTCGAACGACATCGACTCCCAATCATCGTGCCCAAACATCGCGGCGTTATTGACCAGCAGCTGGGGTACGCGGCCAAAATGCGTTGTTATGGTGTCAATGAGATGGGCCGGGTCACCGGTGCTCAAATCAAAGGTAAAAGGATGCCATTCGCACTCTTTTTTTTGCAGCGTCGCCAGAAGCTTTTCTTCGGGCTGTGAATCGAGATGGCTCACTAGTGCCAACCCGTAACCCGCATCCGCAAGCTTAGATGCGATTTCGGCCCCCAGCCGACGCTTGCCGCCTGTAACAATTGCAAGCGGCGCCTTTGTCACTTGCGGCTCCGCGACATTGTAATGCCAATCGATTCATTATCTTCGGCGATGGCCAGTTTCACGATTTTGACGACGAGGTGGCTAATGCGCGGGTCGTCAGCAAACAAATTATCCATGATATGATCGGCGACGGCTTCGATCAGTGTGAAGTGCACATCGTTGGGCAACAGCGTTGCGGCCTCTTTCAACGTCATATAATTTTTCGACGCTGACAACGGCGTGTCCGGCGCATAATGTGGAGCTATATCCAGCGTTGCGCTGATCGAAATACGCAGCGGCTGGGGCAGGTGCGTTTCCTGGCTGTAAATGCCTGTCAGCACATTGACGACAAGGTCATGTACTTCGAGAATGAGGCTATCAGTCATATCACTCCTTAACGTGACCAGCGGGCGAAAATAGCTGTGGGCAAAAGCATGCCCCGGCCCTGTTCGCGCACCGCGAGTTCACCAAATTCAACTTTGCCACCAAGGTCGGCAAAATGGGATTCCAACAACCCGCCCAAGGCCAGCGCAGACATGCGCACCGCGTAGACGGTTAGAAATAGAAATTTCGATTCCGCATCAAGCAACTTGCGGCAATTGCCGATCAGTTCGGGCAGATCTTCCTCAAGCCGCCAGACTTCGCCGTCGGGACCGCGACCATATTTGGGTGGGTCCAGCAATATGCCGTCATAGCGCTTTTCGCGGCGCACTTCGCGCGCAACGAATTTGGCGGCGTCGTCGACGATCCAGCGAATGGGGCGGTCGGACATGCCCGACATTTCAGCATTGGCCCTTGCCTGCGCAACCGATTTCTTGGACGCGTCAACATGCACCATCTGCACGCCGGCTGCCGATAAGGCGAGGGTGCCAACACCAGTATAGCCAAACAGGTTCATGGCGACAGGATCGGTGACCCCTGCCAACTGTCCGCGCATCCACCGCCACACCGGGTCCATATCCGGGAAAAAGCCGAGGTGACGGAATGGCGTGCAGGATGCGGTAAAGTGCACCTCATCATTCCATGCGAGCGGCCAGCCATCCATGGGAACGGGTTTGTTGTTGTACCAACGTCCGCCGCCATCATCGTCGGATCCGGGAATAAATTCGGCATCGGCGGGCCACTCCCCGAGCGCAGGCGCCCACATCGCTTGCGGTTCTGGCCGGATGAAGCGGCGGTCACCGTAGGATTCATATTTGCGCCCATTACCTGAATCGATGAGCGTGTAATCGCTGCGCGGCTCGCTGATCAGGGTGACGAAATTCTGTTCCATATTTTAGCGAACGGCGCGCGCAAGCACATAGTCACGGACGTCGTCATATGTGCCGGGCAAGACATCAAAGCGTTCTTCACGGTCAAACAGATGCGAAACGCGCGCGGGCAAAGCAGGGCGAACGCCGGTTGCATTTTCCACTGCGTCCGGGAATTTGGCGGGGTGCGCGGTTGCCAATGTGACGACCGGCGTTTCTGGTTTGATGCCCGACGCCCGCGCTGCGTGCAGTGCGATTGCGGTGTGGGGATCAATAATTTGGTCCGCCGCGCCATAGGCCCAGCGCATAGCGGCGGACATCTGGTCCGCATCGGCGCGCGCGCTCGACAGCAATGCCGATTTTTTACGCATGTCGGGCGACAGAACCATTTTGCCCATTTGTTCGAACCATTTCATCCGCGCCGCGGTGGTCGATCCATCGCGACCTTCAAGGTCGAACAGCAGCCGTTCAAAATTGCTCGACACCTGAATATCCATCGATGGAGCTGCGGTCGGCGTTACGCCCAACACCGAATAGTCACCCTTTGAAAGGGCGCGATGCAAAATGTCGTTGATGTTGGTGGCCACAATCAGCCGTTCAATCGGCAAGCCCATTTGCGCGGCAACATAGCCCGCAAACACATCGCCAAAGTTTCCGGTCGGGACGGAAAACGCAACTTTGCGCTCAGGTCCGCCCAATCGAAGCGCGGCGTAGAAATAATATACCACCTGCGCCATCAGGCGGGCCCAGTTGATGGAGTTTACGGCGGATAAAGTCAGCGGGCCATTGACGTCCTTGTCATTGAACATCCGCTTTACCATCGCTTGCGCGTCGTCGAAGCTGCCTTCAATCGCGATGTTGTGGACATTGGGCGCAAGGATGGTTGTCATCTGCCGCCGCTGTACGTCAGAGACGCGGTTATGCGGGTGCAGCATGAAGATTTCGATTTGTGCGCGTCCGGCAACGGCGTCGATGGCTGCTGATCCTGTGTCTCCGGAGGTCGCGCCGACAATGGTCAGTTTTTTATCCGTGCCCGACAAGAAACGTTCAAACAACTGCCCAAGCAATTGGAGCGCAACGTCCTTAAATGCCAAGGTTGGCCCGTGAAACAGCTCAAGCAGCCAGTGTTGCCCATCAAGCTGCACCAGTGGCGTAATCGCCGAATGGGCAAAGGACCCATAAGCCGTCGAACACAGACCCTTGAGTTCCGCCTCGGTCAACACACCCGCTGTAAACGGCGCCATAACGCGCGCGGCCAGCTCGACATAAGACAGGCCGCGCATCGCTTTTATGTCTTCTGTCGAAAATTGCGGCCAATGGCGCGGGACATATAGTCCGCCATCTCGGGCAAGACCCGTTAGGGTGACGCCTGCAAAATCGAGCGCGTCCGCATTGCCGCGGGTGCTGATATAATCTGTTCCGTTAATCGTCATAGCGCGCACGCGGTTACCCGCGACGCTGCATTTAGGCAAGATTATTGCAAATCAGCCCGGACAAATTCGGCACATCTTTCACCAATCATGATGCTTGGCGCATTTGTGTTACCGGAAACAAGGCGCGGCATGATGCTGGCATCCGCGACATACAGCCCTTCGATGCCACGATATTTCAGGCGCGGGTCGACAACATCGTCCGCATTGGGCCCCATGCGGCATGTGCCAACGGGATGGTATACGGTATCTGCGCGACTGCGGATCAGATCATCCAAGGCGGCATCGTCATTCAGATCGACAGGATGGCGATTCTTTCCGCCATAAACGGCAAGCGCAGGTGCTTCGAAAATCCGGTGCATGGCGCGCACGCCGCTGCGCAATGTGGCCATGTCGCGATCGTCGCTCAGAAATGCCGGGTCAATCAGCGGGGCCGTGCTTGCATCCGTTGATGCAAGGCGCACCGTGCCACGGCTTTCCGGCCGCAAGACACAGGCATGGCAGCTGAACCCATGGCCTTTCACTTTGGAACGGCCATGGTCCTCCAACATTGCGGGGACGAAATGATATTGAATGTCGGGTGCCGGCAAGCTTGCGTCCGAACGCCAAAATCCGCCCGCTTCGGCAAAGCAGGTGGTCATAACGCCTGTACGCTTGCGGCGATGTTCAATAATCGCTTTGACCATCTTTACGGTACCGGTCAGCGAATCGCCGAAAAAGTCGTCCTTTGACTGTGTTTCAAAGCTGGAGACATAATCAATATGGTCTTGCAAGTCGGCGCCGACAGCTTTCTTATCATGGACGACATCCACGCCAACGCTGCGCAGATGGTCGGCCGGGCCAATGCCCGACAGCATCAATATTTGCGGCGATCCAAATGCGCCTGCGGACAAAATGACAGCGCCGCGTGCCTTGATTGTGCGTTTTTTGCTTCGACCTTGGCGAATGATGACGCCTGTGGCGCGTCCGTTTTCTACAATGATCTTTTCGGTCAGTGCACCGGTGATGACTTTCATCCGGTCGCGTGCCGGTTCGACATAGGCGCGTGCGGCGGTCCAGCGTTCGCCGCCCTTTTGCGTGACTTGATACAGGCCAAAGCCGTCCTGCGTCGCGCCGTTGAAGTCGTTATTGACCGGCAACTGCAGCTCGGCAGCCGCTTCGATGAAGGCAAGGCTGCCGGCTTGCGGCCAGCGTTGGTCAGAAACGGAAAGCGGTCCGCCTGATCCGTGAAAGGCATCAGAGCCGCGTTCATTGTCTTCGCAGCGTTTGAAATAGGGCAACACGTCGTCATAGGACCAGCCATCGCAACCCAATGCGGCCCAATTGTCATAATCATATTTGTGGCCACGGATGTAGACCATCGCGTTAATCGCGCTCGACCCGCCAAGGCCTTTGCCGCGTGGTTGATATCCGGTGCGGCCATTCAGGCCCTTTTGCGGAACGGTTTCATATTTATAGTTCGACCCATTGCGGATGAATGGCATGAAACCGGGCGTTTTGATCAACATATTGTTGTTGGTGCCGCCGGCCTCGATCAGGCAGACCTTATATTTGCCACCTTCGGAAAGACGCCCAGCTGCAGCGCTCCCCGCTGACCCGCCACCAATCACGATGATATCAAATTCGTCCATGTTGCCTGCTCCTCTAACGCCAAGGTTTAAGCGGACGATTAAATACTGGCAAGGGTGTAAATAGCGCTATTCGCCCTTTGAATGTTGCGTTTCAAGCCATCGCGCACGGATCGTGGTCGATGTTTCCCGGCTGCCATCGTGGCTCCATCCCGGTTCGCGCACAAGGTACGACAATTTGTGACGCCATGGTGCCGACCAGAGGTCTTGGAATATCCCGACCCATTCGTGAAACACGCTCCACAGCAGGTTGAAGGTTCCGAGTTGCCGGACAATCCCGTAGCGGATTTTTTCGCTATCTACTTCTTCGGTGAAGGTCCCGAACATGCGATCCCAGATGATGAAAACACCCGCATAATTGCGGTCAAGATAGCGGGGATTGGTCGCATGATGGACGCGGTGATGGCTTGGGGTATTCATCACATATTCGAACCAGCGCGGGAATTTGCCGATGGCTTCGGTATGGATCCAGAATTGATAAATGAGGTTAAACGCGCCCACGAAAAGCAGCAGGGCCGGGTGAAATCCGATGAGCGCCAACGGAATGCGGAAGATAAAGCCAAGCGCAATGAAACCGGTCCATGTCTGACGCAGCGCAGTGGAGAGATTATAATGCTGGCTTGAGTGATGGTTTACATGGCTGGCCCAAAACCAGCGGACGCGGTGTCCGGTGCGATGCGCCCAATAATAAGCCAGATCGTCCAAAACAAAGCATAAGGGCCACGCCCACCACACCCAGCCAATGTCGAACAACCGGTTCTCGTACATCCACATCGCCAGACTGAACACCAACGCGCCGGTGAGTGCGCCTGCAACGGTGCTGCCGGTGCCGAGCGCGAGTGACGTCAAGGTGTCGCGTGGTTCATATTTCTCTGGCGCACGGCTGCGGGCCCACAGCATTTCTGCGATGATGAGGATGACGAACGCCGGAATGGCATAATCCACTGGGCTGAAAAGTTCAGGCATGCGTATTTCCCATGTTATGCTGACCGTTGTTCAAATGCCGAAGGCCAGATGCCCATGACGGTGCTTGTTCACCCAAATTGAGCGTAATGGTTCCAAATGTCTTCTCGCCTGTCCCTATGGTGAGGAAATTCTGGTCCAAACGGGATTCGCTGTGCCTGTCGAGCAAACGTCCTGCCCATTGCACACCGTGGCGACGGATGAGCATGTGCCGGCCTTGATCGTCACGCAGCAATGCCGCGATACCGGCTTTGTCGATTGCGATGTCGACGGGATGGAACCCACAGAGCGTTTCTTCAGCAATGTCACGCGCCTGCGCTTCGCTGTGGATGCGGACATCGCCGCCCAAGCGCCAAAACCGTGCGAGCCACGCGATAAACAAAATCGATGCAATCGACCCGGCAAGTTGCAGCAATTCTGCCATTAAGAAGCCCGTCCGCGCAACATGTCCATCATCGCCGCAACGGGCGACAAATCATAGCCTGCGTCAGCGGCCTGTTCCGAAAGAACGGCGGGATGGTCGCCCTTCGCCGCGCGGGCCAATGCCCATAACAATGTCGATCGGGTCCCCGACCGGCAATAGGCCAATATTTTGCCGTTTGCGTTTTCAATGGCATCGGCCATGGCCGTCACCTGCCATTCGGCAAAGCCCGCGTGCGTCACGGGAATGGCGACATAAGCGATACCGGCAGCTTGCGCCGCGGCGGCGATTTCAGCGCCTGACGTCTGGTCGGCGGATTCATCTTCTGGACGGTTGTTGATGATCAACGAAATGCCCGCGGCTTTCGCGTCTGCCACGTCGGAAAGGCTGATTTGCGGCGCGGCGAAAAACGTGTCTGTCAATTTACGAAACATCAGCAAATCCTGTTATTTGCCGCACAAAGCGGTCATCTGCCCTTCGCCTTATTTTAATCTGCAATCGATAACAAGAATGGACCGCGCATTAACGAGAAGCGCCCCGCTAAAACTGCGCGATGACCGATAGGAAATCTTCGCCATAGGCCTCCAACTTGCGTGCGCCGACGCCGCTAATTCGGCCTAAGGCGTGGATATTGGTTGGCTTGGTCAACGCCATTTCGCGCAAAGTTGCGTCGTGAAAAATAACATAAGGCGGCACGCCCACATCTTCGGCCAGCGCGCGACGTTTTGCACGCAGTGCCTCAAACAACGGGTTGCCAATGGGATTGTCCGGGCGACCGGCGCGGCGTTTGGTGTCGGGCTTTACGATCGCAATCTGAATGTTTTGATCGCCGCGCATGATCGCGCGGGCATCGCCCGCCAATTTCAGGCCGCCATGTTCGTTGGCCACCATTGCCCCGCGTGCCTGCAGAGCGCGAGACAAGGGCTTGAGCATTGCTGCCTCTGCCTTGCTTACAATTCCAAACACCGAAAGCTGATCATGCCCCAATTGGGTGATGCGGTCATCTTTGCTGCCCGTCAGGACCTTTTCCAAATGGCCCATGCCGAACATCTGCCCCGTGCGATAGGCGGCGGACAAGAGCTTGCGCGACAGTTCGGTGGCGTCATGAACGTCGGGCGCATTCAGGCAATTGTCGCAATTACCGCACGATTCAGGTGGGCTCTCCCCAAAGTGACGCAGCAGCACGGCACGCCTGCACCCCGCCGTTTCGACCAGATATGACAACGCGGCAACGCGCGCCAATTCCGCCTCACGCCGTTCGGGGGGAAGCTCGTTCAGGCGCATGCGGGCGCGGGTGAAGTCTCCGGCGGACCATAGCATATGCGCCACCGCCGGGTCGCCATCGCGTCCGGCGCGGCCGCTTTCCTGATAATAGGATTCGACAGATTTCGGCAGACCGGCATGCACGACAAAGCGCACATCGGGCTTGTCGATGCCCATGCCAAAAGCCACCGTTGCCACCATCACCATGTCTTCAGAAGACACAAACTCTGCCTGTGCCCGCGCCCGTGTCTGCGGCTCCATACCGGCGTGATAGTACAGCGCCTTGCGGCCGGTCTCTGCGATTTGGGCCGCAATTTTTTCGGTGCGGTCACGGGTCTGGGCATAGACTATGCCCGCGCCCGGCAGGCTTTTCACCAGTGCAGCAATGCCGCTGTTCGGCGCGGCTTCTGCGGCATAGCGGATGTTAGGCCGGTCAAAACCTGCCACCATGACGCCATCGCGCGGAATGCCCAGTTGCTCGGCAATATCGTCGCGCGTGTGGGTGTCGGCTGTTGCGGTCAGCGCGAGGCGCGGCACTTCGGCAAAGTCGTCAAGCAAGGGACGCAGCAGGCGATAGTCCGGGCGGAAATCATGCCCCCATTCGGAAACGCAATGCGCTTCATCAATGGCAAACAGTGCGATTTTGGTCTCACGCAACAGGTTGCGAAACTCTTGCCCCGATGCGCGTTCCGGCGCGACATACAACAGGTCTAATTCGCCAGCACGAAACCGGCTGATCGTTTCTGCACGGTTGTCGTCGGCTGATGTCAATGTCGCCGCGCGAATGCCAACGGCGTCGGCCGCGCGCATTTGGTCATGCATCAGCGCGATGAGCGGCGAAATGACAATGCACGTGCCGTCCATGATGACCGCGGGCAATTGGTAACATAAAGATTTGCCTGCACCCGTTGGCATGATCGCCAAGGTGCGTTGCCCCGCAAGCACCCGCGATACGACCTGTTCCTGCTGTCCGCGAAATTCGGGAAAACCGAAAATGCGGTGCAACACATCAGATGGGGTTGGGGATGGAGCGACGGGGACCATGCCACGCCCTAGCGTGACTGAAGTGTCAGTGACAGAGTGCAGTTGTCTTCAAACCAAGTCGCTTGTGGATAGCGCGCGATTATGCCGAAGGAACGGCCTCGTCTTCGGCTTCGCTTTGCTGCCGTGCCCACATTTCGGCATAGAGCCCGCCTTTGCGCAGCAATTCATTGTGCGTCCCTTGTTCGGCAACGCGTCCGACATCCAAAACCATGATCTGGTCGGCATCGACTATGGTCGACAGCCGGTGGGCGATGATGATTGTCGTGCGGCGTTCCGAAATGCGTTCAAGCGTCGCCTGAATTTCGGACTCGGTGCGGCTATCCAGCGCGCTGGTCGCTTCATCAAGGATCAGGATCGGCGGATTTTTCAACAACGTCCGCGCAATGGCCACACGCTGCTTTTCGCCGCCGGACAGTTTCAACCCGCGTTCGCCGACCTTGGCAGCATATTGTTCTGGCAGTGACTCGATAAAGCCGTGAATCGACGCGCCGCGTGCGGCCTCTTCGATTTCGCTTTGGCTCGATCCCTCACGGCCATAACCGATATTATAGCCAATGCTGTCGTTGAACAGCACGGTGTCCTGCGGGACAATGCCAATGACGCTGCGCAGGCTTGATTGCGTCACATCGCGCAGATCCTGCCCGTCGATGGTAATGCGGCCGCCGGTGATGTCGTAAAAACGGTATAGTAGCCGCGCAATGGTCGACTTGCCCGCGCCCGATGGCCCCACCACCGCGAGGGTATGCCCCGGTTCAATTGTGAAGCTGACGCCGTTGAGGATTTGCCGGTCGGGGTCATAGCCAAAGCGCACATCTTCAAACGCCACAGCGCCGCCCGACACGGCCAAGGCAGGCGCCCCGGGCTTATCCGTAATTTCGGCGGGCGTATCGATCAGGTCGAACATCGCGGCCATATCCGTGAGGCCTTGGCGAATGGTGCGGTACACCATCCCAAGCATATCCAGCGGCCGGAAAAGCTGCGCCAACAAGGTGTTGACGGTGACAACGTCGCCAGTTGTAAACTGGCCGCGCGACCAGCCCCAAACGACATAGCCCATGGCGCCCGCCATCATCAAATTGGTGATCAGCGACTGCCCGATATTCAGCGCGGCAAGCGAGTTTTCCGATTTGACGGCGGCATTTGCATAATGATGAACCACCTCAGCATAGCGGCGTGTCTCACGCTTTTCGGCGTTGAAATATTTCACCGTTTCATAATTGAGCAGACTGTCGACCGACTTTGCGACCGTCTGGGTATCCAGCTCGTTCATTTCCTCGCGCAATTTGTTGCGCCAGTTGGTGATGACGGTGGTGTAGGCGATGTAGCTGACCACCATGATAAGCGTCGCCGCAACCATACCCCAACCAAATTCAATCTTGAAATATGCGGAGACCAGAACGAGCTCAAGCAAGGTCGGCGCGATGTTGAACAGCAGGAAATAGAGCATGATATCGATGCTCTTGGTGCCGCGTTCGATAACCTTGGTTACCGCGCCTGTTCGGCGGTTCATATGAAAGCGCATCGATAGATTGTGCAAATGGCTGAAGACATTTTCGGCCAAACGGCGGGTGGCTTCTTGCCCGACGCGCTCAAAAACCACGTTGCGTAGATTGTCGAACAAGACGCCGCCAAAACGCGCACCCGCATAGGCGGCCACGAGCGCAATCGCGATAGCGACGCTGTCTTCCATGCCGGGAACCATGCGGTCGATGGCCTGACCATAGACCCACGCCATGCTTAACTGAATGAGCTTGGAGACCACCACCAGCAACAGCGCAAACACAATGCGCGCGCGCAGGCCAGCCTCACCCTTTGGCCACAAATATGGCAAGAAACGACGCATCACGGCGAAATCGGGCTTGGCGTCTGACGTGGGGGCTAATGGTGGCACAGGGGCCGTATAATTAGATTAAACGAAAGCGCAAACGTCCATCATGTGCGACCCGAAAGCAGCATCCATGTCGCTACCGCGTTAATGCCCGTATATACCCCATAGGTCAGCGAAACCGCCCACGACCCGCCATTGGCGAACCACAGCGCGCCCATCAGCAACGCCAGTTCGATGGCGTAGCTGCCATAAGGACTGAAACGCGGGTTGAAATAACGCTTGGTTTCTTCAACGAAGGGATGTCCGGATTCTGAAACTGCCTTGTGCATGGCAAAATTGGCAATGCCCATAAAGAAGCAGAAAATCAGCAGCACAACGTTGCTTCATGGCCCTTCGCGGATTGCGCGCGCTTCATTGCGTTCCGATTGCCGCTCAAGCGCGACCTTAATCATCGCGATGATGGGGTCCGCCAGTGCAAGCCCCAATATGCCGAACAAAGCGCCGAACAGGATCTGCGCGCCAAGGACAAGCGCGGGCGCCAGATCGACTGCGCGTTTGGCGACCATGGGCACAATCAGATAGCCGTCGACCATCTGAACGACGAAATATACGAAGATGGCATAAAGACCGACATCAAAACCTGCCGAAAATCCGACGAGGATGATGAGCGCGCCCGATACGATAGCGCCGATATTGGGCAAAAACGCCAACAGCCCTGTGAGCACACCCAAAAGCGCCGCCATGGGTACGCCGCCAAGGCTGAGCAATATCCATGTGCCAAAACCTTCCACCGCCATACCGAGCAACCGGCCGGCCATGAGGCGGCGCAATACGCTGCCCATTTTGGCGGCGGTGACATAGAAATGCTCGCGCTCCGCCAGCGGTAACATCCATGCGACGCCGCGTTCATACATGCGCGGTTCGGCGGCGATGAATATGGCGAGGACCAGCATCATCGCCATATTGGTCACAGTGCCGACCACCGAAGAAACGGCGGCGGTTACGCGGCCGACGGAATTCAAAATCTGCGTGCCGAAGCTTTTGACATCTTCTGCCGATATGTTGAATCCGGCAGCAGCAATACGGTTGCCGATGGATTCAATCTGCGCTTCGACAATAGCCTGAAGGCTGGCGGCCTGCGCGGCAAGCTCGGATCCCGTGAAGACAAATGTCCAATACATGAAACCGAATACGGCAAGGACAACGATGGTCAGGCGGATACCGCGCGGGATGGGCAACACCCGGCCAAGCAAACGTGCGCCGCCATCAAACATCGCGGCAAGGACAAGACCGCCCATGATGAGCAGCAGCGGCTGCGCCAACCAGACAAGCCCGACGACAAATGCGGTCATGCCAATCCAGACCGCCGCCCGCTTAATCTCGGTGCGGATTATGGGGTCGTAAAGTTCGGTTGGGCCTACCTCTTCGCGAAATGTGTCTTCCTGAACCGCCCGCTTTCTGCGGGTGCGCCGCGCCTTGGCGGGTTTTGCGGCAGGGGCTTCTTTCGCGATATCATTCACTTGAACGGACCTTTTTGGGACGCAGGCTGGTGCCCGCGCGGTCACCGCGCAGCGATGAAATCCACGTTGCCGGGTTTAGGCCAGTGCTGCCATCGACAGAGAAGGTAATGATTTCCGCGCGGCCGCCAATGCGATCCCAAGATACCGGGCCGCCAAGGCCGCCCAGCGCCTCTGGCACGCGGCTGTCGGAGCTATTGTCGCGGTTGTCGCCCATCAAGAACACATGGCCCGCAGGTATTTTTACAGGTTCCATATCATCGGTCTCGCGTCGGCGGGCATCGATGGTGTCATATTGTACGCCATTGGGCAGCGTTTCGCGAATGATAGGCAGATTGCATGTCATAACGCCGTCATCGCCCTGCGTCAGCGCGCCCGGGAAATCATAATCATTGCATGGATTATTGGCATCGACAGGCAAAACCAGATTGAGCTGGGTATCTTGCTTAACGGGCTTGCCGTTCAGGAAAATCTGACCTTCGCGCAAGGCAATCGTGTCACCGGGCAGGCCAATGACACGTTTGATCCAATCCTGATATTTGCCCTTCGGCGTCAAAATCACAATATCGCCACGGGCCGGTATTTTCCCCCAGACCCGCTTCTCGCTTTCCGGAAGCGGGACGGCCAGCGCCTCTACTTCCTCGCGTAGCACCAGCCAACGAAATATCGCGACCGGATTGGGAATGGTGGGCGACACATGGCTCCAGCCATAGGGATATTTGCTCACGAACAACCGGTCGCCCACTAGCAATGTTGGCATCATTGATATCGACGGGATATAAAACGGCTTTGCAATGAAGCTGTGAAACGCAAGAACGGCCATCAGCAGCCAGAACATCCCTTTGATTTCCGCCCAAATAGCAGAGGCCAAGCCGCGTTTTTCAGGGACTGGAGTGGCCGGGACATTGGGGTCGATATTGTCGGTGGTCAAACTGGTCATGCCTTTTGCGATGGTAACGCTTCGATAATGACAAATGCCTGCGCCCATGGGTGGTCATCAGTCAGTGTCAGATGAATATGGGCTTCATAGCCCGAAGGAATCATTGCGTCGAGCCGCGCTTTTGCGCCGCCCGTCAGCGCCAGCGTTGGCGCACCTGACGGCGCGTTGACCACGCCAATATCTTTCATGAACACTTTATGCTTAAATCCGGTTCCAACAGCTTTTGAAAAAGCCTCTTTGGCCGCAAAACGTTTGGCATATGTGCCCGCCCGTGTGAATGGTCGCTTGCCAGCTTTGGCGCGCTCGACGTCGGTAAAGACACGCTTTTCAAACCGCTCGCCAAAGCGCTCAAGCGAATGGGCGATGCGTTCGATATTACAAAGGTCGGAACCCAGCCCGATTATCACCGCGCGAGATCCATTAACGTCCGCATTTTCCGGACGCTTTCCTCCAGACCGATGAAGATTGCCTCACCAATCAGATAATGCCCGATGTTCAGCTCCGCGAACTGCGGAATGGCGGCGATGGGTTGGACATTTTCAAATGTCAGGCCGTGGCCAGCATGCGGTTCGATGCCATTTTTAGCCGCAAGCGCGGCAGCGTCCGCAATGCGGCGAAGCTCTATTTCGCGTTCTTCGCCGTCTGCGTGCGCATATTTGCCGGTGTGAAATTCCACGATGGGCGCTTTCAAGCGGATGGCGGCTTCAATCTGGCGCGCGTCGGGTTCGATGAACAGGCTCACGCGGATGCCCGCGTCGGCGAGCCGCGTGACGATGGGCGCGAGATGATTGTGTTGCCCAGCGGCATCAAGCCCACCCTCGGTCGTGCGTTCTTCGCGCCGTTCGGGGACGATGCAGGCAGCATGCGGCTTATGCCGAAGCGCGATTTCCAGCATTTCGTCCGTTGCCGCCATTTCCAAGTTAATGGGCAAGCGGATTTCCCGCATAATCGCGTCGAGGTCAGCGTCGCGAATATGCCGGCGGTCTTCGCGCAAATGGACGGTGATGCCATCGCCGCCCGCTGCTTCGACCATATGTGCGGCGCGCATCGGATCGGGATGCATTCCGCCACGCGCATTTCGGATCGTCGCAACATGGTCGATATTGACGCCAAGACGCAGACGAGACGAATGCTCTGACGTCATAGCTTACGGCTACCGGGCTTTACCGCCTCGGTCGCAGCCAATTCAGGCGGCAATTCATCAGGGGCATAGGTTGGAAAGTTCAGCTGAATGAGCGGGAAGAATGGCACGCCGAGGTCGACGGTGCCTGCCGAACGGTCCACCACTGCGCCAGCGGCGATGACATGACCGCCTGCGGCTTCGATCGCCGCTATCGCTTCACGCGATGAAAGGCCGGTCGTCACGACATCTTCCATCATCAGGATTTTGGTGCCTGGCGCGATCGAAAAACCGCGACGCAGACCAAAGACGCCGTCAGGACGTTCCACGAACATCGCATCAACGCCAAGCGCGCGACCCATTTCATGGCCGATGATCAGGCCACCCATGGCCGGGGAAATGACGGCTTCGATCTCGTTTCGCAGCTCGCGCGGCATTTTTTGTGTCAGCGCCAAGGCAATGCGCCCCGCACGTTCGGGATTCATCAGCAGGCGTGCGCACTGAAGATAATACGCGCTGTGGCGACCGGACGACAGCAGGAAATGTCCTTCGAGCAGTGCGTCGACGCTACGGAATTCAGATAATATTTCATCTTCGGTCATGATGGGGAGATTTTTCCTGGCTGGCGAATGTTGTGTTTTGCATCTTCCGTTTAGCGGATTGCAACGCAAATAGGTAGAAGAGTGGAGCAATTAAATGCTAAAAATCATAAATCGACCGCTTGAGGGTTCAGATAAGCGCGCCTATAGGTCGCGCGAGTCCGACCCTCCAGCGGGGGGTCAGGCCTACGCAATATTTCTGCGTCGCACCAAGAATACGGGGCTAAATTGATGATTATGTTGAAGAAATTTCTGGTTGTAATGGCTGCCATGGCAATGCCGTCATTGGCATTGGCGCAGCCTGCGAATCCCGCGCCTGCGCCAGTCACGAAAGAAGTGGCTGCACCGGTTGTAGCAACGCCAGCCGCAGCAGCACCTGTTGCCGCTGCAGCAGAAGCAGCGCCAGCCGCCGCCGCTGCGCCGAAATCGATGGATGGATCGCTTCCTGGCTACACGCCAATGCGCCCTGACTATGCCAACAGCGTCGGTATGCCGAAGCCGAAGGAAGTCGATTTTCAGGAACAGTTCAGCGACAATGGCCAATATGCAAAATGGATTAACAACGCCATTTTGTTGCCAATCATCACGATCATTTCGCTTTTCGTTCTGGGCTTGCTGCTTTGGGTGATCGTGCGCTTCAACCGCCGTGCAAATCCCGTCCCTTCAAAGACGACGCACAATACCTTCATTGAGGTCGTTTGGACGTTGATCCCAGTCCTCATCCTTCTCGGCATTGCTTACCCATCGCTTGACTTGCTTGCCAAGCAGTTCAAGCCAGCACCGGCAGAAGCAGTGACCATTAAGGCAACCGGCTATCAGTGGTATTGGGGTTACACTTATCCTGATCATGGCGGCTTTGAAGTTGTGTCCAACATGCTCAAAGAGGAAGGCGATGTTGCCAAGGGCGAGCGCTTCCGTACCGAAAACGATGGCCCCAAGCTGATGGCCGCCGACAATCGTATGGTCGTGCCAGCGGGCGTTCCGCTCCGCATTCAGACAACGGCTGCAGACGTGATCCACGCCTTCGCCGTCCCATCGCTTTGGTTCAAGCTTGATGCCGTCCCTGGCCGTTTGAACGAAAAGTCGCTGACGATCACGAAGCCCGGCGTGTATTTCGGACAATGTTCGGAGCTTTGCGGTGCACGGCATGCGTTTATGCCCATCGTTGTAGAAGCGCTGCCACCCGAAAAATTTGCTGCATGGGTTAAAGCGCAAGGCGGAACGATGCCCGGCGCTGAAAAGCCTGCACCAGCAGCCCCAGCCGTAGCTGCCCCAGCCGCCGCTGCAGCACCTGCACCAACCACTGACCCAGTCGCTGCCCCTGCCGCAGCGCCAACCAAGTAAAAAGGCCAGACTGATGACCACGATTGCCGCAACAGGTACAGACCTCCACGCGCATGACCATCATGACGCGGATCATAAGCCGGGCTTCTTCGCGCGCTGGTTTATGTCGACCAACCACAAAGATATCGGCACGCTCTATTTGATCTTCGCGATTTTCGCAGGGATCATCGGCGGCGCGATTTCGGGCCTCATGCGCCTTGAGCTGGCCGCGCCGGGTATTCAGTATCTTCAAGGCTGGGCATCCATGATGGCCGGCAAGGAAGCGTCTTTGGACGAAGCATATCATATGTGGAATGTCCTCATCACTGCCCACGGTCTGATCATGGTGTTCTTCATGGTCATGCCAGCCATCATCGGTGGTTTCGGCAACTGGTTCGTGCCGCTCATGATTGGCGCTCCAGATATGGCGTTCCCGCGTATGAACAATGTCAGCTTCTGGCTGACGGTTGTTGCGTTCATCATGTTGCTTGGCTCCAGCTTCGTACCCGGTGGTACGGGCCTTGGTGCCGGTACCGGTTGGACAGTATACGCACCGCTCTCGACCTCCGGATCCGTTGGACCTGCTGTGGATATGGCGATCTTCTCGCTTCACCTTGCAGGTGCGGCATCGATCCTTGGTGCGATCAACTTCATCACGACCATCTTCAACATGCGTGCCCCCGGCATGACGCTGCATAAAATGCCGCTGTTCGTCTGGTCCGTGCTTGTGACCGCATTCCTTCTGTTGCTTGCATTGCCCGTATTGGCTGCTGCCATCACGATGCTTTTGGTTGACCGTAACTTTGGCGGCGCATTCTTTGATGCGGCTGCCGGCGGTGACCCGGTATTGTATCAGCATCTGTTCTGGTTCTTCGGACATCCTGAAGTGTACATCATGATCTTGCCAGGCTTTGGCATTATCAGCCAGATCGTTGCGACGTTCAGCCGCAAGCCAGTCTTCGGTTATCTCGGCATGGCTTATGCCATGGTTGCCATCGGTGTTGTTGGCTTCGTCGTTTGGGCGCACCACATGTTCACCACGGGCATGAGCGTTGACATGAAGATGTACTTCACCGCGGCAACGATGGTGATCGCAGTGCCCACCGGCATTAAGATCTTCAGCTGGATCGCCACCATGTGGGGCGGTTCGGTCAGCTTCAAAACGCCGATGGTTTGGGCAATGGGCTTCATCTTCATGTTCACCGTTGGTGGCGTGACCGGTGTTGTGCTCGCCAACGGCGGTCTCGACGACAATCTGCACGACACATATTATGTTGTCGCCCACTTCCATTATGTGTTGTCGTTGGGTGCGGTCTTCTCGCTCTTCGCCGGCTTCTATTACTGGTTTGGCAAGATGTCGGGTCGTCACCTGAACGAATTTTTGGGCCATCTGCACTTCTGGGTGTTCTTCGTTGGCGTGAACGTCTTGTTCTTCCCAATGCACTTCCTCGGAAACTCCGGCATGCCACGTCGTTACCCCGATTATCCAGAAGCCTTCGCTTACTGGAACGGCGTTGCGTCGATGGGCTATGCCATCATGGGTGTCGGTATCCTGATATTCTTCGTCAACGTGATCTGGTCTTTGTTGGCCGGTCGCCGCGCGGAAGACAATTATTGGGGTGAAGGCGCGACAACGCTTGAGTGGACGCTGACAAGCCCTCCACCATATCACCAGTTCGAAACGCTGCCGGTTATCAAGTAACCGGCGGCGGTTCGCCGCTTCAAAGCTTTAAGGCGTTTGGATACGGACATGACGAGCGCAGCGCGTGACATATTAATGCCCGCCGAATGGCGTGACTTCTGGGCTTTAACGAAGCCCAGAGTTATGTCGCTTGTCGTATTCACCGCTTTATGTGGTTTGCTGGCCGCGCCGGGCAACATCCACCCCATCATCGCTTTTACGGCCGTCCTGTGCATTGCCCTTGGCGCCGGTGCATGTGGTTCGCTGAACCAGTGGTACGAAGCCGATGTCGACGCCAAAATGGCGCGGACAGCACAGCGGCCATTGCCCGCCGGACGAATGGATCGTGAGGCAGCGTTGCACTTCGGCGTTGGCCTTGCTGCCTTTTCCGTCGGCATCATGGGTGTTGCTGTAAACTGGCTGTCGGCCGGTTTGCTGGCTTTCTCGATATTCTTTTATTCCATCGTCTACACAATCTGGCTTAAGCCCAATACGCCGCAAAATATCGTTATCGGCGGTGCTGCGGGCGCATTTCCGCCGGTAATTGGTTGGGCCGCCGTCACCGGTGATGTGACTTTCCTGCCGGTCGTGCTCTTCACCATCATCTTCTTGTGGACCCCGCCGCATTTTTGGGCGCTCGCGCTGTTTATGAAGACCGATTACGGCGCAGCGGGTATCCCGATGCTGCCAAATGTGAAGGGTCAGCGCGTCACGCGTAACCAGATATTTGGGTATAGCTTCCCGATGGCGGGCGCAGCGATATTGCCTTTCATCTTGGGCGATAGTGGCTGGCTATATGGTGCGGCTTCCTTAGTTTTGAGCGGGATATTCCTGATCCTTGCATTCCGTGTCTGGCAAAATGAAGCCACCGATGCTGCGGCGATGAAGCCGGAGAAGCAGCTTTTCGCTTTCTCCATCCTGTATCTGTTTCTTTTGTTCGCCCTGTTCGCAATTGACCGTATGGTGATCGCATGACTCAGTCTGACCAATCGCCCTATACCGCCGAAGAAACCGCGCTCATCCGCAAACGCCAAGCGGCGCGGTCGCGTGTCATGGGTGTTGCCCTCGTCGGCTTGTGTATATTGTTCTTCATGATCACAGTCGTAAAAGTTGGGGTCTGGGGCTGATGGCTATATCGAACGCAAAAACTGGTTTTTTGGCAGGCGCGCTTGCCATTTCAATGGTTGGCGTCGGCTTTGCGGCTGTTCCCCTGTATCGCCTGTTTTGTCAGGTGACGGGTTTCGGCGGCACAACGATGCGGGTTGATGCGGCGCAAGCGGCTACCGTATCCGTCACGAACAAATCCATTGTCGTCCGTTTTGACGCCAATCATCGCGGCGACTTGCCGTGGGAATTCAAGCCGGAACGCCCGACCGACACGGTCAGCATCGGCGCGAAGGATATGTCGATTTATTTGGCAAAAAATTTGTCGAGCGAAGCGGTGACGGGGACGGCAACGTTTAACGTCACGCCGGCGCTGGCGGGCAAATATTTCAACAAAATACAGTGCTTTTGCTTCACCGAACAAACACTTAAGCCCGGTGAACAAGTTAGAATGCCGGTCCTATATTATGTCGATCCAAAGATCATGACCGATCCAGAAACCAAAGACATTGAAGAAATTACACTTAGCTACACATTCTACCCAGTGGAAAAGCCAAACACGGTGGACCCGCAGGCGAACGGAAGCTAAGGCAAACTTACCACGTTAAGACTACAGGGAATTGACCATGGCGGGTGCCAAAAATCACGATTATCATATTCTGCCGCCGAGCATCACGCCCATATTGGGTTCGTTCTCGGCCCTGACGATGTTCTTCGGCCTCGTGATGTGGATGCATCCCGAGCAGTTCGGTTATGGTAGCCTCGTCTTTGGCCTTGGCCTTATCGGCGTATTGTACACCTTTTACGCATGGTGGTCCGATGTTGTGACCGAAGCGCATGCGGGTGACCACACCCCTGTGGTTCAGCTTCACCTGCGCTACGGCATGATCATGTTCATCGCCTCGGAAGTCATGTTCTTCGTGGGCTGGTTCTGGGCATGGTTTGACTATGCCTTGTTCCCAGTGCCGCTGGAAATCGTGAAGGATGCCGAAACGCACGCATTTACGGTAACCAACCTGATCGGCCAAGAAGGCGCCGCCGCTTTGATGCAGTGGCCACCAAAGGGTCTCGAGGTTCTCGATTCCATGAAATTGCCGCTTCTCAACACCTTGATCCTGTTGTGCTCGGGCACCACCGTCACTTGGGCGCACCATGCGCTCATCCATGGCGACCGCGAAGGTTTGAAAAAAGGTCTGTTGGCGACGATCCTGTTGGGCCTGCTGTTCAGCTCCATTCAGGCCTATGAGTATCTGGAAGCACCGTTTCCATTCGCTGGCCTGAACTATGGCACCGCATTTTATATGGCGACTGGCTTCCACGGTTTCCACGTGATCGTTGGTACAATATTCTTGGCAGTATGCCTTGTGCGTGCAAACAAAGGCCACTTCACACCAAAGCAGCATTTCGGTTTTGAAGCTGCGGCTTGGTACTGGCACTTTGTCGACGTGGTGTGGCTGTTCCTGTTCATCGCCATCTACATTTGGGGTGGCTGGGGCGCACCAGTTCACGCGTAAATGACAGCAGAGCAATCTCCAGAAGGGCGGCCCAGCATATTGCGGGCTGCCCTTTTTGGTCTCTGCCCCCAATGCGGCGGCAAAACACTGTTTGCGGGGCTTGGCCAGTTTGCGGACTCATGTTCGCACTGCAAACTCGATTATGGTGCGTTTAACGTAGGCGATGGCCCTGCGGCATTGCTCACTATGGTGATTGGTGCGCTGATCATTGTCTTCGCTTTGCTGCTCGATTCCGCCGTCCGACCGCCCTTTTGGGTGCATGTCATCATTTGGGTTCCGGTGACCGCCGCATTAACCGTGGTAACGCTGCGGATGGCGAAAGCGGCATTGCTGGCATCGGAGTATCGCAACAAGGCACATGAAGCCGGGAAGGATGATCTGCTATGAAACGCTGGCCGATTATTCCAACGATCATTGTGATCATCGCGGTCGGTATCATGATTGGCCTCGGCGTCTGGCAGCTTCAGCGCAAGGCTGAAAAAGAAGCTTTGCTCGCCCGTTACAACGCCGCTGATGGCCTGCCGGCGGTCACTTGGCCCGACGTGCCCGATCCCAAGGCACTGCCGCTGTTTCGGCGCTCTACGCTGATGTGCGGCAAGGTGCTTAAAATAGAGTCGGTGTCAGGCAGCAATCGTGCTGGCGACGCAGGCTTTGCCCATGTTGCCTCATGCCAAACAGGCGGCGCTGAAGGCGTGAACGCGAAAGTTGCCATCGGTTGGTCCGAACGTCCGCAATCACCCAGCTGGAGCGGCGGACTGGTCCGTGGCATTATCGCGCCCGATGGGATGCAGTTGATTAAGTTGGTGTCGACTGACCCCGCAGATGGTCTGCAACAGCTCGCATTGCCATCGCCAGCGCAAATTCCAAACAACCATTTCCTCTATGCCATCCAGTGGTTCATCTTCGCTGCCGCCGCGTCGATCATTTATATCCTCGCGGTGCGGAAGCGCTTGAAGACGCCTTGAACCTGCCCGTCGAACTCTATTTCTACATCGTCGCAAGTGCTGCCGTCATATTGGTGGGGCTTGCCAAGGGTGGATTTGCAGGGCTCGGCGCGGCAGCCATGCCGATACTGGCCTTGGTCATGGACCCAGTCGCCGGTGCAGGCATGTTGTTACCCATATTGATGGTTCAGGATATTGTGAGCGTCTGGGCATTCCGGCGCAATTTTGATCTGCGGACGTTGTTGCTCACCTTGCCCGGCGCAGTCGTTGGCATCTTTTTTGGATGGTTTTTGGCGACCTCGATTAATGAAGACGCGGTGCGCGGCTTTGTCGGCGTTATTGCGCTATCATTTGGTGTCTATCGCTTGCTTCCTTTGTTCGGTGCTCAGCTTAAGCTGGCTGGCCCAGCACCCGAGTGGGTTGGCGTCGTCATGGGCGGGGTTTCAGGCTTCACCAGCCAAGTTGCCCATGCGGGCGGCCCACCATTTCAGATTTGGGCCCTGTCGCGTAACTTCCCACATTTGGTCTTTGTCGGAACGTCGTCGATATTCTTTGCCATCATCAATTGGATGAAAGTGCCCGCTTATGCGGCGCTCGGCCAATTCAACACGCAAAATATGACGTTGACCGCCATCTTCCTGCCACTGGCTGTACTCAGCACAATGGCAGGCGTGCGGTTGGTCAAGCGGGTGTCACCCGAACGGTTCAATATCATCATTCAGCTGTTGATGGTGGTCGTTGGCGTCGAGTTGATTCGCCAAGCCATTTGGTGACTGCGCCCTATTTGGGCGACAGCACCATAAGCATTTGACGGCCTTCCATGCGGGGATGCGCCTCCACCTTTGCGGTCTCGGTCGTATCGGCCTGAACGCGTTGCAACAGGTGCATACCCAATTGTTGGTGGGCCAATTCACGACCACGGAAACGCAAAGTGATTTTCACCTTGTCACCTTCCTCGATGAATTCCGCAACCTTCTTCATCTTGACCATATAATCATGGTCATCGATGTTCGGACGCATTTTAATTTCTTTAATTTCCTGCGTTTTCTGACTCTTACGCGCAAGGTTGGCCTTTTTCTGGGCCTCATATTTGAACTTGCCGATGTCCAGAAACTTGCAGACTGGGGGATCAGCGTTCGGGGATACTTCCACCAGGTCAAGACCGACTTCAGCGGCCTGCGCTATCGCCTCGCGGGTGTACAGGACACCCAAATTTTCGCCGTCATCATCAATGACTCGTACTTTTTCAGCTGTGATGAGATTATTGTAGCGCGGACCACTTTTAACAGGTGGGGTCATTGCGCGCCGGGTCGGCGGGGTGGCGATAGTCGATACTCCTTTTGATGTTGAGCTGCGCCATTACAGCCAAATCGCTAACAGATAAAGGCCTTAGCGCCGGATTATCCGCTTTTGTTCGCGACAGTGGCTCTCGAGACACGGCCAAGCGCGCATGATCGCCGCTCAGCAAATGGCGAAAGGATCCTAATCTGATCTATTTGGTGAGTGCCGTCAGGTCATCGACCGTCAATATTTGCGGAAGTATCTGCGCGTCTCCGTTCGGCGGGAAGTACAGATATAATGGCACGCCGGAGCGACCATATTTTGCGAGATAGCGGGTAATGTCGGGGTCCCTGCGCGTATAGTCACCCACCATCACGGTCATGCCCGCCTTGCGGAATGCGTCATTGGTCTCCGTCCGGTCAATCGCCGCCTGTTCATTGACCTTGCAGGTGACGCACCAGTCAGCGGTGAAATAGAGGAACACCGGCTTGCCCTCGGCACGCAGCGTTTTCAGGCGGGCTTCGTTAAAAGTGATGCTACCTGCCTTAGACGCCGTGCCCGCAGGCTCAATCGTCACTTTGCCGATTATCAGTGCCGCGCCGATGGCTATCGCCAACAGGGAAATCACAACCCATTTATAGGGCGACCCCGCTTTCTGTTTCCGGCCAAGTGCAAACAGCCCCGCGAGGATGATGAGCGCCGCCGCGCCGCCGATCATCAAACCGGTGACCCCAGCCAGTTGATATGTTAGCCACAGCAATGCCAGCGATGTCAGCGCCATGGGCAGTGCCATCCACTGGCGGAACCGTACCATCCATAGCCCGGGTCGCGGCATCCGCTTGCGTAAGGCGGGGATGAACGCAATCGCGAGGAAGGGAAGGGCCAAGCCAAAGCCAAGCCCCGTAAAAATCAGCAATGCCAAACCGGTTGGCAGCAAAAGCGCGGCGCCCATTGCGGCGGCCATGAACGGCCCAGTGCATGGCGTCGCGACGACTGCGGCAAGTACGCCTGTCCAGAACGATCCGGCAAGGCCGCCCTGACGCGTCAGCTTTTCGCCCGCGCCAATGCCGCCGACTTCAAATAGCCCGGCCAGATTTGCGGTGACCGCGACCATCAGCAACAAGAGTATCAACACGACCGCTGGGTCTTGCAGTTGAAATGCCCAGCCCACTTCTTTGCCGGCAGCGCGCAAGGCCAGCATGATACCGCCGAGGATGAGGCAGCTGACAATGATGCCGACCGTGTAGGCCACCGCATCGCGGCGGGCCTCGCCTTCATCACCGCCCATTTTAGCAAGGCTCAGCGCCTTCAGCCCCAATATGGGAAAGACGCAGGGCATGAGATTGAGCAGCAAACCACCGAGCACGGAGAATGCCAATATCCACCCAAAGCCAAGCGGTGGTTGTTGGCCATCGGCAGGCGCACCTTCGTCCAAAACAGACACCGCATCGCCGCCCGATGGCACCGCGCCCGCAACAGCGCGCACCTCAAGCCCCTGCGCGTCATTGAAGCGCAGCAGCCCGTCAATTCGGCCGTCAAAGCCCGCTTTCACCGCACCGCTGACCACCAGCCAGTCGCCCACCCGCCGCGCGCTTTGCGGCGCTGCATAAAGGAACAGCTTTTCGGTCTGCGCGAAGAACCAGACGCGTTCCGCCTTGGCACTGCGCGGATAGGGGATAGCGATTTCAATACGCTTGCCGTCAATTTGGTACAGCGCCGAACGGTCAAGCGGCACTGGCAGGGCGCTGCGCCGTGCGTCAAAGCGCGCGCGATCAGCATTGGCAATGGTGCCCGACCCGACCGTCAACGGTACGGACAATGTCGCGGCCTCCGGAACGCACACCAAGTCGGAACAGGCCGACCAGCGGGCATCCACTGTGACGTTCAGGCTTTGGCCAGGCTGCGCGTCTTTGGGTATTGTGACATCCACCAGAAAGGCATGCTTTGCCTTGTAGATATGGTTCATAAACCCGCTGACGATCAGCGTCTCGGGCACCGGCGCACGCACCGTTCCGGCTTTAACACCGCTTGGCAATTGCCATTCAAGCTCAAGCGGCGTCCCCGCATCGCCGGGGTTTACCCAATAATCATGCCAGCCCGGCTTAGGGTCCATGACGATCGCGACCGTCACAACATCGCCGGGTGCGGGGCGATTGGTTTCGATATCTATCGATGCGCGCACATTTTGCGGCGATGCGTTGGCTGGCGTCTGTGCATATGCCCCGCTAACGGTCAGCGATAGCGCCAACAAAAACGCGCATAGTGTGCGCAGAAGGCGCTGGGCCAATACCAACGTGCCGATATTCTGCGTGCGTAGAACAGCCATTTTATTCCGGTGCCGTTTGTAGGGGCGGTGAACCCATATTGGGCATTGCTTTCGCCTTTTTCCAGCTGCCGTTCAGATAATAAGCGATCGACAACACACAAGAGGCGATGGATGTCGCGATGAAGGCAGCCCAAATGGCGTCCGCGCCAAAACGTTCATATAATCCAAAGCCGATAGAGAAGCGGACGATGACGGCGCTGAATATCAGGATGAGCAATGGCGCGACCACGGCGCCATTTGCCCGCACCGCGAAGGTCACAACAACCGAAACACCCATCAATATAAAGCTCCAGCCAATGATATGGTTGATGTGAATGGCGATATCGATCGCTGGACTGCCAATGGGCAGGAACAACTGAAGCAACGGTGTTGCAAACAAGGTCATCAGCAAAATCAGCACGCCCGACATCAGCAGGTTGATGCCAATGCCCGACCACACGATGCGACCGACGCGATCCCATTTGTTAGCCCCAATATTTTGCGCAACCATAGCGCTGACCGCGCCGCCAACCGCCACCGCGGGCATTTGCACATAGCTCCACAGCTGGTTCATCACACCAAAGGCCGCTGTGGTATCGACGCCCTCAATATTGACGAGGCCAATCATCACGACGGCTGAGCCCGACATGATAATCATCGACAGGCCCATGGGCAGACCCATACGCGCTATCGGTTTCAAAAAGCGGGCGTCAGGGCGCAGCCATTTAAGCTCCGCCCCGCGCAGGCGAATGGTCAGGTCAAGCGCATAGACCTTGCGCAGCAGCAGGCCGAGGCTGATGATCCCTGCAACGATGGTCGCCAAAGCAGACCCCGCGATGCCCATTGCGGGGATTGGACCAAAGCCAAGAATGAACACCGGGTTGAGGATGATGTCGAGCACGACATTCAATACCGTATTCCAAAATGGCGTGACGGAATCACCGACGCCGCGCAGCGATGATGATATCAGCACCATAACAAACGACGTGGGCATCGTCAGGAAAATCACCCGCAGATAGGCAAGCGCGAGCGGATAGACCGTCTCTGGCGTCGACATGAGTCGCAGCATATGCGGCGCGAAAATCCAGCCTGCCGCTGCGAACAATAAGCCCGCAGCGAAAAAGACGGTGATTGCGGTTCCCATGATCCGGCGCACCGATTCAATATCGCGGCGGCCCATATTCTGGCCGATCAATATCGTTGTCGCCATGGTGAAACCGAACAGGGTGGAGAACATCAAGAACATGATGAGCCCGGCGTTCGCCGACGCCGCCAGCGCCTCTTCGCCCAAAAACTTTCCGATCCAAACCGAATTGACCGAATTGTTGACCGACTGGAGAATGTTCACGCCAAGCGAAGGCAGCGCAAACAAGAACAATGTTTTCGCAACCGGACCAACCGTCAGGTCGCGTTGATGCGCGGGTGCGCCGCTCACCCCAATCGTGCCAATGCCGCTGTCAGCCGCTCGGCCTCGGCAGCTTTTTCTGCGTGATCGGCGCGTGCCTTTTCGACTGCCTCTGGCTTTGCCTTTTCAACAAAGGATGCGTTGGACAGACGCCCTGCAAGCGCATCACGTTCCTTGGCCGCAGCTTCGATCGCTTTGGTGATGCGGCTGCGTTCGGCATCGAGATCGATGATGCCATCGAGGGCATAGACGACCGTATCGCCACCGACCACGATCTGCGCGACATTGTTGGTCTCGACAGGCGTAAAAGCAAAGCTGTCGATGCGGCCCAAGCGCGATAGCGCCGCGGCTTGCCGTTCGATGATGGCGATGGTGGATGGCTGTGGATCGGCGATATTCGCGGTCAAACGTGCGCCGGGCGGAATGTTCAGCTCTGCCTTAAACGAACGTGTCTTGCTGATCGTATCAATCACCCAGTCGATTTCACGAACGGCGTCGGCGTCAACCGTTGCGTTTGGCTCGGGCCATTTGGCATGGATGATGTCATAGGGGCGATCACCCAATGCGTGCCACAATTCTTCGGTGATAAACGGCATGAACGGATGTAGCATGACCAAAATTTGGTCGAGCACCCAGCCCGCGACGATCATGGATTCCGCACCCATCTCGCCCTTTTCGCCATCGACAAAAGCCGGCTTGATGAGTTCGAGATACCAATCGCAAAACTGGTCAAAGACCATGTGATAAATCACATCAGCCATGCCATCGAAGCGGAATTCGGCGAAGGCCTTGTTCAGTTTCTCGACGGTGCCAACCACCTCGCCGATAATCCAGCGGTTTACCGCGAGCTCGGCTTTGGGGGCGTGGATGCTGTGCGATCCGCTAATGCCGTTGGACTGCGCAAAGCGCGCCGCATTCCAAAGCTTGGTCGCAAAGTTGCGATATCCGGCGACGCGGCTTTCATCCATTTTGATGTCGCGGCCCTGGCTTTCCATGGCGGCCATGAAGAAGCGCAAGGCATCGGCACCATATTGGTCAATCAGGCCAAGCGGATCGACGGTATTGCCCTTGGACTTCGACATTTTACTGCCGTCTGCAGCGCGGACGAGGCCGTGCAGATACAGCGTCTTCCACGGCACTTCTTTCATGAAGTGAATGCCCTGCATCGCCATGCGCGCGTCCCAGAAGAACAATATGTCGAAACCGGAAACGAGCACGTCATTGGGATAATGGCGGTCGAGCTCTGTGGTCTGATCGGGCCAACCCAATGTGCCAAATGGCCAAAGCGCGGATGAGAACCATGTGTCGAGCACATCCGGGTCACGCGTCAATTCAACGTCTGTTCCGGCAAGCGCTTGCGCAGCTTCTTCGGTCTCTGCGACATAGCATTTGCCATCCGCATCAAACCACGCGGGTATCTGGTGGCCCCACCATAATTGCCGCGACACGCACCATGGCTGGATATTTTCCATCCAGTTGAAATAGGTTTTTTCCCAAGATTTGGGGACGATATCGATTGCGCCCGAACGCACAGCTTCGATTGCCGGCTTGGCCAATGTTTCGGCATCGACATACCATTGGTCGGTCAACCACGGTTCAATCACTTGGCCCGAACGGTCGCCAAATGGTGTTTGAATGACGCGGTCTTCAACCTTTTCGAGGAAGCCCAAAGCGTCCATCGCTTCGACCACCATCTTGCGTGCATTGGTTGGCTCGCCTTCGATGCCGAAGCGATATTGGCCGATATATTCTTGGGGAATGAGGCCATCCGATGTTTGCACGACGCGGCCTTCGCCATCGAGCATGTTGAACATCTCACTGGATTTGAATCCGGCGCGCTTGCCGACTTCAAAGTCATTGAAATCATGCCCCGGCGTTACCTTGACTGCGCCTGAGCCCAGTTCCGGATCGGCATGTTCATCGGCAACAATCGGTATCAAGCGGCCGGTGATTGGCAGGCGGACATTTTTGCCCACCAGATGCGCATAACGTTCATCCGAGGGATTTACGGCGACCGCCATATCGGCGAGCATGGTTTCGGGCCGCGTGGTCGCGACGGAGATAAATCCGCTGCCATCTTCGAGCGGATATTTGAAGTGCCAGAACTTGCCGTTGATTTCGCGCGTTTCCACCTCAAGGTCGGAAATCGCGGTTTTCAGGCCCGGGTCCCAATTGACGAGGCGCTTGTCGCGATACAGCAGGCCCTGATTGTAGAGTTCAACGAACACTTTGATGACGGCTTTTGAAAAGCCCTCATCCATCGTGAAGCGTTCATTTTCCCAATCCATCGAGCAGCCAAGCCGGCGCAGCTGGCCGGTAATTTCGCCGCCGCTTTCTTCTTTCCATTCCCACACCTTGGCAATGAATTCGTCGCGCGTGAAATCGGTGCGCTTTTGCTGGCGCGCATTTAATTGCCGTTCGACCACCATTTGCGTGGCGATACCCGCATGGTCGGTTCCAACCACCCACAGTGCATCCTTGCCCTGCAAACGCGCATGGCGAATGAGGATGTCCTGCAACGTATTGTCGAGCGCGTGGCCAATGTGCAGCGAGCCCGTCACATTTGGCGGCGGGTTCACGATTGTATAAGGCTCTGCATCGGGCCGTGCGGGACGGAACGCGCCAGTGGATTCCCAATGGGCGTACCATTTTGCTTCAATTGCGGCGGGGTCGAAAGTCTTGTCGATAGTCATGGGTTTGTGCCTTAACGAGCCTTACCGGAAAGGGAAACCCTCACCACACACATGTGACTGAACAGCCCATAAAAAGCCCCGCCGCTGACGTGCGTTGGGGCGGCTATTGCGCGCCCTTCAAATGCTTGGCCAGCCATGCAAACACAGTCTGGTGCCACTGGATCGAATTTTTTGGCTTCAGCACCCAATGGTTTTCATCGGGGAATACCAACAGCTTCGATTCCACGCCCTGCTGCTGCAATGCGGTGAAGGTGGCCAGGCTTTGCGAATACGGAATGCGATAATCCTTCTCGCCGTGGATGACCAACGTCGGTGTTTTCCATTTGGCGACATGGTTCACAGGATTCCATTTTTCGGCATCGGTCCGCGTTGTCCATGGCCCACCATTATCCCATTGGTCGAACCATAATTCTTCGGTTTCATAGGCCATCGCGCGCAGGTCAAAAATGCCCGCATGATTGACGAGGCATTTGAAACGGTCGGGCCAGTTGCCCGAAATCCAGTTCATCATGTAACCGCCATAGGATCCGCCAAGCGCGCAGGCGTTTGCAGTATCAAGCTGCGTGTCGATTTTGCCAACTGCGTCCATGCCCTTTTGCAAATCTTCAAGCGGCCATCCGCCCCAGTTTTTGTTGATGCTGTCAGTGAATTTCTGGCCATATCCGGTTGACCCGTGAAAATCGATGGTGACGACGGCATAGCCTTGCGACGCCATGACCGCCGGGTTCCAACGATAAGACCAGCTGTTGTTAAACGAACCTTGCGGTCCACCATGAACCAGCAACAACACGGGCAGCTTGCCCGTCGCATTTTGCGGCTTCACGATTTGGCCAAATACCTGTTCGCCATTGGCACCGGCAAAATCGAATTTCTGGTAATTGACGGGATCGAGCGTTGCCAATGCGTCCGCATTTACGTTGGTTAGCCGTGTGGTCTTGCCCTTGGCATCCATATGCACAAGGTCGGATGGGCCAGAGATGCTGTTGATGGCGTAGACGACACCGCCATTTTTCAACGGAACAGCTTCGGCAATGCTGCCGCGGTCGGTCAGCCGCGTGACCTTGCCTTTCAGGTCGACGCGATACAGCGGCGTTTCCAGCACATCTTGCGCGGTCACCAGCAGGCTTCGGCTATCCAAAGCCCATGCAAGTGACGCCACCGAACGGTCCCACTTTTCGGTCAGCGCGGTAACCTTGCCGCTCTTCAAATCCATCAACTTTACGACCAGCCTGTCGGCTTCGTAGGTCGCGCGCGGCATCGACGTCCATGCCATCCATTTGCCATCGGGCGACATGGCCGGTGTCGTATCCGTCCCTGCATTGTCGGCGGTCAGGTTGACCGGCGCCTTCGACTTTAACGACGCGCCGTAAATGTCGAGGTTGGTCGACTTCGCCTCATTTTTGTCGGCCAACCGGAGGGTGAAGGCAATGCCGCTGCTATCGGCGTTCCAGCTAATCTCTTCACCGCTGCCAGAGGGTTTGGATGGGGCATCACCAACAAGGGCGCCATCCATCGCCGTACCCGATGTGCCAAGCTTGCCATCTGCGCCCAGCATGAAGGTGAACACGCGGCTGTAATTGCCCGGCGTTTCCCATTGGTCCCAATGGCGCACCATCAGCTGGTCATATTCGCGGCCGGTTCCGGGGCCGGGCTTTGACGTGTCACCGTCCTTTTCACAGCCAAATTCCATGCAATCGCGGGCAATATCGCCCCAGACAGCAAATTTCTGTCCATCGGGGGAGATTTTGAACCCGCTGACATCGGCCTTGAAATTACTCGCCTGTGTGGTTGTCGCTGTCGCAATGTCGTAGCGCCAAATCTGGTCCGATCCGCTTTCATTGCTGATGTAAAAAATGCTTTTGCCGTCGGGGGCAAAGGCGGGGTCATGCTCATTCTTGTCCGGTTTTGATGCGAACATCATTGGCTGCGGATTGGCGCCAATTTTGAGCATGTAAAGGTCGGTCTTGCCCTTGTTCGCGGCCAAATCGGTTTCGCGCAGCTGATAGGCGATCATTGTCCCGTCGGGCGATGCCGTTGCGCCCGAAAGGCGCTTCATTGTCGCGAGGTCGGTCTCCGTCATCGGGCGTGCAAACGCAGCGGAGGAAAGGGCGGAAGTGCCGATGATTGCGGCAATCAGGATGGTGTTTCTCATGGCCACACCCTAGTCAGCGCACGGCAGGCAGGCAAGAAATTTAGCGGACCAGTTTGCCGTCTTTCATGACGTGGGTCAGATTTTCCAGCACGCGGATATTCTGAAGCGGATCGCCCTTCACGGCCACCAGATCGGCAAAGCGCCCCGGCTGCACGCTTCCCAGCATATCTTCTTTGCTCAACAGCTCCGCCGCGCGGATGGTTGCGCTTTGAATGGCCTGCATCGGGGTCATGCCATAGCGGACCATATATGCAAATTGCTTCGCATTGCCGCCATGCGGATACACGCCGCTGTCGGTTCCATAGGCAATCTTCACGCCCATCTTCACCGCTTTGGTAAAGCCAGCGCGTTGGATATCGGTCGTCTCCCGGTTCTTGCGCAAATATTCTTCGGGCCATTTTTCGCGCGTGCCGACATCGTCAATATAATCACCATTATAGATGTCCATGACCAGCCATGTGCCGCTGGCTTTGGCCATTTTGACGGCTTCATCGTCGATCAGGCTGGCATGTTCGATGGAACGCACGCCCGCGCGTATGGCGCTTTTGATCCCGACCGCGCCGTGCGCATGCGCCGTCACAAATTTGCCCCGCGCCTTGGCAGTCGTGACCACGGCGCGCAGTTGATCTTCCGTCAATTCAGGCTCGCCCGGTTCGGTACCAATCGCAAGCACCGCGCCCGTGGCGATGGTTTTAATGAAATCGGCGCCTTGGTCTATTAAGGATGCGGTCTTCGCAGCAGCTTCGTCGGCTGTGCTTGCAACACCCAGACGCATGTCGGCCGGAAGCTGCTCGTTCGGAACCACGCCGTTGAGTTCACCGCCGCCTTTCGGGATCGTAATATACGCGCCAGCGACAAACATACGCGGGCCGGGAACATCGCCTGCATTGATGGCATTGCGCAATGCGACATCGGTTAGCCCGCGATAGGTGCCGACATCACGCACGGTGGTAAAGCCAGCCTCAAGCGTAAGCCGTGCATGATGGGCGCCAATCAATGCGGTTGCCGCAGGCGACGTTTTCAGCGGAAGTGCCAGATCTGCACTTTGACTCGCGTCGGCCAGATGGGTGTGCAAATCGAATAAACCGGGCAGGACAGTATATGCCGACCAATCAAGCCGTTCGCTGCCCGCTGGCGTCGCGCCACAGGGCGCGACCGCGGTGATCTTGTCCGCGGTTATGCTGATGCATTGCCCAGTGCGGACTTGGCCGGCCTGAACATCCAGCAGCCTGCCTGTTTCAATATAGAGATTTTGCGCAAATGAAGCCGTTGGCGAAAACGCCAACGCCGCCGCGAGTATCAACGCCGCGCGCATCAACCCTTTTTCGTGATGCGGGTGATTTCCCGCTCAACCATCGCTTCGACGATTGGCGGCAAATGGGTATCGAGCCAATCTTTCAGCATGGGACGCAGCAATTCGCGGGTTAGACCCTCAAGCGAAGTTTCCCCTGACCGAACGATTTGCGGCGCTACGCCGGGTTCAGAGAGGGTTTGCAGCGCTGAAAAGCTATGGCGCAGGTTTTTCGCTTTGCCATCGTCCAGCAAGCGATCTTCGGAAATCGCATTTTCTTCGGCTGTCGTGAGCTCGAGGACTTCTTCTTGCTCTTCTTCACGCGCAGCAGACTTGGCGCGTTTGGTCGCTGGGCGGCTGCGGTCGTCGTCGGCGATAATGCGCTTAATCGACGACAATATTTCGTCCATTGACGGTTCGCTGCGATTGTCTGTCATAAAATTTGTCCCGCTGCGTTGGATTAGCGCGATTTTCCGCCCGTAGAAATCGGTTCTATTTCTGCTTTTTGCGCCTGCGTGTCAACGGTGCGGGTCGATTTCGCGACGGGATCATGCTGCGAAGACCAGTCGTTCCAAGCGCCATCAACCTTTTGATATTCCGCCACAGGATCGTACAAAGTTCCGCTTTCGAGACCCAAATCACGTGCCTCTGCCTTGCCCATGGCCGCAAGCAAACTGAAGCCAGCGACATAGGCATTGCGGCGTGCCGCAACGAGCTGAACTTTGCTGTTCAACAATTCCTGTTCGGCATTCAAAATGTCGAGGATCGTCCGGTTGCCCACGCTGTTCTCGGCACGCGTGCCTTCTAACGACAATTCGTTTGCCGACACCGCACGTTCCGAGGCGGCGATGACATCAAGCGCAGCTTTCCAGCTGGCGTAGGACGCCCGTGTCTGTGCAATCGCTTCGCGCTCAGCCGCAATTTCAAGCTCCTGTGCCTGACCAAGGCGCGCCTGCGCCTGACGAATTTGCGCCGCAGGTTGACCACCTTGATACAAAGGCAAAGTTGCGCGAACGCCCGCTTGTGCATTCAGCGAACTATTGTCTGCCTGAAACCCTGGAATATTCGACGAGATGGAACGCAGGGCATTGCTGTACGATGGCGACGTAAATACGCTGATCGTGGGAAGGCGTGATGCATTGGCCGCACGGCGGTCAAACCGCGCCGCTTCACGCGACTCGCGTGCCGCAATAAGGTCGGGGTTGTTTTCTAACGCAACGCTTACCGCGCTGTCGGGGGTGGCGGGCAAATTGGGCAGCGGCGGGGGCGCCTGCAATTCTCCGGGCTCGCGGCCGACCAGTTGGATGTAGATTTCTTTTGAACGAATAAGGTTGGCGCGGGCCGTTTCCAAATTGCTCGTTGCCAATGCCAGACGTGCTTCGGATTGGGCGACATCGGTTCGGGTAAGATCACCGATTTCGAACCGGTCGCGCGTGGCGTCCAGATTGACCGAGAGCACGCCAACTTGAGCGCGGTTCAGGTCAACAATCGATTCGTCGCGAATGACGTCCATATATGCGCCAACCACGGCCGAGAAAATGGCGCTTTCGGTGCCACGCAAATTGGCAATTCCTGCCTCGACACGATTTTCAGCAGCGCGCACGGCGTTTCTAATACCACCACCGGCATAAAGCGGCGCGGAAATGGTTCCGCTGATGCTGACGCCACGCGCTTGCACAACCGATGCGCCGCTGTCCTGAAGCACATTTTCGACATAGGTCGGCTGAACTGTGATATCCGGGCGGCCATTGGCCTTCGCCAGCGGCACAGCTTCGTTTGTCGCACGCTGCCCGGCGCGCGCTGCGGTCAGGTTCGGGTTGGTTTCATAGGCCGAGACGAGCGCATCGCGGAGCGTGTCCGCCATCGCCGGTGCTGAACAGGCTGCCGACGCGAGCAAGGCAAGCGTGATAAAATGACGCGGGCTCAAAACACAAACTCCGGCTTGCGGGCAAATGCGGCTAAAGGCGCGATCTCGCTATCCGCGATTGATTTCAATGCAACATTCCCGTTCTGCACATATCCTTTTGCGAGGCGCGTAACGGCGCCCTCAACAATGCCAGTGACCAACCGCGCACCATCTGCGGCGAGCGAAAAGAGCGCATCTGGCAGTTCTTCAGCGGCGCCATCGATAATGATGCAGGTATAAGGTGCGTTGGCGCTGGCTGCGCCGAGATTGTCGGCGGCTGTCGTGGTCACATGCGCGCTACGTGTTTTCAATATCGCAGCGACATATCCATTGGCTTGGCCAATCAGCAGGACATTGTCGTCCGCCCCCACGTCAGCAGCCTGCAACAACAATGCAGTTGAAACTGGCGGATTTAACGTCTCGCCATTTTCCAAATCCAGCGAGCGATCCATATAGGCCGTCATCTGGTGCGAAACGGGGACATAATCTTCGCGTGCGATGCTGCCCATTGCGGTAAGCACCCAGCTTTCGGTTACACCGCTTGTACGCAGCTGGCTGTCCACCATTGAACGCCGCATATCTTCAAATTTACCTGATTCCATAGGAATATTTCCATTAACCTGTTGGCCATGTGGCACAACTGTATTGCAAACACAATACAGCCTCTCGGTCTGGTTCTAGCTACCCTAACCCGTCCCGCCAAGCGGGATTCAGACAAACGGCCTATTTCAGGATGCAAATAGCAACTTTTTCCATGGCTTGTGGCGCACATGGCACAGCATTCCAGATTGCCGGTTGCAATGAATTCTGCAAGCCGCTAAGTGCCCGCCTTCACCACATGGCGGCATTGCTGATTAGGCAGGTTGTTGTTTAGGGGCCCGATGGCGGAGTGGTGACGCAGAGGACTGCAAATCCTTGCACGCCGGTTCGATTCCGGCTCGGGCCTCCATTTTCTTATATCACTTAACACGCAAAGCAGCATCATACTGCCGTTGGCGGTTGCGGCGGCGCTATACACTGCGCCGTCTAGGTCCGTTCTCATTCGACTTGTTGGCCACGGAACCCAATTTTCACGATGCTTCCGCGGCCATGCTTGATGTTCAAGCCTATGGACTTTCAGCAAAATTGTGCGAAGCTTTGCCCATGAGCTTCACTGAACATCCGCTGCGCCGATGGGCTGTCGATGAAATGCGGTTGCGTCGTTTCGCACCCGTCAGTCCGCATTGCGAAATTTATCAGGTCGTCCGCCTGATTGAACCAGAAGAACGCAATAGTGAGGACCGCTGGCTGCTCAACGCGCGACCTGATTTCGATGATTGGACGCTCGCTGCGCGCCATGGTTCTGGTCACACGAATGCGGGTATTCACTTCTTGTGGGAACGCCATACCGAAGCGAGTACGCTGACCCTGATATTCCCGAATGAAACGCCCGAAAATGTCCGCCACAATTATATTCAATGGCTGGAAAATTGGCCGGGCGGTGTCGTTCGCGCGACACAAATCCGCGTGGTTCCCGACGCTTCGAACCTTGATGCAGATTTGTTCGCACTGGGTATCTCGACCGATGAAATGGTCTGCTGCGACATTAATTCCGCTATTCGTCTTTGGTCCGATTTTAGTATCCACGACGATGGCTATGGTCGGCTGCTGATAACCGCCGGCGATGTTGGCGACGGAGAGCGCGGGCGCATCGTTCAGCGCGTTCAGGAATTGGGCAACTACAGAAACCTAGCCTTGTTGGGCTTCCCCGTTGTGCAGCATTATGGCCCGCAACTTGACCAGCTGGAACATCGCTTGTCCGACCATGCGCGACGCGTCGCATCGGCAGATGATGATGACGATGTTTTGCTCAATGATCTCGCAGGCATTTCTTCAGAACTTGAACTGATCCGTTCGGCCACCGGTTTTCGTCTCAGCGCTACAGCAGCTTATGCTGAGGTTGCAGCGGATCGGTTGGCGGCCCTCGATGTACGCCCGATTTTGAACTTCCAAAGTCTGACCGATTTCACCGAACGACGCCTGGTCCCTGCATCGCGTACTTGTTCTGTGTTTCGGCAACGCCTCAACGACCTTGCCGATCGCATATCCAACGTCATGCATACGCTGGATGTGCGCATCGATAGCCGGATAAAGGCACAGAATCTTGGTCTCATGCGCTCAATGGAACGGTCGACACAGCTTCAGTTGCGCCTTCAAACCCTGGTTGAAGGATTGTCGGTTATTGCGGCGGCTTACTATCTCGTTGGCATCATCGCTTATATAACAAAGGGTGGGGCAGCCGCGCTCAAAGGTGGTGCGCCAACCGATATGATTATTGGCGCAGTAACCATCCCTGTAGTGATGCTGATCTACCTTTTTGTGAGCCGTTTGCGGCACAAGGTATTGAAGGAAACCGGCGACGAGAATACCCGTGTTGAAAAACTTTGATATGCCTATCTAAAATGCATAAGCATCAAGAATTGCATAATAACCGGTAAAAAGATGACACTCACCATTGCCGCACTTTGCGTTGCGTGAAGGTTCACAAAGAAAGACTATGATTATGGCAAGAGCGATGGGTGGATTACTGGTTTTGTGTGCATTGGCCTCTGCTTGCTCTGATGTTTCGGAAAGCCAAACGGATCAGGTTGCGCCTGCGCCAAAGCCGGCGGCAATAGCAGCATCAGACGTGACGACTCTCGACGGTACTGCGATAGCCAGCTTCACCGGAAACGCTGTGAACGGCAAGGCCGTGTTTGCCCAATGCCGTGCGTGCCACGTAACGGATGCAGGCGTAAACATGTCGGGCCCCTCGTTACACTATATCGTGGGCCGCATGTCTGGAACAGTGCCTGGCTATAATTATTCGGCCGCAAATGCTGGGGCCAAATTTGTGTGGACGAAAGAAAAGCTGTTTCAACATCTGGAAAAGCCGCAGCGCGTAATCCCGGGCACAAAAATGATGTTCTCAGGCATACAGGACGCCCAGAAGCGCGCCGATGTTATCGCTTATCTTGAAACGCCGAGCTGATATTTTATCGCACGAAAGCAGCTGCAGTTATCTTTCAGTCCCTATGGCGCATTGTGATTTTTATAGGTCATAAGATGCTCAAGGATGAAATGCGGCACCGTCAGCGTTGATATCAGAATGAACGCTGACCGGACGATGCCCATGTCTGAAGGAACATCGCCTTGGTACAGGAACATCAATACGCCTAACCCCAATGAAAGCGCGGACACGGCGGCCACAATGGATGCCTTTTTCAATTTAGACAGGTCACCCGTTTCGCGCAGCGCGTCCGCCATATAGTGGCCACAATATTGGGCATTTCGGAATTCGACGTAAACAGCCATGTTGTCGCTGCCCGAAGCGCCATCGAAGATGCGCTTTGTGCGCGCGTACTCATTATTGAAGATGAAACGATCATTGCATTGCATATCAAACAGATCGTCGAAAAGCTGGGGCATGAAGCGATCGCAATCGTCCGGACACGCGCGGAAGCAGTTGCAATGGCCCGCGATGAACGGCCTGAACTGATTTTGGCTGACATCAGCCTTGCGGACGGCTCAAGCGGTATCGATGCCGTAAAGGATATTCTGGCCGAACAGACCGTGCCAGTGATCTTCATCACAGCGTTCCCGGAAAGGCTACTAACGGGCGAGCGTCCAGAGCCGACATATCTGATTACAAAGCCGTTTGAGCCCGCGACAGTCATTGCAACCATCGGCCAGGCGCTGCTGATGCATCGTGAAATCGATATAAATTCCGAAGCCGCATAGTTTTTCGGGAACAAAGTTTTTTGATCGACGTTTGCTTGATCTGAACCACATAATCGCGAGCGTTGGCTTGCGAAAAGCAGTTTACCCAGCTGGTCTCCTCCCCCCCCATTGGACCAGCACCCTAAACACCCCGGCTTATGGCTGGGGTGTTTTTCTTTGTGCAGACGACATGCGAGATAAAGTCATCGTTACCGCTGGCTTAGCTTGCGCGCGTGCCGTTCTTTCGCCCGGTCAGTGGTTTAATCTGTTCGGCAAGGCGGCTTATGTCGCGGGTATCAAGAGCTTTGGATCAATGCGCGCATTGTTCCATTTCATGCCCCAATGCAGATGCGGGCCGCTTGCACGTCCGGTCGCGCCAACACGCCCGATGACTTGCCCCTGCTTCACATGGTCGCCTTCTTTTACAAGAAGTTCGGAGCAGTGTAAAAATGCGCTGTTCAAGCCCATGCCATGATCAATCATCAGCAAATGCCCCTCCAGCGTGAAGGCATCCGTGGCCGCAAGCGTGACGACACCGTCCGCCGGCGCGACAAAATTTGTCCCATTTGGCGCGGCAATGTCCATGCCGCTATGGTAGCTGCCGGGCGTCCCGTTATAGATACGCTGCGCGCCAAATAGGCCCGACGTCCGGCCAGCCACTGGGCGAATAAATGCCTGCCGCCAACCATTGCCAAAAGTGGTTTTGGCGCGGGCGGCATTTATGCGGTCGAGCTCGGCGCCGCGTCTTGCCGCAAACTCTGCGGTTGTTTTTGCGCCGCCCGTCGGGTTGGCAGACACTTTCTCAATACGCCAGTTGCCCGGTGTTACCGCCAAAGTGCGATCCAGCGTCCGGCCATCGGCGAATGTCGCGGTCAGGATCGCGCTGTTTTCGGCATCGCGGTCAAAACCCATCAGGAAAAAGCCTTCGGGTGTCAGCGGCAACGCGACGCCGTTAAGCGTGACGAACCGTGCACCGCGCGGCGCACGCGCGATGACGAGACCCCCTTGTACCGCTGGCATAGACATCCAGAAATCTGTGAGGGCAACTGACTGTTGCGTATTTGCGGGTGGTGCTGCCCCTACGCTTAATAGCTGCGCGGCGATCCCCGCGAACGCGGCTAAGAAAATCCAGCCCGAACGCTGCAATCCATTAGCCCTTTTTCATCGTCGCGCGAACGGATGCATCCGCGCTGACATATGGCTCTTGTTTCACGACGCTCCAATAACGCAATTCTTCCAACGGAATGTGCTGCCCCGTTTCGGCGCACAGGACATGGTCGCCTGCGGTCAGCATACGAAAACTGTTTGCCATATAATGCAGGCGGGCGACTTTGTTCTTGGAAGACATCAACATATCGGCATTATGGCGCAACGATACCGAATGGGCAATGCACGGCTTTACCCGTCAAACAAATTGCCTTGATTGACAGCAGGTTTTGCTGGTTTCGCCGGGGACATTCGTGGTGCAGGTCCGCCACTAACTTGCCCGCCGACTTCGCCATCGACGAACCGCAAGGTGACGTCACCCGCTTTCACGGCTGCTTCCCGCGTCATGATGGTTTTGCCATTCGCATCAGTCACGCGCGCAAAGCCGCGCTTAAGCGGCGCTTCGGGATGCAATGTGCTTACCAGCCGAGTCAACGCATCAAGGCGCTGCTGCCCTTGCTCGGCACGCCGGAGCAGGAGGCGGGGGTGCAGCATCATTGCGGGCGCTGAAAAAGCCACTTCAGCCTTGCCCACTCTGGTCCGAAGCGATTGGCGAAGCCGTTCGGACAGGTCGTCTGTGCGCTGCTGATGCGGGGCGGCAAGGTCTGACAGACGGGGCATCAGACGGCGCTGCGCCTCAAGCCGTTCGGCCGCAAGGTCGACTTTTTTGCGGACGATGTTGGACATGCGCAGCCCGAATTGTCCCACACGTTGCAGCAAATCGCTGCGCACGGGAACGGCAATCTCGGCCGCTGCAGTGGGCGTCGGCGCGCGCAAATCTGCGGCAAAGTCGCACAGCGTTGTATCGGTTTCATGCCCGACTGCCGATATGATGGGTATGGTGCAATCCGCGACGGCACGGACGACGGCCTCATCATTAAACGCCCACAGGTCCTCAATAGACCCACCGCCGCGCGCCACGATGACCAGGTCCGGGCGGCGCGCGGGGCCGTCTTGGGGCATTGCGGAAAATCCATTAACCGCACGCGCGATTTGGGCGGCGGCGCCTTCGCCTTGCACCAATACGGGCCAGACGATCACATGGCTTGGAAAGCGATCGGCAAGACGGTGCAGGATGTCGCGGATGACTGCGCCGGTGGGCGAGGTTACGACGCCAATTGTACGCGGCAGTGACGGCAGCTTTTTCTTGCGTTCCGGTGCAAATAAACCTTCGGCGGCGAGCCGCGCCTTTAGCTTTTCAAACAAAAGCATCATCGCGCCTTCACCTGCGACTTCGAGACTTTCGACCACGATTTGATAGTTGGAACGGCCCGCATAAGTCGTCAATTTGCCCGTGGCGACAACCTCCAGCCCGTCTTCAGGGGCGAAGGGCAGGCGCGCCGCCCCACCTTTCCACATGACGGCGTCCAGCCGCGCATTTTCGTCTTTCAGCGAGAAATAAATATGCCCCGACGCCGCGCGCTTAAAGCCCGAAATCTCCCCGCGCACGCGGACATGGCCGAAGCGATCCTCAACCGTGCGCTTCAACGCCAGCGATAACTCCGACACACTCATGGCCTGGGCATTGTCGCCGGGCCGCTCCTCGGCTAACAGGCGGGCAACTTGCGGGTCAGCATTTTCAAAGGGGTCATTTGCGGACATGAATATCTTGCTCATCGGATCGGGTGGACGCGAACATGCGCTGGCGTGGAAGCTCGCGCAATCGCCAAATTGCGATACACTCTTTGCCACGCCGGGCAATCCCGGGATTGCTGAAGAGGCGGATCTGGTTGCATTGAACATATCCGATCATGCAGCGGTTATATCCTTTTGCGCGGGGCATGATGTCGGTTTGGTCGTGGTCGGTCCAGAAGCACCGCTTGTTGCCGGCTTGGGCGATAGCCTGCGTGATGCGGGCATTCCTGTTTTCGGTCCCAATCAAAAGGCGGCACAATTGGAAGGGTCCAAGGGCTTTACCAAAGATATATGTGCCGCAGCGGGTATCCCTACAGCGGGCTATTATCGTCATGATAGTAAAGCATCTGCGCTATCTGGCCTCGACGCATTCCAAGCGCCCTATGTCATTAAAGCAGACGGGCTTGCTGCGGGCAAAGGCGTGATTATCGCGGAAACCCGCATTGATGCGGAAGCCGCGATTGAAGATATGTTCGGCGGCGGTTTTGGCGACGCTGGGGCCTCCGTTGTCATTGAAGAGTTTATGACCGGAGAAGAAGCCAGCTTTTTCGCACTGACCGATGGCCGCGACGTGGTCGCATTTGGGTCGGCGCAGGATCATAAGCGCGTCGGTGATGGTGATGTTGGCCCCAACACCGGCGGCATGGGCGCATATTCACCCGCTATTGTTCTGACGCCTGCGTTGCAGGCCGAAGTCATGGACCGTATCATTAAGCCCACAGTTGCGTATATGGCCGCGCATGACATGCCCTATTCGGGTGTGCTGTTCGCTGGGCTGATGCTGACCGATGAGGGGCCGAAGCTTATAGAATATAATGCGCGCTTTGGTGATCCCGAGTGCCAGGTGCTGATGACGCGTTTTGACGGCGACCTTGCGGCGTTGATGTTGGCGGTTGCGACTGGACAGCTCTCTGAAGCGTCGGCGCCAAGCTTTTCACCCGACACGGCATTGACGGTCGTCATGGCGGCGAACGGCTATCCCGATGTACCGCAAAAGGGCGGCGCGATTGATCTGGCAGTTGTGTCCGGCGCGAAGGTATTTCACGCAGGCACTGCTGAAGTAAGCGGGCAATTGGTAGCAGCGGGCGGACGTGTGTTAAACGTTACCGCAACCGGGGCCAACGTGACCGACGCGCAGGCAAAGGCCTATGCAGCGGTGGATCAGGTCATTTTTCCCGATGGCTTTTGCCGCCGCGACATTGGCTGGCGCGAGGTTGCGCGCGAAGCAGGGACCTAAGCAAATCGCGCAAATGTTGGCGCGGCGGATTAACGCTTTCACGCCCCGCAAAAATTGCGTAACCCGTTGGCGATATTGAGGGAATTTCTGGGAGGAATATTATGTCCAACAATCTACTGATTATTATTGGTGCGGTGGCCATTATTGCCATTTTATGTTTGTGGTTGCTCGCGCGTAACGGTGCGAAGAAGACAGCTGCGCAGCCGAACGACGTCGCTTCGTCAGCAGCTGCGGCACCTGTTGCGAAGGCGCCTGCTGCGCCTAAGTTGCCAGCCAAGAAAACCGCGACAGCCAAGGTAAAGGCGCCAGCGAAAGCTGCGGCAACGAAGCCCGCGCCGGCAGCTGCTGCCAAGCCCGTTGCAGCAAAGGCCAAAACGGCGAAGGCGCCTGCCCCGAAAGCTGCACCAAAAGCTGCCGCTAAAGCTGCAACGCCGAAGCCTGCTGCACCTAAGGCTGCTAAACCGAAGGCTGCAGTCGCCAAGGTCGCAGCACCCAAGGCAGCACCCAAGGCAGCAGCAAAGCCTGTAGCAAAGCCTGTCGCCGCAAAAGCAAAGGCCGCGCCTGCGCCTAAGCCTGCGCCGAAAGCTGCAGCGGCGAAGGTGAAGGCAGAAGTCGCACCCAAGCCCAAGGTCGCCAAACCAGCGGCCAAGGCTAAGGTATCGGTCCCTGACAATCTCGAATTGTTGAAGGGCCTTGGTCCAAAAGTGAATGCTATGCTCAAGGGATTGGGCGTAACCAGCTTTGCGCAAGTGGCGAGTTGGACGGCTGCTGATGTCGCCGAAATTGATGGCAAGCTTGGGGCATTTGCAGGCCGCATCAGCCGCGACAACTGGATTGATCAGGCCAAGTATCTTGAGGCGGGCGATGTCGCCGGTTTCGAAAAGAAATATGGCGCGCTGGGTGGCGAAGTCGCCAAAGGCTGACCTGATTATTTCTTAATGCGTTTTGGCCTTGGCTGAAGGTCGCCGCCACAATTGGGGCAGCGGCCATTCAGCGGGCCATGCACGCAGGGTGCGCAAAAGGTGCATTCATAGCTGCAAATCATCGCGTCGCCGCTGTCCATCGGCAGTGGCGATGTGCATCGTTCGCATGTGTCCCGCATTTCCAGCATCTTATCTTCCTTATCGTCCAACCCTTTGCAGCCCCGTACCGTGCATCTTTAGCCATTGGTCCGCGGCCTTGCGGTTGCCTTCAAAGAGGACATCGAGCCAAGCGTAGAAGTCGGGACTGTGGTTCATATGCCGCATATGCGCGACCTCATGTGCGATGACCGAACGGCGCACAGATGCAGGCGCCATGATCAGCCGCCAACTGAGCGAAATAGTTCCCCGGCTGGAACAACTGCCCCACCGGCTGCGGGGATCGCCCAGCGATAAGCGCGGGACTGGTTCCCCGGCTTTGTCGCAATAATGTGCGATTTCTTTGGTGAAAACCCGCCGTGCTTCGCCCTTGAGCCATCGTAAGATGCGGGCTTCGACCGACTCCCTTGGACCACCCAAACGCAGCATGCCTTCGCCGCAGCGAATGCTGCGCGGCCATTCTTCGCGCCATTCAATCAAGTGGCTTTCACCTTCAACAGCGATTTCGCTGCCAGGGGCAATGGGAGCAATGTCAGGCGCGCTGTTTAACCGCGTGGCGATCCATTCCCGTTTCTTTTCGACAAAATCGAGCGCCACATTTGTCGGCGTATAATGCGGCATCGTTATGCGGATTTCGCGTTTTATGGCATCGGCGCGCATCGAAATGCGCTTTGCCCGCGGGTTGCGGCGAATGCGCACGGGTACACTCTCTCCCTCTATATCCACTTCAGGATCAGAGAGGCTGTTCGACAATATGGTTTTCAAGCGGCCCAGCATGCAGTTCCGATATAGCCCGACCTTTGACCGACATGCCAGCGTCATGAATCGTCTGGCGGCTTCCGCTCACCAGATAATGCCATTCGGGAAGCGGTTTGCCCGCCGCGCGCAGGACATATGCACAGGTCGAGGGTAGCCAGACATAGTCATCAATCTTTTCCGCGGTCAGCCGAAGACATTCGGGCACAATCGCCCGGCGTCCGCGATAGTCGGCACATTGGCATGTCTGCAGATCCAGCAATTTGCAGGCGACATTAGTGGGGTAGATGCGGCCGGTATCTTCGTCTTCCACCTTGTTGAGACAGCATTTCCCACAACCATCGCACAATGCCTCCCATTGTGCGCGGTCGAGGCTCTCTATCGGAGCTTCCCAAAAAGGCGCTTCGTTCAAATCAGCGCACCCATTTTGCCAATTCCGCCTCAACCAAATTAGGCGCGCCTTCATTGACGTCAGTATTGGGAACGTCGGCGGGCATAAGCGCCAAAGGCTTGCCATCGGGGCCCATCAAATAGGGTGTCTGGCTGTGGCTCATCAGGTAGCTTTCGGGTGAGGACCCTTCGACACGGCTGGTGTAAATCGCAAATTTCTTTGCTGCGTCCGCAATTTCGGCCTCCGTGCCGGTGAGCCCAATCGCGCGCGGATGAAATGCGCTGACGAATTGCTTCAGCACCTCTGGCGTGTCGCGCAGGGGATCGACGGTAATGAAAATCGGCTGAATCTTTGCGCCAAGCTCGGGATGGCTTTTCTCATAAGCCTTTAAACCTGCCATTAGATTCTGCATGTCGGGCGTGCAGATATCGGGGCAGTTGGTGTATCCGAAATAGACGATGCGATATGCACCGTCGAATTCCTTGAAGGTCCGCTTTTTGCCATTTTGATCGGTCAGCGCAAAGTCACCGCCAATGGTTGCACCGGCCAGCGGGGCTTCGCTCAATGGCGGTTGGGCGGGGGGTGAATCACATGCCGACAGCAAAAGCGCGGCGGAGAGCGTGAAAATCAGTTTTTTGTTCATAGCGGGGCCAGACATGGTCTGCTAAAGACCAGTTATCAAGTATGTTGGACATTTAAATGGGGCATCGTTTGTTGAAAAAGCCGTTTTTTCTCGCTTTGGCCGCAGGGCTGATTTTGCCAGTAGCCGCTGGCGTTGTTGCGCCTGCTGCACAAGCCCAGTTTTCAGACAGCTATAATTTCTTGAAAGCCGTGCGCGATCGTAAGGGCGATGAGGCGGAAAAATTTCTGGCCGCGCCGGGTACGGTGATTATCAACACGCGCGACAATTCAACGGGCGAAACTGCGCTGCACATTGTCATTCAACGCCGTGACGCGTCTTGGCTTGGGTATCTTTTACAAAAAGGTGCAAACCCCAATTTGGCAGATAAAAACGGTACGACGCCTTTGATGCTCGCAACGCAATTGGGTTTCATCGATGGCATTGATTGGCTTGCCCGTAAAAAGGCGCAGATTGACCAGACCAATCGCGCTGGAGAGACCGCGCTGATTCTGGCGGTGCAATTGCGCAATGCAGAAGCGGTGCGCATGCTTTTGAAGGCTGGTGCAAATCCGGACAAGAAGGATAGCCGGGCGGGATATTCTGCGCGCGATTATGCGCTTCAGGACGGACGCGCGAATGCCATTGTCGCGATCATCGAAAATAACGGCAAAACCGATGCGGCAAAGAAACCTGCCGAGTTGGACTTTTCGGGCATATCTGAACCGAAATAAGGTCCGTCGGCGCGCTATGCGCTGGCTGGATTAGCCGGGGATAAACTTCATCGCGACGCCATTCATGCAATAGCGTTTTCCGGTTGGCTTTGGACCATCGTTAAACACATGGCCAAGATGCCCGCCGCAGCGCGCGCAATGCACTTCGGTGCGCGGCACGCCAATTTTATAGTCGGTTTTGGTGCCTATGCCACCGGCCAGCCGTGCGTAGAAACTTGGCCAACCCGTTCCGCTTTCAAACTTGGTAGCCGACGCAAACAGCCGCTGGTTACAGCCGGCGCAGACAAATGTGCCCTTGCGCTTTTCGCTGTTAAGCGGGCTCGTATAAGGCCGTTCGGTATCTTCGCGGCGCAACACGCGGTAGGCAGCAGGCGACAAGCGCTTTTTCCATTCAGCGTCGCTATATGTCACCGCATAGCGCGTTTTCGCGGTCGCACTTTTGCCGCAGCCAAAGACAAATACCGCGGCCCCTGCACTTGCGAGTGACAGAAATGTGCGTTTGCTCAGCTGCATGACATGTTCCTTTGGACGCCCCGGCTATACATATACCGGAAACGCCCCAAAGCTTTCATATCAATAGCGCGACAGTTCTACATCCATCTTGCGATAGCCATGGACGAAACAGCCCGCCACGCGCTCGGGCTCGGCCACCACATTTGGTCGCAGGCGGCGCACTGCCATTTCTTCCAGCAAGATACGGATTTGCAATTCCGCCAATCGCGCGCCTACGCAACGGTGGATGCCATATCCGAAGGCCAAATGGCGACGCGCGTTCTCACGATCGACAATCAACTTGTCGGGATTATCAAAAACCGTCTCATCCCGGTTGGCCGACAGATACCACATGCCAATCTTGTCGCCGGCCTTGATGGGTGCACCGAACAAATCATGGTCCTGCAGGGCGGTGCGCCGCATATGCGCCAAAGGCGTCTGCCAACGAATGATTTCGCTCACAGCATTGGTGATGAACTGAGGATTCTTCTCCAGCTTTTCGCGCTCGTCGGGGAAGCTGTTCAGTCCATAAGCGTAACCGGACATCGAATTGCGTGTGGTGTCGTTTCCGCCCACGATGAGCAGAATGAGGTTACCCATATACTCAAATTGGCTCATGTCCTTCATCGGCGAATGGATCATGCGGCTGATAAGGTCGGGCGCTTCACCGCGATTTTTGCGCTCGTCCCACAGACCCTGGAAATAGGCACCCATTTCAAACATTTTGGCAAGGCGCGCCTGACGAGTGTCTTCGGAACGGACGAGTTCGATGTCGCCCGCCCAATCGGACCATTCGGTCAACTTGCGGCGGTCTTCCCATGGGAAATCAAAAAGCAGCGCCAACATCTGCGTGGTCAGTTCGATGGATACCAAGTCGACCCAATCAAAGGTTTTGCCAACCGGAAGCGAGTCCAAAAGCTCGCCCGTGCGGCGGCGGATATCGCCCGACATGCGGTCCATTTCGCCCGGTGTGAACGCCGGTGCGATGACGCGGCGTTCTTCGGTGTGCTTAGGCCGGTCCATCGCAATGAACATCGGCATGATGATTCTTTGATCTTCGGGGATGGGCTCGGCGAGCGCATTGTCGTCGATTAAGGTGATGCCGCC
>JAIXYC010000147.1 GCA_027490455.1 Sphingomonadales bacterium
GTTTGTCCCGCGATTATGACAGGCATGTTGCATTCGTTTGAGCCATCGGACACCACCATTTTCGTAATGAGTGGGCAGATCCTCTGTCTTGGTCAAACTTCTGAACTGCGTAAAAGCGCGGGTCGCATTTTAAGGTAGTACACAATATGGTATCCAGCGCTTTGGCACATTGCCAATCACTGATCCTTAAAGCTGTATCTGCTTTGGTAATGGTCGCCGCTTTCACAGCAGCAACACCATCATTCGCCAACTCAGCCGCCGCCTCATCAGACACTTTCCGTATTTCACCAGAAGATTTGCGCGCGAACCAAAGCGCGCTTGGCGTTTCGGACCCTGAATTTCGCGCGTTGAATGACAGCTGGGGCAGCATAAACGGCACCGCAACCAAGGTTGCAGTTGCTGTTCCATCGATCAACCCCGTAGACATCATGAAATTCTCCAGCGGCTATGGATATCGCAGCGCACCGACGCGTGGCGCCAGCCGCAACCACAAGGGGATCGATATTCCCGGCGCAATCGGCACACCTATCTTTGCAACAGCAGATGGCATTGTCGGCCGCGCGGAATGGGTTGGCGGTTATGGCAAGTTCGTAGAAATCAACCACGGCAGCGCGGTGCAGACACGTTACGGCCATTTGTCGGCGATGAATGTTGCGCCAGGCCAGCGTATCCGCAAGGGCGACATTCTGGGCTATATGGGCTCAACTGGCCGCTCGACCGGAAGCCACCTGCATTATGAAGTGCGCATTGCCGGTGAAGCGATCAACCCAACGGCATTTCTGTCGCCCATGAAATCTGACCCAAGTGGCGCAAAAATCTTGCTTGCTGCAAAAACTGTTGATAGCACGGCTATCGGTGGCCCTGCTGAAGGCGAGTAAGCAGACAGGCCAAAACGCATCACCTTTGGGAGAGGGTGTAATCTTGGGGGCTGGCGTGGGATACTGCGCCGCCCCTTTTCTTTAACTGCTGCATGGCCTACATATCCGATATGAGCGAAACTGAAGTCATCTCCATGACCGCCAATGCCGCGCGCCGCGTGGCCGAGATTGCAACCAAGCTTGGAAAGGATCCGGTGCTGCGGTTGTCGGTTGAAGGTGGCGGCTGCTCGGGCTTTCAATATCGTTTCGGCCTCGCCGACAGCGTTGAGGCGGATGACATCACCGCGCAAGGCGAAGGCGCATCTTTGGTCGTCGATCCCGTCAGCCTTGATCTGGTGCGTGGCGCTGCGGTCGATTTCGTCGAATCGCTTGGCGGCAAAAGCTTCAAGGTGACCAATCCTCAGGCGCAGGCCGGTTGTGGCTGCGGCTCCAGCTTTTCGGTTTGATGCCATAGCCATGCGCGGCTAGGGTCGCGCGCATGCGTATTGCGACTTACAACATCAACGGCGTCAAAGCGCGCCTTCCCCGGCTGCTCGAGTGGCTGGAAGAAACCCAACCCGACATTGCCTGCCTGCAAGAGGTCAAGTCGCAGGACGAGGGCTTTCCCGTCGAAGAATTTGAACGCGCGGGCTATGGCGCGATCTGGCACGGGCAGAAATCGTTCAACGGCGTGGCTATCCTTGCCAAGGGCGCACAGCCTGTCGAAGCGCAGCGCACCTTGCCCGGCGATCCCGAAGACGAACATGCCCGTTATCTGGAGGCGGATGTTTTCGGCATACGCGTTGCGAGCATTTATCTGCCCAATGGCAATCCGCTGCCCGGGCCGAAATTCGACTATAAGCTGGCGTGGATGAAACGCTTGTACGACCGCGCCGCCGCATTGTTGGCGGCGGAAATCCCTGCGGTTCTGGCGGGCGACTATAATGTCATTCCGCACACGCATGATATCTGGGCGCCAGCAGCGATGTTGGACGATGCCTTGCGCCAGCCGGAAAGCATTGCGGCCTATCGCGCTTTATTGGGCCAAGGCTGGACCGACGCGCTGGCGACGCATTATCCGCAAGGCGGCATTTGGACATTTTGGGATTTTCAGGCCGGCGCATGGCAACGCGACCATGGCTTTCGCATCGACCATCTGTTGCTGAGCCCCGTTGTCGCCGACCGCTTGACATCCTGCGGCGTGGATAAGGAGCATCGCGGCCGAGAAAAGGCCAGCGACCACGCGCCGACTTGGGTCGAACTGACGGACTAAAATAGATATTGTAGCAGTCGCTACATTTTGGTATCAAGTTCCCACACTTTATGGGGAGTTTGTCATGACCTTGTTTCGCCTTTTCCTCGTTGCCGTCATTGCCATCGTCGGCGCTTATACCAGCGTCACCATCGCCAATCATGGCATGGGGCTGTATCCGATATTTTTCGGTGACATTGCCGAAATGGCGTGGCCCGGGCAGTTCAATCTCGACTTTTTATTCTTTCTGATCTTTTCCGGATTCTGGGTCGCATGGCGGCACGAATTTACCGTGGCCGGGCTCGCTTTGGGATTTGCGGCCTTTAATCTTGGTGCGCCGTTTTTGGCAGGCTATCTGCTGATCCATAGCTATCGGACCAAGGGTGATGTTGCCGCCATGTTGCTCGGACCAAAGCGGGCAGCACGCGCGCGCTAAAGTGCCTTGGCGTTTATATCGTCAAGGCCAATGCTTTTCAGGAACAGCATCCCTTCGATGCTGACCAGAAGCCGCGCGGCATCAATGTCGCGCTGCGCTTCACTGTCCGACTGCAGCTGCGCCTTGCCCCATTCGAGGAATCCGCGACCAATCTGTTCCCCCACCGCGCGGTAAAACGGGTCGCCCATCGCCGCGCGTGCGGCAACATCAAGCCAGATCCGCATATAGGGCCACAACGCGTCTTCAAAGACAATGCCCGCCAATTTGCGGCGCAACGCGTCCACGGGCAATGGTTCGGCGGCGGTGTGCGCACCGACCATCTCCACCAGCTGCGCCGAAATCTGTTCCAACACCGCGGTGATGATTTCTGCCTTATCCTTGAAATAATAGAGCAGCATCCGGTCGCTGGTGCCCGCGGCCTTGGCCAACGGACGCAGGCTCGACGCCGAAAGCCCTTGCGCAAGGACATAGGCGGTCAATCGCTGGATGATATCTGCGCGTTTGCTGTCTGGTTTGGTCACGCCGACGCTATAGCGCACCGAAACACGTCAGGGCAAAGGGCAAAGTCATCGGCGCAACTGGACAGCGGCGGCGGCAATCACTATCGGCTGGCCATGCCTGAATCCAAAACACACGCCCACCCTTCCGATTCCATCCTGATCATCGATTTCGGGTCACAAGTGACTCAATTGATTGCGCGCCGTGTGCGCGAGGCCGGGGTCTATTCGGAAATCGCGCCGTTCAACTCCGCCGAAGCCGCATTTGCACGCATGAAGCCCAAGGGCATCATATTGTCGGGCGGGCCGGCATCGACGACCAAAGCCGATTCGCCGCGTGCACCGCAATGTGTGTTCGACAGCGGCCTGCCCATCCTTGGCATCTGCTATGGCCAACAAACCATGATGATGCAGCTGGGCGGCCATGTGAGCGAAGGCGACGGCGGCGAATTTGGCCGTGCCTTTATTGAGGTCGAAAAACCCTGCGCTTTGTTTGACGGATTATGGGCGACCGGCGACAAGCATCAGGTGTGGATGAGCCATGGCGACAAGGTCACCAGCCTTGCCCCCGGCTTTGAAGTTGTCGCCACCAGCGATGGCGCGCCCTATGCCTTCATCGCCGACGAAGCGCGGCAATATTATGGCATCCAGTTTCACCCCGAAGTCGTGCACACCCCCGATGGCGCGAAATTAATCTCCAACTTCGTGCACAAAATCTGCGGTCTTGCCGGCGATTGGACGATGGCGGAATTCCGCGCAACGAAGATTGCCGAAATCCGCGCGCAGGTTGGTTCGGGCCGCGTCATTTGCGGGCTTTCGGGCGGCGTCGACAGCTCGGTTGCGGCCATCCTCATTCACGAAGCGATTGGCGCGCAGCTCACCTGCGTCTTTGTCGACCACGGCCTGCTGCGCATGAATGAACGTGAACAGGTCGAAACCTTGTTCCGTGACCATTATAATATCCCGCTCGTCGTGGTGGACGCCGAAGAACGCTTCATGGCGGGATTGGCGGGCGTCACTGACCCCGAAAAGAAACGCAAATTCATCGGCGGCGAATTCATCAATGTGTTTGAGGAAGAAGCGAAGAAAATCGGCGGCGCTGATTTCTTGGCGCAAGGCACGCTCTACCCCGACGTGATTGAAAGCGTCAGCTTCACCGGCGGGCCTTCGGTCACGATCAAAAGCCACCATAATGTCGGCGGCCTGCCCGCACGGATGAACATGCAACTAGTCGAACCATTGCGCGAATTGTTCAAGGACGAAGTGCGCGCCTTGGGCCGCGAATTGGGCCTGAATGACCAATTTGTCGGCCGCCACCCCTTCCCTGGCCCCGGCCTCGCGATCCGCATTCCCGGCGAAGTCACCAAGGAACGGTGCGACGTGTTGCGCAAGGCGGACGCCGTCTATCTCGAAGAAATCCGCAACGCAGGCCTATATGACGCGATTTGGCAGGCCTTTGCCGTGCTCTTGCCCGTGCGCACCGTCGGCGTGATGGGCGATGGCCGGACCTATGACAATGTCTGCGCCTTGCGCGCGGTGACGTCGACCGACGGCATGACCGCCGACATCTACCCGTTCGAAAGCGCCTTCCTCAGACGTGTTTCGACGCGCATCATCAACGAAGTCAAAGGCATCAACCGCGTGGTTTATGATTATACATCAAAACCACCGGGAACCATTGAGTGGGAATAAGGCTTACACAGCCGTGACCATCACCTACGAACCCGAACGCAACCGATTCAACATGCCGACGGACGCGGGCGATGCCTATGTCACAATCCGCTGGGACGGCGACGTCATGATATTGCCGCACGCCGAAGTGCCATCCGCCTTGCGCGGGACGGGCGCGGGGGGACGGCTGGCCACGGGTGTGTTTGAACAGATCGAAGCCATGGGCGTTAAAGCGCGGCCGACCTGTTCGTTTCTGGTCAAGGTCGCAAAGTCGGACCCGCGCTGGCAGAATCTGTTCGGGCTCTGAACGCATGGCGGTAGAATTATCACCCGCGGCACTCAGCGAAATCGTCGAAATGGCGCTGTCCGACCATATCAGTTTCACACAGATTTCA
>JAIXYC010000019.1 GCA_027490455.1 Sphingomonadales bacterium
GTATCCTTTGGCTATGAACAGGTTAGCCCTGAAGAAAAGACAAAACGCGTAGGCGGCGTCTTTTCGAATGTCGCGCGCAAATATGACATCATGAATGATGCGATGTCCGGCGGCATGCACCGGTTGTGGAAAGACACCTTTGTCCGCCGTGTAAAGCCGCGCGAGGGCGAAGATATCCTCGATATGGCGGGCGGAACGGGCGACATCGCGTTCCGCATGGAAAAATCCGGCGCGCAGGTCACCGTATCCGACATTAATGAAGACATGTTGGACGTCGGTATGGAGCGCGCGATGAAGCGCGGGATCGACAGCCTGATCTGGTCGCCGCAAAATGCCGAAACACTCAGCTTTCCCGATGCGCATTTTGATGCCTACACAATTGCCTTTGGCATCCGCAACGTCACCGACATTCCAAAGGCACTGCGTGAGGCACATCGCGTGCTGCGTTATGGTGGCCGCTTCTTCTGCCTCGAATTTTCGACCGTTGAATGGCCTGGTCTTGCGCAAATTTATGACGTCTATTCGGACAAGCTTGTCCCTAAGCTCGGCAAAGCCATTGCGGGTGATGAGGACAGCTATCGATACCTAGTCGAATCGATCCGCCGCTTCCCCGACATGCAAAACTTTAGGCGCATGATTGGCGAAGCAGGCTTTGTACAAACGAAGGTAGAACCCATTTTGGGCGGACTAGTAGCCATTCATAGCGGCTGGAAGGTTTAACTTCCGCGCCAATGACACGTCCCGCAACCCATATTTTCCGCTTGCTCAAATGGGGCCGCATTCTTGCGCGGCACGGCGCGCTGCGCGGCATCGAAGCTGACCGGAACACGCCGCCGCAAGTGAAGCGGCTGTGCCGTATCGCCCGCATCGGGACGCGTCAGCGCAATGCGCCCGATTATGCCGGCGCCTTTCGCGCCATTGGCCCTGCGGCCATCAAGCTTGGGCAAACGCTGGCCACCCGTCCTGACATTATCGGTGAGGAAGCGGCGCGCAATCTGCTGTCGCTTCAGGATCAGCTACCACCAGCGCCGTTCGATCTTGTGTACGCACAGATCGACAGCAGCTTGAATAAACCCGCTGCAGAGCTGTTTGAATATATCGACCCGGTCCCCGTAGGCGCAGCGTCCATCGCGCAGGTGCACCGTGCAAGGACTACCGAAGGCAGGGACGTCGCTGTCAAAGTCCTTCGTCCGGGTATTCGCGAACAATTTGCCCGCGATATCGAAACTTATGAATGGGCCGCGGCACATCTGGAAGCATTGGGCGGCGAAGCTGCGCGCTTGCGACCGCAGCTTGTCATTGCAAACCTGAAACGCTGGACATTGCGCGAGCTCGATTTACGCCGCGAAGCCGCGAGCGCGTCAGAGCTGAAAGATGCCATGGTCGCCGTGGACGGCTATACGATCCCTGCCATTGACTGGGACCGGACATCTGGCCGCGTACTCACGCTTGAATGGGTCGATGGCGTTAAGATTGCTGACATCGACGCACTAAAAGCCGCTGGCCACGATCTGAACAAAATGGCCGAGAAGCTCGTGCTGACATTTTTACGGCAGGCGATTTCGGAAGGCTTCTTCCACGCCGACATGCATCAGGGCAATTTGTTCGTTCGCGCAGATGGCACGATTGTCGCCATCGATTTCGGCATCATGGGCCGCATCAACCGGCAGGCGCGTTTTTGGCTTGCGGAAATTCTCTACGGATTGACCACCGGCAATTATAAGCGCGTCGCCGAAATCCATTTCGAAGCGCAATATGTGCCGAGCTACCATAATGTCGATGAATTCGCGACCGCGCTGCGCGCTGTGGGCGAACCGACACGCGGCAAACCCGTGAGCGAATTGTCGGTCGGGCAAATGCTCGACAGCCTGTTCGCCATCACCCGCGACTTTGACATGCAGACGCAGCCGCATTTGTTGTTGCTGCAAAAGACGATGGTCATGGTCGAAGGCATTGCGACCTCACTGAACCCAAGCATCAACATGTGGGATGTCGCTGCACCCTATGTGCGCGAATGGATTCGTGGAGAGCTTGGCCCCGAAGCCATGCTCGCCGACGGTATTCGCAAGCAAGCCGAAACCTTGCAGATGATACCCGACCTCATTCGCCGCCTGGACGAACAACTTCCCCGCAAAGGCGGCGCGCCGGAACCACCCCCGCTTCCGCCCGTACAGCTAATTTGGGAACGTAATGGCAAAAGCAACGGCTGGCGCTATTTCATGGTGGCCATAGTCGCAGGCGCCATTGGCGCCGCGGGCATGTGGGCAGCAGGATTAAGCTGATGATTGAAAAACGCGTCCTCTTGATCGTTAGCGGCGGCATCGCTGCTTACAAAGCGCTTGAGCTTGTGCGCTTGCTGAAGCGTCAGGGCGTTGCCGTACGCGCGGTGATGACGAAAAGCGCGGCTGAGTTTGTCACGCCGCTTTCGATGGGCGTCATGACCGAAGACCAAGTATATGGCGACATGTTCGACCTGAAGGAAGAACGTGAAATCGGGCATATTCAGCTCAGCCGTCAGGCCGACCTTGTGGTGATTTGTCCCGCCACTGCCAATATCCTTGCCAAGATGGCCGCGGGCATTGCTGATGATTTGGCGACCACCATTTTGCTCGCAACGGACAAGCCCGTTCTGGCGGTTCCGGCGATGAATGTCCGCATGTGGAACCACCCCGCGACACAGCGCAACTTGGCGCAGCTGCGCGCCGATGGCGTGCACATCATGAACCCGGATGAAGGCGCAATGGCCTGCGGCGAATTCGGCCCCGGCCGCCTGCCCGAACCGCCCGCCGTTGCCGAACAGATTTGCAGCATGCTGGGCGTGCCCTTCAATACGCAACTGGCGTCGGGTCGTTCACCGACCACGATGCCAAGCGCGACGCCGCTTACCGCGCAACCCGATTTTGCCGATGTCGATCATCGTCCGTTGTTTGGCAAACGCGTTCTTGTGACCGCTGGACCAACGCATGAGGCGATCGATCCCGTGCGCTACATCGCCAATCGCTCGTCGGGGCGTCAAGGTTTTGCCATTGCGGCGGCAGCGGCTGATTTGGGGGCGGAGGTCACCCTGATAGCTGGCCCCGTGCATCTGCCAACGCCGCCCGGTGTCTTGCGCATTGATATCGAAACCGCGCTGGAGATGCAGGCCGAGGTTGAGAAAGCCCTGCCCGTCGACGCCGCAATCATGGTTGCCGCTGTCGCCGACTGGCGCGCCGCACAAGCGCCGGACCAGAAGATCAAGAAAGATGGCCATGCCATTCCGCCGCTCGCATTGACCGAAAACCCGGACATCCTTGCAAGCCTGGCCATGCACAAACAACGTCCGAAGCTTGTGGTCGGCTTTGCCGCAGAAACCGAAAATATCATTGCCCATGCGCAAGCCAAGCTTGCGAAGAAAGGCTGCGACTGGATTGTCGCCAATGATGTGTCAGGCGATGTCATGGGTGGTGAGAACAACGCCTTTCACATCGTAACGAAGGCAGGCGTTGATAGCTGGCTGGAAAGCCCCAAGGACGTTATCGCACGAAAATTGATGGAGAAGGTCGCCGATGAGCTCGCAAAAAGTTGAAGTACGCGTCAAGCGCCTGAACCATGGCGCAGGCTTGGCTTTGCCCGCTTATGCGACATCAGGCGCGGCTGGCATGGACATTTGCGCCGCCGAAAGCCTGAACCTGCGCGCGGGCAAGCGCCATGCGGTCGCAACAGGCTTCGCCTTTGCTATCCCCGACGGATATGAAGTGCAGGTGCGCCCGCGTTCGGGCCTTGCGCTGAAAAACGGGATTACCTGCCTTAACACACCCGGAACCATCGACAGCGATTATCGCGGCGAAGTGAAGGTCATTTTGGCCAATTTGGGCGAAGATGATTTCATGATCAACAAAGGCGACCGGATTGCGCAGATTGTGGTGGCACCTGTTACCCACGGCCACTTGGTCGAGGTGGATGACCTTGACGAAACCGCGCGCGGCGCTGGGGGTTTCGGCTCAACAGGCGTATGACGCTGAACGATCAACAGCTGGACCGTTATGCCCGCCACATTGTGTTGCGGGATATTGGCGGCGCGGGTCAAAGCAAATTACTGTCGAGCCATGTCCTGCTCATTGGCGCGGGCGGCATTGGATGTCCGGCGATTCAGTATCTCGCGGCAGCGGGCGTCGGAACCATCAGCGTTGTCGATGATGACACGGTCGCCCTGTCCAATCTCCAGCGTCAGATTTTGTACAGCGACCGTGATATCGGCACAGCCAAGGTGGATGCGGCTGGCGCGGCAGCGGCGCGGCTAAACCCCGATATCACCTTCAACGCGATCGCCCAGCGGATTGGCAAAGACACCAGCGCCGACATACTGGCGGGCGTCGATGTTGTGATCGATGGCAGCGACAATTTCACCACGCGCTTGATCGTCAATGACCTGTGCCTTGCGGCCAAAGTACCCTTGGTCAGCGCCGCGATTGGGCAGTTTCACGGACAGATTGGCACATTCACCGGATGGCAGGCAGACGCGCCATGCTATCGCTGTTTCGTCGGCGATGCCCACGACCCCGATGATTGCGACGATTGCGTCACACAAGGCGTTCTGGGCGCGATGTGCGGGCTTATGGGCAGCTTCGCGGCGATGGAGGCGATACGCACGCTGACGAGCTTTGGAGAGCCACAGCAGGGCAAGCTGCACCTGTTCGACGGACTAACGCCATCGATGCGGTCGATCAAATTGCCGAAAGACCCGGCCTGCTCCAGCTGCAGCGGCTTAACCGCCTAAGAGCTCGTCCACCCA
>JAIXYC010000048.1 GCA_027490455.1 Sphingomonadales bacterium
TGGTCAACGTGACCGATGGTACCAATGTTGCAATGCGGTTTCGTCCGCTCAAATTTAGCTTTTGCCATTTTCTCAAACCTTCTTTCGATTAGGTAATATTTTGATCAGGTGGGACGACGCCGTCTGAATCAGGCGCCGCCATTAGTCGGCTTTTGCCTATCAGGCAAGCTTCTCCTTGATTTCGGCTGCAACGTTCGACGGCACCTCATCATAATGATTGAAGAACATCGAGTAGTTTGCACGTCCTTGCGTGAACGAGCGGAGCTGGTTCACATAGCCGAACATGTTGGCCAAAGGCACCATGGACTCAACAACCTGCGCATTACCGCGGCTGTCAGTGCCCTGAATTTGACCACGACGTGAGTTCATGTCGCCGATCACATCGCCCAGATATTCCTCAGGAGATACAACTTCGACCTTCATGATTGGTTCAAGCAGTTTGATGCCGGCTTTTTGCGCAGCTTCACGCATGCCTGCACGGCCAGCGATTTCGAATGCCAGCGCCGACGAGTCGACGTCATGATATGCGCCGTCATACAGCGTGATTTCGAAATCGATGATTGGGAAGCCGATAAGCGATCCGGACTCTGCGGTTTCGCGCATGCCCTTTTCAACCGATGGAATATATTCCTTCGGAATGTTACCGCCCTTAACTTCATCCTTGAAGATGATGCCCGTGCCACGCTCGCCCGGCTTTACCGTGAACTTGATACGGCCGAACTGACCTGAACCACCCGACTGCTTCTTGTGGGTGTAATCAACGTCAACTTCACGAGCGAGATATTCGCGGTAAGCAACCTGCGGCGCGCCGACATTTGCTTCAACCTTGAATTCACGACGCATACGATCGACGATGATGTCGAGGTGAAGCTCACCCATGCCCTTAATGATCGTCTGGCCCGATTCGTGATCGGTCGAAACGCGGAACGATGGATCTTCAGCCGACAGACGATTGAGCGCGATGCCCATCTTTTCTTGGTCAGCCTTGGTCTTTGGTTCAACCGAAAGCTCGATAACGGGCTCAGGGAACTCCATACGCTCCAGAATGATCGGGAAACGTTCGGCGCACAAAGTGTCACCGGTTGTTGTTTCCTTCATACCGGCAAGCGCGATGATGTCGCCTGCGAATGCTTCATCAACGTCCTTACGTTCGTTGGCGTGCATTTCGAGCATACGCCCGACCTTTTCCTTCTTGTCCTTCACCGAGTTCAGGTACGTGCCCTTAACAAGGCTACCCGAATAGATGCGGATGAAGGTGAGCGAACCAACGAATGGATCGTTCATGACCTTGAACGCGAGTGCCGAGAACGGCGCATCGTCAGTTGCCGGACGGCTGTCTGGCTCAAGCGTGTCCATGTGGACGCCCTGAACATCAGCAATATCTAGCGGCGAAGGCAAATAATCGACAACGGCGTCGAGCAAAGGCTGAACGCCCTTGTTCTTGAACGCCGAGCCACAGCAGACAGGAACGAACGACTGGTTCAACGTGCCTTTGCGGATCAGCGCCTTCAGCGTTGCGACGTCAGGCTCATTGCCTTCAAGATATGCTTCCATGGCGACATCGTCTTGCTCAACAGCAAGCTCGATCAACTCGCTGCGATACTTCGCAGCTTCGTCAGCCAAGTCAGCAGGGATATCTTCGTAGAAGAAGTCCGCACCAAGCGATTCGTCTTTCCAGATGATCGCACGGTTGTGCACGAGGTCGACGAGACCCTTAAGGTCTGCTTCCAAACCGATTGGAATGTACAGAACGGCTGGCTTTGCGCCCAGACGATCGATGATCGATTGAACGCAATATTTGAAGTTCGCGCCGGTACGGTCGAGCTTGTTGATGAAGCACATGCGTGGAACGCCGTACTTATCGGCCTGACGCCATACGGTTTCGGACTGTGGCTCAACGCCGGCAACGCCGTCGAAGCAGGCGACCGCGCCATCGAGAACGCGCAGCGAACGTTCAACTTCAATCGTGAAGTCAACGTGGCCTGGCGTATCAATGATGTTGATGCGGTGGTCGTTCCAGAAGCAGGTCGTTGCAGCCGAGGTGATCGTGATGCCACGCTCTTGCTCTTGCTCCATCCAATCCATGGTGGCGGCGCCATCATGAACTTCGCCGATTTTATAAGACTTGCCGGTGTAGAAAAGGATGCGCTCGGTGGTCGTGGTTTTACCGGCGTCGATATGCGCCATGATCCCGATGTTGCGATACATATTGAGTGGATGGCTGCGTGCCATATGCTTTACTCCGAAGTGTGGGCCACCGAAGTGGCCCGATGGGGTTTACCAACTGTGCTTTCGTACGCCCGCTGTTACCAACGATAGTGCGCGAACGCCCGGTTGGCTTCCGCCATACGGTGCGTATCTTCACGTTTTTTGACAGCGTTGCCACGGTTTGATGCGGCATCCATCAACTCACCCGACAAACGGGCAGCCATGGTGGTTTCGCTGCGGTTACGCGCAGCGCCGATCAACCAACGGATCGCAAGTGCCTGCGCGCGCTCTGGGCGCACTTCGCAAGGAACCTGATAAGTCGCACCACCAACGCGGCGGCTGCGGACTTCGATGCCTGGCTTTACGTTATCCAGCGCTTCATGGAAGGTTTGGATAGGATCTTTCTTGGCGCGGGCTTCAACAGTTTCCAATGCACCATAAACGATACGCTCTGCTGCTGACTTCTTACCGTCAAGCATCAGGTTGTTCATGAACTTCGAAAGCACGATATCACCGAACTTGGGATCGGGAAGAATGATGCGCTTTTCGGGACGACGACGACGTGACATATTTTATTTCCTTTATCTCATGGGACCAGTGGCAGCGCAGTTGCGCGCCAATCGGCCAGCCAATGGTAACGTTCGAATTACTTCGGACGCTTTGCACCATATTTGGAACGCGATTGCTTGCGGTCCTTGACACCCTGCGTATCGAGTACGCCGCGAAGCACGTGGTAACGCACACCGGGAA
>JAIXYC010000030.1 GCA_027490455.1 Sphingomonadales bacterium
TACGCGGCAGCCAGCGCGCCATGCCATGGCAATTCCATCGCCCGTCGCCCCGCGTGGCGCCGTGGAGTAAAGATAGGTCCGTCCGGCGCCTCCGCTGGCCAAGATCGTCGCCCGCGCGGTAAAAACTTCCACCCGCCCAGTCGTGCGGTTGAGCGCATAGACGCCATGGACGCGTCCTGATGTCGAAAACCGTTCTTGATGGCGGCCCGATATCAAATCAACGGCGACCATATCGGGCACCAGCACGATATTGGGGTGCGCTCTCGCGGCGGCCTCCAATGCCTGCTGCACCGCCCATCCGGTGGCGTCATCGACATGGACGATGCGGCGGTGGCTGTGGCCGCCCTCACGCGTCAGATGCCAGTCATTGCCCTCAAGATTAAACGGCACGCCCAGCTTTGCCAGCCGCTCGATGGCGACCGGCGCATTTTCGACAACAAATTCGACGGTCGCACGGTTATTCAGCCCGGCCCCTGCGACCATGGTATCTTCGATGTGGCTTTCAAAATTATCCCCGGGCTCAAGCACCGCGGCGATGCCCCCCTGCGCCCAGGCTGTCGCGCCATCGGATATTGCGCCCTTTGCCAAGACGGCGACTTTTCGGCTTGTCGCGAGCTGCAGCGCAGCGGTTAATCCCGCCGCACCCGATCCGATAATGAGGACATCGACGTCCATTTATGCACTGCTTGTGAGGCGCAGGAAAACGTCTTCAAGGTCGGCTTCCTTGGTTGTCACGTCCAATATCCCAAGGCCCAGTCCCTGAATGGTCGTCAACACCTCGCCCGCGTTCATGCGATCCTTGTTATAGGTAATCTCGATTGTGCGCTCATTCACCAATTCGGATTTTTCAAATGCCTCATGGGTTGGCGCAATGGTAACGTCGCGATCCAGCGTCAGAACAACGGCCTTTTCCCGGGCCATGCCGACCAGCTCGCGCGTTGGCTTGTTGGCGATCAACTGCCCATGGTTGATGATGGCGATGCGGTCACACAATTGTTCGGCTTCTTCGAGATAGTGGGTGGTCAACACCACGGTCACGCCCTGCTTGTTCAGTTCAAGCACATAATCCCACAATTGCTGACGCAGCTCGATATCGACACCAGCCGTGGGCTCATCAAGAACGATAACCGGCGGCGCGTGAACCATGGCTTTGGCCACCAGCAAACGCCTTTTCATACCGCCCGACAATGTCCGGGCATAGGCATCCGCCTTGTCCTCTAAATGGACAGCTTTCAGCAGTTCCATCGTCCGCCGCTTGGACTTGGGCACGCCATATAGGCCCGCCTGCAATTCAAGCGCTTCCTTGGGCGTGAAGAAGGGATCGAACATGATTTCCTGCGGGACAATACCGATCGATGCCTTGGCATTGCGTGGGTTGGCATCGATATCAAAGCCCCAGATCGATGCGGAGCCCGAGCTTTTCATCACCATCCCCGCCAATATGTTGATCAGCGTGGATTTACCCGCACCATTCGGCCCCAGAAGCCCGAAAATAGATCCCTGCGCGACGTCAAAACTGACATCGCTCAGCGCCTGTTTGCCGCCGGCATATTTTTTGGAGAGATTTTTTATAGAGATCGCTTGTTCAGACATAAGCATGCGATAGCGAACGCGGCCCTTCTAAGCAATCACGGGAAGTGACAGATTGCGGGCGTACCATGAAATGCACGCAATGCGTCGATGCGGCTATGTGTGCAGTGGCACGCTTGACGTTGCCGCAAACCAAGCACCCGGCGTGAATTCCGGAAACTGGTCGATCACGCTCAATTATTTCTGACCCGTTGCAGCCCCGCAGCGGTTTTGCTACGCGCCGCGCATGAACAACAATCCAGAAACCATCCGAGTCCGTGAACCGCGCGTTGCTTGCGACGGCAGCGGCGATATCCCTGCTGCATTGGGGCACCCCCGCGTCTGGCTTCAGATTGATGAAAAAGGCTATGTCGATTGCGGCTATTGCGACCGTCATTTTGTGCTTGTCGGCGGCCCTGCAGATAAATCCTGAAGGCGCGTACGGTCTTGAATGGCCACCGTCCGGCGGTCTGGCAAGTTGATGACACCGTAGGCTTTTAACAGCGATAATTGCCGGCTGACCGTTTCAATCGTTAAGCCAAGAACATCGCCCATCTGTTGGCGACCGAGTGGCAATTCGAACCTATCCAGCGCACTTTTGTCCGCCGAACAGCCAGTCTCACCAAGACGCGCGGACATTTCCAGCAGCAAGGTCGCAATGCGTTCAGTTGCGGTCTTCTTCCCCAGCAGCAACATCCATTCATGAGCGCGGTCAAGTTCAGTCAACGTCCGGCGCAGCAGCTTATGGTCCAATTCCGGATGCTGCCGTGCGAAGCTATCGAACGTCGACCGGGAAAATATGCATAATTCTGCATCGGTGAGCGCAGTGACGCTATACGGGCTTTGCTGACCAAAGGGGCGGCCGATAAAATCAGAGGCGAAGACAAGGCCGACAATCTGTTCGCGCCCATCCGAAATGCTCATGGAGACTTTCAGGACGCCTTCGATGACGTTGGCGACCACAACCGAATCATCGCCTTCCCAAACAACCGTCTGTCCTTTTGTCACGCGCTGCTTGCGGCCAAGCTGACCCAACGCATCAAGTTCATCGGGTTCGAGGCCGGCGCAAATTGCACGATTACGCACAACGCATTGGGAGCAGTCCTTCATGACGCGAGCTTAGCCCTCGCACGGGCGGCGGGCAACAGCTCATGACACCGTCTGGCCAATCACATGTTTGGGAGGATGGTAGCGAAGGAGGGACTTGAACCCCCGACCTATGGATTATGATTCCA
>JAIXYC010000080.1 GCA_027490455.1 Sphingomonadales bacterium
ATCGGGCAAGATTTTGCGCAAGGATTTACGTGCACCTTATTGGGCGGGGTATGACCGGCAGGTAAATTAAGTCGGTTGGCTTAGCGGCCAACGCTGACATAATTGAACCCTGCGGCCTGTGCTTCTTCTACGCGATAGATGTTGCGCAGGTCGACCAGAACGTCGCCTGCCATCGCGGCATGCAGCTTTTTGAGGTCCAACGCACGATAGGCGTCCCATTCGGTCACCAAGGCAACCGCGTGCGCGTCTTGCGCTGCGCTGTAAGCGCTGTCGGTCATTACCACGTCGGGCAAGATTTTGGCGGCTTCTTCCATGCCTTCGGGATCATGGGCGTGCACGATGGCGCCGGCGTCCAGCAACGTCTGGACAATCGCAATCGACGGAGCATCACGCATGTCGTCGGTATTGGGTTTGAACGTCAGGCCAAGCAACCCGATTTTCATGCCACGCACGTCACCGCCCAAGGCGTTGATGATCTTGCGGCCCATGGCACGCTTTCGAAGGTCATTGGCCTGAACGACGGCTTCCACCACGCGAACGGGCGTTTCATTGTCCTGTGCGGTCTTGAGCAAGGCCAGCGTGTCTTTTGGAAAGCAGCTGCCGCCATAGCCCGGTCCTGCATGCAGGAACTTTGGTCCAATGCGGTTATCCAAACCAATGCCGCGCGATACGTCTTGCACATCGGCACCCAGTTTTTCACACAGATCAGCCATTTCGTTGATGAAGGTGATCTTGGTCGCGAGAAACGCGTTTGCGGCATATTTAATCAGCTCTGACGAACGGCGGCTCGTGAACAGCAAGGGCGATTCATTCAGGAATAACGGGCGGTAAATTGCACGCATAACATCGCGAGCCCATTCAACATCGCTGCCCACGACAATGCGGTCGGGGCGTTTGAAATCGCCAATGGCCGCGCCTTCGCGCAGGAATTCCGGGTTCGAAACAACGGCAAATTCAAGCTCAGGGCTGGTTTGCCGAATGATGCGCTCAACCTCGTCGCCTGTGCCTACGGGAACAGTGGATTTCGTCACAACAACCGTGCCCGGATCAATTGCGCGCGCCAGCTCTTCGGCTGCGGCGTAGACATAGCTCAAGTCCGCATGGCCATCACCGCGGCGTGACGGTGTGCCAACGGCGATGAAGATCGCGCCGCACCCTTTGACCGATTGCATAACATCAGTTGAAAAGCTCAAACGGCCGGCATCGACGTTGGTTTTGACCAGCGCATCAAGTCCCGGTTCGTAAATCGGCATGATATTGGTGTTCAGCCGCGCTATCTTGCCCTCATCCTTGTCGACGCAGACAACTTCATGCCCGAAATCTGCAAAACATGCGCCAGATACAAGGCCAACATAGCCCGAACCGATCATTGCGATTTTCATTACGATTCCCTTTTGGATGCCAATGCCGATTGCTCGCGCCTTATGACTTTATCATGACAGGAACAAGTCTTGCGTCGGCATGTTCAGCCGACCGCGCATATGTCAGGCTTCTCGACGACGGGCATGATCGATGATCGCCGCTATGCGCTGGCTGGCGTGACCATCCCCAAATGGGTTGTGCGCGCGGGCCATCGCTGCATAAGCGGCATCATCGTCCTACAGCGTGCAAATTTCCGAAATGATGCGGTCTTTATCGGTGCCGATCAGCTTCGCGGTGCCCGCTGTGACGCCTTCGGGACGCTCGGTGGTGTCACGCATCACCAGCACTGGCTTTCCAAGGGCGGGTGCTTCTTCTTGAACGCCGCCGCTATCGGTTAACATGATGTGCGATATCGACAGCAAGTGAGCGAAGTTGGGATAGTCCAGCGGTTCAATCATCGCGACATTGGGCAAATCACCCAAAGCGGCGTTCATCACATCGCGGACGTTGGGGTTCATGTGGACAGGGAAGATGCACGCGACATCGTCCCGCGCCGCAATGGCCCGAATGGCCGCTGCGATATTGTCCATGCCATCGCCGAAATTCTCCCGCCGGTGCGTTGTGATGCCAATGATCTTGCGGCCCCGGAACCCTTCTTCATATGGCGCAAGGTTTGCCGCCAATGCTTGGTTTTGCGCGATGCGGCCCGTTACCCAATGCAGCGCATCAATCACCGTGTTGCCGGTGACGAATATGTTTTCGGGGGAAACCGCCTCCGCTGCAAGCGCCTCGGCAGACACAGCGGTGGGCGCGAAATGCTGATCCGCAATCGCGCCGATAATCTTGCGGTTCACTTCTTCGGGCCATGGCTGGTAAATATTGTTGCTGCGCAACCCTGCCTCGACATGGCTCACGGGAATTTGGCGATAATAAGCGGCGAGCGCGCCGGCCATTGCGGTGGCGGTCTCGCCTTGCACAATCACACGGTCGGGTTTTGCGCTATCGAGCACGCCACCAATAGCCGCCAACAAGCGCGCGGTGAGCGCATCAAGCGACTGGCCGGGCTGCATGAGGTTGAGGTCATAATTGGGAACGATGCCGCTGATGGCCAGCACTTGATCAAGCATCTGCCGGTGTTGTGCGCTCACCAACACTTCAGTGCGCATGTCAGAGTAACCCGCCAACGCATTGACCACCGAAAATAATTTTATGGCTTCAGGCCGCGTGCCGAAGATAACCATATTTTTGTGCATGTCGGGGTCCTGCAGTCGATACGCGTGTGCAGGCGGCCATCTAATCCCAACATGTTAAGAAGTGACAAAGTCACAGCGCCAAAGGATGGGCCCATTGGGAGCCCCCTGCGGTAGCGTTCAGGCTGCGCCTTTTTCCTGCTCAGCGAGTTCCTGCTGCAACCGGCGGCTGACGGCTTCTGGCGATCGCGTATATTTCGCAAGCCGCGCATAAATGAGCGGGATGAGAACAAGCGTAATCAGCGTGGCGAGCGTTACACCGAAGACAATGACCACCCCGATAGAGGCCCGTGCTGCGCCGCCTGCGCCACTGGCAATAGCAAGCGGAATTGCGCCGAACACGGTCGCGATCGACGTCATCAAAATTGGCCGCAAACGGCGCGCTGCGGCTTGCTGGATCGATTCCAGAATTTCCAAGCCTTCATCGCGCAGCTGGTTGGCAAATTCGACCATCAGAATGCCGTTCTTTGCCGCAAGCCCGACGAGCATGACGATACCAATCTGGCTGTAGAGGTTGAGCGTCATCCCGGTCAGCGCAAGTCCAATGATGCCGCCGCCGACGGCCAGTGGGACCGTGGTGATAATGGTTGCAGGGTGCACGAAGCTTTCGAATTGGGCGGCCAGAACGAGATAGACCAACAGGATTGTGATGAAAAACACGAGGATGATGGATCCGCCGGTTTCCTTAAATGCTTGGCTCTCCCCGCGATAGCCGACGGCGAGTACCTCTGGCGATGCAGCGGCTTGCTCTTCCAGAAACGCGAGCGCTTCGCCCATTGAATAGCCCGGTGCCAATCCGCCCGACAGCGTAATGGCGCGCAGCTTGTTATAACGGCCAAGATCACGCGCACCGGCTGTTTCTTTATATGTGATGAGGTTGGCCAAAGACACCAAGGAACCATCGCGGCTCCGCAGCTGGATAGCGGCCAAATTCTCTGCCGTTGCGCGGTCTTGGGCATCGGCCTGAACAATCACGCGATATTCTTCGCCGCGATCCACATAGGTCGAGACGCGGCGTGACCCCAATAGCGATTGCAGCGCTTGGCTGACGTCAGCAACCGAAACACCCAGATCGCCAGCGCGCGCCGTGTCGACCAGAATCTCCATTTGCGGCTTTGTCTCTTTATAGTCGGAATCGAGGTTCACAATGCCGGGGTTTTCCCGCGCAGCCGTCAATATCCTGTCACGCGCAACGCTTAAGGATTCATAAGTCGAACCTGCAATGACGAAGTTCAGCGGCTGACCCCGGCCACGTCCAATAGACGACCGCGCCGCGCCGTTACCGCGCACAGCAGGCAGATCGGCAAGGATTTTATTGACCTGTGCAACGACATCTTCGGTCTTCTCGGTGCGTTCTTCCCATGGTTTCAGGAAGATCAGGAAGGTGCCCGAGTTGAAGTCGTCACTGGCGGAAAAGCCGCCGGGCGTGCGTTGAATGATGGACCGAACCGTACCCTTTTCGAGCAGCCCCAAAACCGGCTTGGACGCATCCAACATATATTTGTCCATGGCGTTGTAGCCAGTGCCCTCCGCCGCGCCAATGTTGACACTTATGACACC
>JAIXYC010000040.1 GCA_027490455.1 Sphingomonadales bacterium
ACCCCAACCTTGCCGCGTGGCGGGGTACGCAATGATGTCCGGCGTGCCGTCCGAAAACACCAGCCGTGATCCTGCCAGAAAGCGGATATTCGGTGCACAGGCGGCCACTTCAGCTTCGGTCAGTTTTTCAGGTTCGCCAGCGTCCCGCTTGGCCGCCAGCAATGCACTACGCGCTTCATCAGGCGCATCGGCCAACGCTTTCCATGCGCGCACAACGCCAGAGACGGTATTGCGATCAGCGATGCCGATGGCGGTCAGCCCCCGCCGGATACCCTCTGCCACATAATCCGATGGCGGCGATGCGCCGCGCAGGAACGAATAGCTGCTGGTGCAGGCAAGCTCGGCATAGCTCATGCAAAGATGCCGTGGAGATACCAAAGCGGTCGTTCGATTTCATCATAGAGCCCGCGCCGGAACAGCCAAAAACGGCGACCCTCATTGTCCTCAACACGGTAATAATCCCGCGTCAGGCTGCCATTGCCCGGCGCGTAGCCGCGCGGATGTCGCCACCATTCCGGGCTTATGCGTTCAGGGCCCTCCACCCGCGCGACGCGATGCACGTGCCGCCGCCAGCGAAAGCTGCGCGGTTCGCCTTCCGGAAATCCGGCGGTTACCTCAATCGGCTGCGGGGTTTCGAACAATCGGAAAGGCCGCATCGCCGGTTCGCCCGGCACAGGCTTTGGCCAGTCCGCTTTTGGCCAGTCCGCTTTTGAAGCGTCAGATTGCGCGGCACGCTCCAGCGCTGCGCGTTCGGGGATGTGGCTTTGCCGCGCGTGGAATTGCCGCACACGCTCTGCCCCCAACCGAACGCTTAGCCGGTCGATGAGCGCGGCCGCGGCGGCGCCTGTGTCGATCTTTGTTTCCAGCCCAACCTGAACATTGGCCAACACCTCAGCAAGCGGGACTTCCAACCGGATGAGGTCATAGCCAAAGCCGGGGTCCAACGGGTCGGACAGCGCGTCAATACGCTCCCGTATCAAGCGCATGAGCAGAGCAGCGTCGCGCGTTGGCGTGCCGGTATCCACCGCCAACCGCGCGACATGGCCATCGCTGCGGAATAGACGTATCTCGAACCGTCGCCCGCCCTGCCCGCGTTCTTGCAACTGGAGTGCCGCGTCCCCAGCCAACATTTCGATGGTCGCCAACACATCATTGGTGCGCGAAATCGGTTCGGCAAAATTCTGGGCAACATGGATGGTTGGCAGGCTTCGACGCGGGGTTATGCGCGGGTCTTCCTCTTCCAAGAGGCGCGCCAGCCGCACCACAACCGCCTTGCCGAAACGCGCCGCCAGCGGCTTACGCGGGCGGATAGCCAGATCGCCAATGCTTCTGAGGCCAGCCCGGCGCAGCGCCTTGTGCACCTTGTCACCGCCATCAAGCGCCTCCACGGGCACGTCGGAAATGGCGCGTGCCGCATATCTCGCCTTGGCCTGCGCGCTGTCGGGGGTGCATCCAAAGGCAATTCGGCACGTGAGGCCATGACGGCTCAGCCGCGATTGCAGATCCTTCGCCAGCCGCGCCGCATCACCAAACACATGTTCGCACCCCGTAATGTCGAGCAGCAGCCCGTGCGGCGGGTCCAACATGCAGGCGGGCGTATAACGCTCACACCCATCGGCGAGCCAGCCGAGCAAGTTAAGGTCCGCCGTAGGATCATGATCAAAGACCGCCAGATCGGGCACGCGGGCGCGGGCGTCGGCCAGCGCCATCCCTGCCGTCAGGCCAAGCGCATGCGCCGCCGGATCACATGCCGCCAGCCGCATGGACCCGCCCTGTTTTTCGACCATGGCAAAAGGCGCATCAGGCGCGCTGCCGCGATTCCGGACCAGTCTCTGTGTCGGTAACAATGGCAGAAAGACCGCCAGATAGCGGCGTGTCAAAAAAGCTTCGTGTTGCATGATCCCAAGTCACTCTTGCCTCAAAAGGAGCCGTGCCACCGCGATGGCGCAGAAGGCTGATGTCAAAAGTCGGAAGGCCCGGGGCATTTCCCGGCAATGGCGCAGAGGGCGCAGAACATATCCGCCAGCGTGTACGCGCCGCGCTTGGCATCGGCACCGCATCCCCGCGCACCAGCAGGGCGAGCACCCCTGTCTCCGCCGCGGCCAAGGCAAGCCGCCGGGTCGAGGTCAAATCCACCAACCGGGCATTGCCGTGCGTTTCCAATATGACCGCGCTGGCGGCTTTCGACCGGATGGCATCCGCTGCAGCCCGCAAGGCGTCGCGCAAATCGGCTGTCTGGACCAGCAACATGCGCGCGGGGTCACCGCCCATTGCCGATAACCCATAAGGGTAGAGACGCCCCGATGTCTGGCGTTCCTTGTCCCCCGATATCCAAAAAATACCGGCGTCGCTTTCCGGCAGCCGCCATGCCAGCAAAAGCGCAAAGGCGGCGGCGGCATGCGAGTCGGCTTTTACGCCGCCAAAAAATTCATGCAGCCCTGCCTGCGTTATGCCACCGCGCAGCCGTTCGTCGACATAAGGCGCCCCTGTAGGCAGCAATGATTGCGCAGCATCCGACTGGTGTTGCTTCCACATGCCTTGCACAGATGGAAACGCACCAGCCGATAGAGTCGGCTGTATGTGATTCGGCTTTTTGTTCATGCTTTGTTCCATACTCCATTTTTCATGGATGTGGAGTCAGCTTTTTTGTTCTGAAGTGATTTGGGATGCATGCCGGACGGCAGCCGCGTTTGATCCCGAAAGCGCGGACGCGATGTTTGAACCATTTTCCAGCCCGGGCCTATTTGCCCGGGCCAGAAAATTGCGTTCACCAAACTGAACTCATTCCCAATAATAAGGCATGCGTTTGCGTGTGCCGGTGACTTCTTCATTCAGCGTGGCCGCATCATATAAACGGCCACCGATCATCACCTTGGCGACCTTGTCCGAATTGCGGATATCCGCGCTTGGGTCGGCGTCGAGAACGACGAGGTCGGCAAGCTTGCCTGCGGCGATGGAGCCTACATCCTTGTCATAGCCCAGCGAACGGGCGGACTCGATTGTGCCTGCAGCCAATGCCTCGATTGGCGACATGCCACCGCGCACGAACGACCAGAGTTCCCAATGCGCGGCGATTCCCGCTTCCTGGCCATGCGCACCGATCGCCACCGGCACGCCAAGCTTGGCAAGCTTATGTGCCTCACGCGCGCTGTTGTCGTCGACATAGTCTTCCTCAGGCGCGATTTCGCGGCGTGCATTGTTCGCTGCAAGCTCGGTCGGCGGATAATGCTTGGCCATCAACGGATGACGGAACACATCGGTATGTGCGCGCCAATAAGGATCACCGGCTGGGCCGCCATAGGTCACGACAAGGGTCGGGGTGTAACCCACCTTCGATTTGGAGAAGAACTGAAGCACGTCGCCGTAGAAAATGTCGAGCGGGACATTGTGCTCAACGGTGGTGTTGCCATCGGCAATCAGGTTCATGTCCATGCCGAACAGCGAACCGCCTTCCGCCACCGAACGCATATTTTCCTGAAGCGCAGCAGCAACAACTTGCTGGCGCTGTTCACGGCGCGGCTGGTTGTAGTTTTTGACGCTGTGCGCACCTTGCGCCTTCAACCGCCGGACATGCGCGAGGGCATCATCAAGGCCATTGATTTCGGCATACACATCGGCGGCCTTTGCGCCGTACACAATCTCACCCGTGGAGAAAGAACGCGGCCCGACAATAAGGCCCGCGCGCTGCATTTCCACCGCCGGGAAAACCGTCGCGGCGCTGCTGGATGGATCATGCCGCGTGGTGATGCCCATGGCGAGGTTGAGCATATTCACCCAGTTTTGCTGCGGCGTCATTTCATCAACGCCATGCGGACCATGGGCGTGGGCATCAACAAGACCCGGAATGATGGTCTTGCCGGTAACATCCACGGTCTTAGCGCCAGCGGGGATCGGGAAGTCTCCCGCCTTGCCGACGGCTTTGATCCGGTCATTTTCCACCAAGATGACAGCATTGTCGATGATCCCGCCATCCTTGTCCGCCATGGTCACGACCCGCGCGCCGGTGAAGGCGACGAGGCCAGTTGGACGGTCTGACTTCACCGTCATCGAAAGCGAGATGCCGTCTTTTGGTGGCGCAAACTTGACGGGCTTTGCGTCTTTCGCAAGCGGACCATTGGGGTAGAATGTGCTGGTTTGCGCTGTGTACAGAGTAGGTCCAATTGCCCAATGCAATGCATCGCCATTGCGGCTCCAATGCATATAATCGGCGCCGCCCTTGCTGACCTTCACCACGGGAAGCGCGCTGCCCGACGACGACGCAGTGACTTCCTGCGTTCCCGGCATCAATGGCATCACAAATGCTTCGTAGTTTTGACGGAAGGCGAAATTGTTGCCGTCTGGCGATACTTCATAAATGGTCGTCAGCTCGCCGCTGGCATGGCTGCGCTTGGCTTCACCGTTCAGATCGACACTGACGAGCAGGCGTTTGTTGGCACCGGACTCGGTATAGAAAATCCGGTCGTTGCTGGCGGCGAAATGCGGTGTCGTTCCACTTTCGGTAACGCGAACAGCATTGCCGCCTGTCGTGGCTATGCGGTAAATTCCCGGTTGATCGGAACGCAAGGGCGAGGTTAGACCGCCGCCTTCCTGCTTTTCAAACACGATAGTCTTGCCGTCTGGCGAAAAGCGCGGACGTGCATAATGGCCAGATTGCGCCGTCACGTTTTTCGCCCTGCCACCCGATGCGCCAATAGTTTGAATGTGGCCAAGGCCCTTATCGGTCCAGTTCACAAAGGCGATGATCTTCCCGTCGCGCGACCATGTCGGATATGCCTCCATCGCGGTGTCAGATGCGGTCAGGAGCTTTGCCGTTCCACCTGCCGCAGGCTTGACCCACAACTTGCCCATAGTTTCAAACAAAACGGTCCGGCCATCGGGCGAGGTAACAACGCCGCGCGGCATATGTGTCTGGAACTCGGCAGGAGCGACTTCAATCGCCGGCCGTGGCGGGTCGATGACATCGCGTGTGTCGGAAATGCGGAACGGGATTTCGCTCGATGCGCCGCTCGGCCAATCGACCTTGCGCATTTTGCCACCCGCCCAGAAGTAAATGGTCTTGCTGTCGGGTGACCAATCCATGTTTGGATAGACGCCGGTTACGGCCCATGTTTCCTGCACATCTTGGTCGAGCGCATCATAAATCTTGCGCTCTTCGCCGGTGTCCAAATCTTTCACATAAAGTTTGGACTGGGTCCGTTCGCGGCGGACGAAGGCGATTTTCTTGCCATCGGGTGAAGGCGTCGGGCGCACCGAACCACCGACACCGGACACGGCGGTTTCGGTTTTGCCGGTTTCAATCTCATAGCTTTCAATGTCGAAAAGCTGACCGTTGGAATCCTGCGCATATTGGAAAATTGGTCCGGGCGTGATGTTGCGCGTGTAATAGATATGCTTGCCATCAGGGGCGAAGATGGGTTCGCCCAATTCCTTCTGATGTTGGTCATTGGGCTTCTTGACCAGCTGAACGCCTGCGCCACCCGACACATGGTAAAGCCAGACTTCGCCCGTACCCAACGAACGGCCGGTGGTGAAATGTTTCTTGGCGGCGATGAAGCGGCCGTCGGGGCTCCAGCTTGGTTGGTTGAGCAAGCGGAAATCCTCTTTGCTCATCTGCCGTTTGTCGGAACCATCGCGGTTCATGATCCAGATATTGTCGCCGCCGCCCCGGTCGGAGGTAAAGGCAATGCGCGTTCCATCGGGGGAAAAGCGCGGCTGGGTTTCGAAGGGCAAGCCTTCGGCAATGCGGGT
>JAIXYC010000103.1 GCA_027490455.1 Sphingomonadales bacterium
ATCAGTTCAGGAGGCGGCGGCGATGATGCGCCAATGTCTGACATCAACACAACGCCGCTCGTCGACGTCATGCTGGTGCTCCTCATCGTATTCCTCATCGCAATTCCGGTCGCTATCCAGACAGTGAAAATGGACATTCCGGTCATCAAGTTTGAACCAACAAAGGCAAAGCGTGAAAACGTTCTTCTGTCGGTGACAACAACTGATGCCGGCGGTCGTGATCCCGGTGACCCCGCTTATGAGGGTGCAAACCCGAATGGCGAGTGCCGGATTTACTGGAACGTAACGCCCGTCGACTCGACCGAGTTGGTGGACCGTGCAGCGAAGCATTTGAAGGCAGAATTTGAAAAGCTCGGTGGCCCAGAAGCCGCCGCTGCTGGTCTGATCGAGCCTGACATGCTGCCAGAGGCGCATATTCGTGGTGATATCAACACGCCTTATCGATGCATCGGTGGTGCAATTTACACCATGCAGATGGCCGGTTTCGCCCGTGTTGGCTTCATTTCATCGCCGTTCGAAAACGCGAACGTGCAGTAAGTAATTTAAGGAGCAATCATCATGGCAATGAGTGGCGGTAACGATGATGGCCAGCCGATGATGGAAATGAACACAACGCCGTTAATCGACGTTATGCTCGTTCTCCTCATCATGCTGATGATCACCATCCCCCCGGTTTCGCACGCCGTAAACATTGACCTTCCGGTCAATGATCCAAATGCGCCACCACCGGAAGTTCCGATCGATCCTGTTATTAACAAGATCATCATTCTTCCGAACAGCGCAATTCAGTGGAATGGCACGCCGGTTTCGATTCAGCAGATGGAGCAGTATCTGGTCCGGACGACGTCCATGAATCCGGAGCCTGAGCTTCAGTTCCAACCAGCCCCAACGGCCCCATATGACACCGTTGATAAGGCCCTGGTTTCTGTAAAGCGCAGTGGCATTTCGAAATTCGGTTTTGTCGGCAACGAACAATACCGCGTCTTCGGCAAGGCTTCGCGTGAGGGTCGGTAGTTACCGAACCTTCCGTTAATACGACATTTAAAAAGGCGGTGCAGAAATGCGCCGCCTTTTTTGTTATCTGCTGTGACGGCCAAGGGACACACCGGTCCGTTGGTCGCTGTTGTTTTCGCTTTATTTGCTGACCGACAGCCGGCTCATCAGGATGGCTGCACGCTTTGCCTGACGCTTGATGCTGGCAAGGTCGACTGTCTCCCCGGGGGCGTGGTCGCCTTTGCTATAGACGCCAAGGCCGACGAGACCGTCGACGTCATTGGCGACGAAGCTGATGTCCCCTGCGCCACGTTTCAACGGGTTGAGCGGCGGTTGGGCATCCAGTCCCAGATCCCGGTTTACAACATTCAGTTGCGCCAACAACGCCTTGTTGCCCTCTGTTGGCGCCATCGCGGGATAGCCGCCGGGGTCAAAGCTGATTTTGGCGCTGGTCTTTGGTGCAGATGCCGAAACGATGGTCTGCATCTTCTGCCGGACCCGCGCACTTTGGTCTTCGGATAAGGTCCGGAAGTCACCGCGCGCTATGGCTAAGCCCGGAATGATGTTGGTCTTCCCCTTGGCACTTGCGCGGACGCCGTCATTGTCGAAGCTTGCCTCTTGTCCCGCTGCAATCAACCCGACGTTGAACGTCAGGTTCGGCTCGGGCAGTTCGGTGCGGAATTGATGGATTATGCGCGCCAGTTCAAACGCTGCGCCATCGCCATATGTGGAATCAAAGATTAGAGAGCTATGACCGGTGACGCCGGAAACCTCCAACTTCCAACTGTTCGACGACCGGCGCGCGATAACGCCCATATCCTTGCCATCCTCAATCGACAGGCCTTCGAAATCGAGTGCCACATCCGAAGCCTTGCCGGCGGCAATCAATGGCGCGCGGGTAATCTCGATGGGGTCGCCTGCGTCCTCCTCATCTCCCGTCATATGAATTTCTATATGCGCGTTCTTCAGCGTACCTGCGGCCTGCATGGCGCGCAAAGCAGACACGATCACGACCATGCCGCCCTTGTCGTCACCCGCACCGGGGCCAACGGCTTGGTCACCACGACGGACGAATTTCTGGAAGGGGCTATCGGCTTCAAAGACAGTGTCGAGATGCGCAATCAGTAAAAGCTTCTTTGTGCCCTTCTTGCCCGCCTTGGTCGCGACCAGGTGCCCTGCGCGTCCAGCCTTGGCCATGTCTAGCCATTCTACCTTGAACCCAAGCGGTTCGAGCTCAGCACGCATCATATCGCCGACGGTTTTGACGCCAGCGAAGTTCATCGTTCCCGAATTTTGGTTGACCATCCGCTCAAGCAAGGCAACCGAGCGTTCATATTCCGCGTCAACGGTTGCGGCCATCTTGGCTTCGGGCTTTGAAAGCTGGGCAAAAGCCGGCGTTGAAAGCGCCAAGAGTGCAACGCTGCTCAATAAAGACAGGGCTTGGAATTTCATGACATACTCCTGAAAACTATAGCGATGATGTGCCGCGCTTTATGCGTTCGGGCAAGGGCGTTGATGCAGAGCTTATGCGGCCGGCTTTTTCGCGAGGATGTGTTCCAAGATGAAATGCGGCACCGTCAACGTTGATATCAGAATGAATGCAGACCGGACAATGCCCATGTCCGAAGGGACGTCGCCTTGGTACAGGAACATCAAGACGCCTAACCCTAATGAAAGCGCGGACACGGCGGCGACAATGGCTGCCTTTTTGAATTTGGACAGACCACCCGTTTCGCGCAACGCGTCTGCCATGTGCCGCGGGGAGTGCAGCCCGCAAAAGAAAACGGCAAATGCCACGAGCGGCGGCAGGAACAAGGCAGCTGTGATGCAGGCCAGCACTTCAAGCGCGCTTTGCGCATCCTCATGCCGGAACGCCCAATAAGCAAAGACAAGGCTGCCCAGCGCAGCAGGAACGGATGCGGCGCCGAGCAGTGCGGCGATCACTGCGCCGTTTTGGTTGCCCGTTAGCGCGGCGAATATCATGGCGACATCGTCGGGGCTGGCCAGCGCAGGCAAGGCGACCAATGCCCACCCCACCATCATGGCCAGAAACGGATCTACGCCGCCGCGCCAATCACGGCTGAAATGCACAATTGAAATGAGTAGGAATGAAATGAGCGCCAGTTCCGGCAACTGCAGCCATAAAACGACCATGGCCGCCGCGCATCCCACATAGCCGCTGATAATCTTGGCCCTACCGGCGAGTCCATTCTGCCCAAAATGGACGGCGGCGATTTCCACATCCAGCGTGCCGTGGGGAATGCCTGCAAGGACGATGGCCAGAGCAGCCAACATATTGGCCTCAACCCCGTCCATGCCGCCCAGAAGGCGGTCTGCGGCAATCAGCAGCAAGGTCGCTGCCGGTAACGCAAACAGGCGCAACATTTTTGAAAATGTTGCGCCTGCAGAATGCGGATATGAAATTATATTCATACAGGAATGTACGCCGCCGGAGCGGCGTACGTCCAGTGTTTATCCGAAGGCCTTAGCCATATTCGGCTTGCGACTTGCGTACGGCGATCATGTAAATCAGAACGCCGACGCCAGCCTTTGCGATCAAATCGGCGATTGTGTAGCCGACTTGTACGCCAACGGTTACGTCCGAACCGCTCAGATTGGTGTACGGGATCATATATACGATCGGGTAGAAACCCCATGATGCGAAGGTCAGCAAACGTGCCTTCTTCACCAATTCACG
>JAIXYC010000007.1 GCA_027490455.1 Sphingomonadales bacterium
GTGACGGTCTTTGGCCAATCGGGCGGCGGCGCGAAAATTGCGACTTTGATGGCAATGCCCGCCGCCAAAGGCCTGTTTCATAAGGCCATTACGATGAGCGGCCAGCAAGTGACCGCAATGGGCCCCTTGAACGCAGAAAAGCGCGCGGCCGCGCTTCAGGCCGCACTGAACGGGCAAGACCCTGCAACAGTTTCGGCCGAACAGTTGGTCGCGGCCTTGTCGGCGCAAGATCCCATATTGGGCGGCGGCGTGTATATGGGGCCAGTGCTAGATATGCGTCATCTGCACCGGCATCCATTTTGGCCAGACGCTGCGCCGCAATCATTGGATATTCCCATGATGTTGGGGAATACGGTGCTGGAATCGCGGGCATTTTACGCGCCGAATGCCAAGCAATTGACTGGGCTTGATTTCGATAATCTGGCGCGTCGCATCGCCCCTGAAATGCGGATTGATGCGCAGCCCGAATGGGTGGTTCGGCAATTCCGATCGCAATATCCGGATGCGTCGCCACTGGATTTATTCCACCGCATCGTGACCACCGCGCGCAGCTGGCGTGGGCAGGTTATAGAGGCAGAGGAACGTGCAAAAGCAGGTGCCCCCGCCTTTGTGTATCAGCTTGATTTTGAACAGGCCGAGCACACCGACGATATCGGGCTATCGTTCGGTACTGTCCCCGAACCCTCCATGGAACAGCAGGCCATGAGCGTGCGGATCATGGATGCGTTTGTGCGCTTTGCACGCACCGGCAATCCGGGCTGGCAGCCCTATAGTTTGGCGCAGCGTGAAACGATGATCTTTGACACGAACAGCCGCGTGGAGAATGATCCGCGCAAATGGGAACGCGAACTATTTGCGCGCATCCCTTATATTCAGCCCGGCACTTGAACGCCTTATTTGGGCGTCACCGGATAGCTGATGATGAGGCTGAGGGGTTTGCGGCCGATCTGCCTTATGCCCACCACAGCGCCGTCGTATAAATAGGCGGCCATGCCAGGTCTTAGCCGTTGCGACACGCCATCGGAGGTGACTTCGCCTTCGCCCGACAGGACATAGTAAACTTCGTCATGCGTAATAGGGTGCAGGCCGATAGCCGCGCCCTTGTGCAATACACGTTTGCGAAATTCCATCGTTCGCGGCTGCGGCACAACGTCGCTGATGCGATAGGCGGTGCTCATGCCGATTGCGCCATGGGGCGGCGCTTCCTGCCGAACAACATCGCGTTCGTTGACCACGACCATCGGCGGGGCTGCCATGAGCATGAGCAGGGAGAAAATCATATGCCGTTGATCACTGCCGCATAATGCGATCGCGTGCCGACATGGTTTCCTGCGCCGGCGCCTTTTGGCCGGGATAGAGACCGGATTTGGGCTCCATAGTGTCAAGGTCCCAATCGGCCTCTACAAATGGCGCTGCTGTTGGCTTGGGCGATGGATAGGCGCTAACCTCTGTTTCATCGTCGATGATTTCACCGCGCCCCTCGGCGATGAAAAACAGCACGCGGATATCATCTGCGTCCCTGTCCCACGGACGTGCGCCCGCATTGGCCAGCACATGGGTTTCAACATCACGTGCAGGGAGGACGGCAATGTCCGACGGCCAGATAACAGGTTTCTTCACTTCAATCAGTCTGGCGCGGGTTTCGCCATAGCGGCCAAACATCGGCAATGGATTGCCGAATTTATCGACGGCAATGTTGTCGCGCCCATGATAGCGCAGATCCCCGTCGCCGCCGAGCATGAGAAACGGCAAATCCTTGTCGGTGGAGGGGCCACCGCGCATCACGTTGCCGACGGCGGTCATTTCGCCCGTCACATAAGGCTGGCCAGCCCATTCGAGCGCCATCAGATTATAATGCATCGCGCGCTTGCCGGGATCGTAGATCAAATTGTTGATCATCGCCGCCTGTGCACCGCCCTTGATCAACGGGCTGCGTTCGACATTATGCGCCCAAATGTTGCGGTAAAACATGATGCCTGTCGCATTGTCATGAATGAGTGAGCCTTTGCTGTGCTCACCCTTTGGGTGGCTGCTATCGGCAAGGCCTTCGGCCGCCAGATTGTAGGAAAAGGTGATGTTGCGGCTGGTTCCGTTGCGCCATTCTTCCAATGTTTTTCCAGTAAAGCGTGGCCCGCTGGCCGACATGTTTTCGTCAATACCCCAGCTTAAGGTGCAGTGGTCAATGATCACATTATGTGCCGCAACAGTGGAGAGTGAGTCCGCTTCCCAGCCGCTGCGCTTTGCCTGTCCGTCTGCGCCGGTCTTAACCCGGATATGCCGGATGATGACGTCATGGCTGCGCACATCGATGCCGCCCTTGATAATAGTGATACCGGGTGAGGGCGCTGTCTGTCCTGCAATGGTCAAGAATGGCTCTTTGATTTCAAGTGATGTGCGCTTGAGGTCGATGACGCCGCCAACCTGGAACACAATGATCCGCGGGCCTTTTGTTTCGATGGCTGCTTTCAGCGTTCCGGGCCCGTCTGCCGCAAGGCTGGTGACGCGAATTATCTGCCCGCCGCGCCCGCCTACTGTTTCCTTCGCCCAACCGACTGCATTGGGAAAGGCAAGCGTTTGTGCCTGCGCAGGAACCGCAGCCCAAGTGAGGCCCAAAAGCAACAACATCCGAATAAGCATATCCATCTCCTTGGAAGCTATCTTGACATGAAGCCAAGTTCGCAGCAACGTATAAATGACACCGGTTACCTTAAGTGCGTTTGGGTCAAACTGCCCATCGCCCGACAGATGCCCGAAGTTATTAAAAGCGGCAATATAGCGTTAAAATACGCAGCCGGAACGAAGAGGATGCGCTGGATTTCATCGCGTCTCGAATCAAAAAGACACCGGTATCAATACCGGTAATTGGGAAGGGAAGTGGGAATGATTAAATCTGGATCGCGTGAATTTAGCAAAAATGCGACGAAATTCTTGTCGGCGGTTTCATTGAGCGTTTTGGCAGTAGGCACAGCCCATGCGCAAGACGCCGCAGCCGAAAATGCTGCCGCTGAAACTGCACCTGCAGAAGAAGGTGATGCAATTGTTGTCACCGGTTTCCGCGCCTCGTTGGAAGCCGCGCTGAACCTGAAGCGCGATTCCGTCGCTGCAGTCGACGCCATTGTGGCGGAAGACATTGCAAAATTTCCTGACCAGAACCTTGCGGAATCGCTTCAGCGTATTCCAGGGATTTCGATCAGCCGTGATGGCGGCGAAGGCCGGTCGATCACGGTTCGTGGTCTCTCGTCGCAGTTCACGCGCGTCCGCGTTAACGGCATGGAGACCATTGCTACCTCGACAGACGGCGCTTCTGCAAACCGCGACCGTGCTTTCGATTTCAACGTATTTGCATCCGAGCTTTTCAGCAGCCTTGTGGTTCGTAAAACCGCCGAGGCATCGCTTGACGAAGGTTCGCTGGGTGCGGTTGTCGACCTGAATACGGGCAATCCTTTGGCTGGCCGGGCTGGTCTTAACGGCGCGCTGTCGGTTGTGGGTTCGTACAATGATTTGGCGAAAGACCTTGGACCGCGCCTCGCCGGTTTGCTGAGCTGGCGCAATGATGCCGGTACGCTCGGTGCGTCGATTTCGGCCGCTTATTCGAAAACCAGCACATTGGAACTTGGCAACAACTCGGTCCGTTGGGCGCAGGCGCGTTTTGACGGCGTCGATGCAACCAACTGCTTCACGACTACAAACAGCGGCGGGACCTATGTACCTAGCGCCGCTTGTGACCGTGCAGCGACGACATTCCACCCGCGTATTCCGCGTTACGGCGAAGTTGCCCATGAACGTGAGCGCTTGGGCCTGACCGGTTCGGTGCAATATTCGCCAACCGACGCAACCAAGCTTTCGATCGACGCCCTATTTTCAAAATATGATGCGTCACGTGAAGAGCAATGGGGCGAAGTATTGCTGCGTTCTAACGAGCGTTCTATCAACGTCGTGAACCCCATTTATGACGCCAACAACAACATGATTGCGGCGACGCTGAATGATGCTTGGGTGCGTACCGAGCATTATCTGCGTGAATCGCAAACCAAATTCTATCAGGTTGGCGGCACATGGGATCAGGACGTTACGGACAATTTGCGCTTAACCGCATTGGGTGGCGTGTCAAAATCCAACGCCGATATCCCGGTTGAAACGACGGTCATTTTCGACGACCGTGATGCGATGGGCTATAGCTATGACTATCGGGACATGGCGCGTCCAAAGCTGACTTTCGGAACCAGCGTCATGGACCCTGCAAACTTCCAGCTTGCAGAAATCCGAGACCGGCCTTCGAACGTGACCAACCGCTTCAAAACCGCACAGTTGCGGACCGAGTGGGATGTCAGTGAAAATATCACATTGAAGGCGGGTGCCGTATGGCGCCGGTTCAACTTCGATGCCGAAGCCTACACACGCGATACCGCTGTTTGCGGTAATGGCGGCACAAGCTTGGTAACCAGCACAGCGGGCACAATCACTTGCTCCGCAAGCAGCCTGTTCGGGCCAACAGCCGTTTATGGTTTTGCGGTTACGCCAGCTTTGTCGCAAGCGTTCAGCCTTGGCAACGCAGGTCAGCCAGCTGGAAACTCAAATGGCTGGATCGTGCCTAATCTGGCCGCGACGACGGCTTTCACCGGCCTATATAGCCGTGCGCTGGTCAATGACGCGGGTAACATTCGCGGCGTTCAAGAAACGACCAAGGGTGCCTATCTGCAAGCGGATGCCAAGGGCGATGTCTTTGGGGTGGAATATGCGCTGAATGCAGGCATCCGTTATGCGAAGACTGACCAGTCTTCATATGGCCTTGTCAGCGGCGTGAACGCAACGGTCACCCGTAGCTATGACGATTGGTTGCCATCGGCAAACCTTGCTTTGTACCCAACGGAAAGCACCATCGTGCGCTTTGCGGTTGCAGACGTGATGACGCGCCCAACGCTGGGTTCGTTGACACCAGGTGGTTCGGCTGACGGATTTAACTACCGCGTCACCAGCGGTAACCCGTTCCTTGCGCCATTCCGCGCGACAAATTACGATCTGTCGCTTGAGTGGTATTTTGCGCCTCAGGCTGTGTTGTCGCTCGCCTTATTCCAAAAGGATGTCGGCACCTTCACGCAATCGGCGTCGATTACCGGTGCGACATTTGCGCAAACCGGCCTGCCTGCATCGGTGCTCAGCCCCGCATCGCCAGCGGCTTTGAACCCGGCGCAACAGCTTGAACCACGTTGGACGCTGGCTACCACCGTCAATGGCTCGGGTGCGAAACTGAAGGGGCTTGAGCTCGCTGCGCAAATTCCGTTCAGCGCGTTCACAGATGGCATGCTTTCCAACTTCGGCATCCTTGCAAACGCCACGTTCATTGACTCAAACGCCACCTTCAATGTCCAAGGCCCTGCAATTGCCCCCGGTGGCGCTTTGCAGAGTGCGGTTGTCAGCAATACGCTGGGCAATGTCACCAAAAAGGCATTTAACGGCACGCTCTATTATGATGATGGCAAGTTCAGCGCCCGCGGGATGCTGAGCTATCGTGGCCGCTATCATGAAGGCGCAAGCGGCACAGGCAACATTTTGGAAGGTTATGGCGCAACCACCAACTTCGACGCCTCGGTCCGTTACAAGCTCACAGAGTGGATGGAAGTATCTGTAGAAGGCAATAACTTGCTGGATACTTATCGCTACCGGTTCACCGACTTTGATGCGGACCGCAACTATGAGAACAACCATTTTGGCCGGACCATCCTGTTTGGTGCGCGCTTCAAAATGTAATTTGCTGATTGCCTAAAACGTCAAAATGGGGCCAGTCATTGCAATGCGTGACTGGCCCTTTTTATTTGAAAAACAGTCTGCCCAGGACTGTATGTGACTGGGCAATCGCGCGCGCGGATCAATCATTTTAGATATTGAGGTAATATGACCTTCGACAGACGCACCGTCATGGCACTCGCCGCCGCCGGCATGGCAGGAACGGCGTTCGGGCAAACACCACCTCCGGGGTCGAATGTGCCTGTGCCGCGCGGGCTGTATCAGCCCACCGAAACCATTGACCTTTGGCCCGATGGTGCGCCCGGAGCGCCCACGGCACCATTGTTTGAAACGGTGAACGAACGTTCAACCGATGCCCAACTTACGGACCGCGCCGTATTCGGGATCAGCCGTCCGCGCATGGTCGTATTCCGGCCAAGTCAGCCAAATGGGGCCGCTGTCTTGATCACACCGGGTGGCGGCTATCGCTGGGTTGTCGTGGACAAAGAAGGCTATGAAATGGGTCGCTGGCTTGCCGCCCGCGGCTACACAGTCTTTGTGTTATTCTATCGCCTGCCGGGCGAAGGCTGGGCGGCAGGACCTGATGTCGGTTTGTCGGACGCGCAGCGGGCGATGCGCCTGATCCGGTCGCGTGCCGCAACCTATGGTATAGACCCGGCGCGCGTCGGCGCGATGGGCTTTTCCGCCGGCGGTCATCTATGTGCCGACCTTGCAACACGCTTTGACGTGAAGACATATGAACCCGTCGATGATGCCGATGCGCTGTCGGCGCGTCCCTTTATTGCCGCGCCGATCTATCCCGTGATTGCCATGCAGAAACCCAATGCGCACGCCGGCAGCCGAGAAAAGCTGCTGGGGACTGCACCGACGGCTGCGGCTGAAAAGCGGCTAAGCCCGCATAGGAATGTGCCGGATAACGCACCGCCATTCTTCTTACTGCATGCCGAAGATGACGATGCGGTGCCCGTTGAAAATGCCTACCTGATGCGTGCGGCATTGCGGGCCAAAGGCATTTTAACCGAAACCCATGTGTTTGCGCATGGCGGTCACGGGTTCGGCTTGCGAAAGGCGATAGGGAAGCCCGTGGAGGCTTGGCCAGACCTATTCCTTGGGTTCGCCCGCGCACAGGGGTTTTAGGCGCTAGCTGACGCCCAATACGCGTTGCAGAAGCCACATCACCGCGATGGTGCCGATGGCATAAGCGCTTAGGCGCTGAAACCGCGCTGCATAAAGCGCATTAAACCGCCGGAGCAGGGACAGGAAGATCATCGCCACGCAAACGATAAGGATCTGGCCAGCTTCGACGCCCAGGTTGAACGTCAGCAGCGCCATGGGGACTTCGCCTTGCGGAAGTCCGATCTCCGCCAGTGCCCCCGCAAAGCCAAAGCCATGCAGCAATCCAAAGAGGAAGGCGACAACCCACGGGATACGTTCCGAAAGGCGCGGCGTAGCAGGGTCGCGTTTAACAACCTCAACCGCTAAAAACACGATGGATAAGGCAATCGCTGCCTCAACCGGCGGCCCCGGAACGCTGATCAGCTCAAGCGTTGTTGCCACCAATGTCAGCGAATGCGCGATTGTGAAGGCGGTGACGGTTCCCGCCACCCGCCAAACACCATTGAGCAGCAGCACGAGGCACAGCACGAACAACAGATGGTCATATCCCATCAGTATATGTTCAACGCCTGTGATGAAATATGTGCGGGCGACCTGCCACCTGTCCGGCCGTTGCGCTATCACCGCTTGCGGATTTGACGGTGTAAGCCGTGCAGCCTGCGTCACGCCGCGCGCAGACTGATAACGCAGCAGCGCGTCAGCCGCCATATTCTCCATGCCGTCCAAGCGGACTGCGCGGCCCGCCAACGGCGCTTTGCAATTGATAGCCCAACGCAACAAAAGTGCCGCGCCGTCGACGCTGCGTTCGGGCGGTGTCGCAACACAATCGTTCGGAAATGTGGGTGTTACCCCCGTTGCGAGGCCCGGCTTGATGGGCGCTTTCCACGTTACATCATATGGGTGCGCATTTGGCGCGTTACCAACCCGCTCGCGCAATTCCAAATAGCCGGGCTGCAAATCATCGGCCTGCGCGGGCGAGAGGCCGGCCGCAAGCATGATCAAAAGAAGCAGCCGGAATATCATGGCTTGGCAATGCGAATGTCGTATCCGTCAAGCAACGCCTGATATGCGGCGGCTTCACGCTTGGTTTGGGTCTCGGCGCGCCAGTCGTTCGATACGCGCTGCCGGACAGCTGACAGGGCTGGGTTCCCTGCTGCAATGACATTGCGGACGCGGACGGCGTGCCAGCCAAAGCCTGAACGCACCGGACCGGACCATTTTCCTTGCGGGGCATTGCGCAGATTATCGGCAAAATCATCGCCGAACTGCCGCGATACGCTGTCCCACTCGGCCTCTTCCATGCTTTGGGGAACACTCAATGCTTGCGCGGGCGGTGTTTTTCCTTGGAGAAGCATCCGCATAGAATCTTGCGCCACATTTTCGTCTTCGCCCAAAAACTGTTGGTCAAAACTGAACGCGGGTTGCGCAGCATAAAGGGATTTTTTGGTATCGTAATAACGTTGGAGCTCGGCATCGGTTGGTTCCATATTCTGGATTTCAGCGGTCGCTAGAAACTCCATTTTGGCACGCAACCGACGTCGGATAATCGGGTCGTCCACGTCAAGCCCGAGCCGCATAGCTTCGCGGACGTACACTTCTTCTTTGATGTAATCGCGGATCAGGCTGTCGAGTTGCTGCGCGTTCGGCGGGCGCCGCCACGTCTGCTCCCATTGGGATGCAAGCCGCGCGACTTCCTCTTCGTTGATCGTAATGCTTCGGTCCAGACTGTCGGCGGAACCGAACTGGCTCATCAGCACGAACAGCACGGAACCTGCGGCCAAAAACTGTACCAGCGGCTCTCGAATGAAACGGCGCACCTTAATATCCTTCATAAAATAGCGACCCCCGGGCCGGGGCGTTCAACCATGATCAATGGCGATTCGCCTGCTGGCGTTTTATACTCTGCAGAAATGGCTGCACGGACTTTATCGACGTGGGCCGCTGGCATGACGGCGACACAGGCACCACCAAAGCCGCCACCCGTCATCCGTGCGCCGCCCGCGGGACCAATCGCGCGTTGCAACAACGCGACCAGTTCATCGATCGGCGGAACGGTAATCTCGAAATCGTCGCGCATTGATGCATGGCTTTGCGCCATCAGCGCGCCAAGCGCGGTCAGATCGTTTCTCGCAAGCGCGCCCGCTGCATCCAAAGTCCGTTGGTTCTCCGTAATCACATGGCGTGCCCGCGACATTGTGACGGTATCAAGCCCTGCCGCCGCAAGCATATCGAGGTTCGCATCGCGTAGCGCGGCGACACCCATCGCTTCGGCTGCCGCCTCACATTGGCGGCGTCGTTCGTTGTAATGCCCGTCGACCAGCCCACGTGTGACCCCTGAATGCACAATCATGATGGCAATATCATCAGGCACGGGTGCATCTGTCAGTTTAAGGGTTCGGCAGTCGATCAAGAGCGCATGGCCAGCTTTGCCTTGGGCGGAAATGAGCTGATCCATGATGCCGCATTTGGTGCCCACAAAATCGCATTCCGCACTTTGTGCGATTTGGGCGAGGCGCGTGTGGTCTATCTCGATATTGGCCAAGGCGAGCATCGCTTTGCCGACAGCGACCTCAAGCGAGGCCGATGACGACAGGCCCGCGCCTTTGGGCAAGTTGCCTGCGATCGCCAAGTTCGCGCCGGTAAGTGCATGCCCCGCATTTTGCAGGGCCATTATCATGCCGCGTATATAATCGGCCCATGGCTGGTCCGCATTGCGTTCGATGGGGTGTTTGAGGTCGAACGCATCCACCGCATTGTCAAAGTCCATGGCAACAACATGCACGGCATTGTCGTCACGCCGGCTGGCGGCAACCATCGTCGATGGGCCAATTGCGCAGGGCAGAACAAAACCATCATTATAGTCGGTATGCTCACCAATCAGATTCACCCGTCCAGGTGCGCGTGCGACCAGATCAGGCGCTGCCCCAAATCGTTGCGCAAAGGCCGCAGTGACCGTGTCATATAGCGCCTTGTCGAGCGGAGTCATGCTTTGGCCCGATAATGGATTTTGCTTTGCGCGCGCAATTGTTCGGCCGCCGCTTCGGGAGTCAGGTCACGCTGCGGTTCGGCCAGCATTTCATAGCCCACCATGAACTTGCGCACGCTCGCGGAACGCAGCAGGGGCGGATAGAAATGCGCATGCAGTTGCCAGTGCGGGGCGTCGGGCGTTGCGCTTGGCGCGCCATGCCACCCCATCGAATAAGGGAAGCTTGTCTGGAACAGATTGTCGTAAGCGGTTGTGACGGCTTTCAGGATGTCGGCTAAATCATGGCGCTGTGCCGAAGCCAGCGCACGCAGCCGCTGGACAGCAAAACGGGGGAGCAGGAGGACCTCAAACGGCCAGCTTGCCCAATAAGGTACCACCGCAATCCAATGGTCATTCATGGCGACGGTGCGTGCACCGTCCGCTGCCTCTTGTGCCGCATACGTCAGCAGCATCGCGCTTTGATGTTTGTCGTAATATTCGGCCTGCGTTTCGTCCTCACGTGCCGGTTCGGCGGGGACATAATCGGTCGCCCATATTTGCCCGTGCGGGTGCGGGCTGGAACAGCCCATCATTGCGCCTTTATTTTCAAAGACCTGTACATAGGCATGGTTGGCGGAAAGCTCAGCTTCTTGCGACGCCCAATTGTCGACGACGGCCGAGATCTCGGCGACGGGCATTTCGGGCAATGTCTTTCCATGGTCGGGCGAGAAACAGATGACCCGGCATGTGCCATGTGCAGGTGCGGCACGAAACAAGGCGTTGTCCTCGTCCGATTCGCCGCCGTCTCCCGGCATCAGCGCGGCAAAGTCATTGTCGAAAATGAAGACATTTTTGTAATCGGGGTTGTGTACCCCGCCAGCACGCTCGTTGCCGGGGCACAAATAGCAGTTCGCGTCATGGCTTGGCCGAATTTCATTGTCTGGCGTGTCCTGCTGCCCCTGCCACGGACGGTTCGCCCTGTGTGGCGACACCAAAATCCATTCGTTTTTCAGCGGATTGAAACGGCGGTGGGGCTGTTCACTAAACCGCATTGGGCAAGGTCCAATCAATCGGAGGCTGACCCTTGCTAGTCAGAAAGGCATTGCATTGCGAGAAATGTTTGCAGCCCAGAAAACCGTTATAGGCGGACAATGGCGATGGATGCGCAGCCTTCAGCAACAAATGGCGGCTGGCATCGACATTTGCCGCTTTCTTATGGGCATAGGCGCCCCACAGCATGAACACGACCGGATCTGGCTTGTCATTCACGCGCCCAACAATCGCGTCGGTAAACTGTTCCCATCCTTTCCGGCTGTGCGAAGCGGCCTTGGCCATTTCGACGGTCAGGACGCTGTTCAATAAAAGCACGCCTTGCTTCGCCCAATGCTCCAAAAAGCCATGGGGCGGACGGCGTATGCCGAGATCGCTTTCGAGTTCCTTGTAAATATTCGCAAGGCTTGGCGGCGGCCGGACGCCCGGCGGCACGCTGAAGCTCAGCCCATGGGCTTGGCCCGGGCCGTGATAGGGGTCTTGCCCCAAAATGACGACCCGCACCCGATCGAGCGGGGTCAGTTCAAGCGCACGAAACCATGCCGCTCGTTCTGGATATATCGTTTTGCCAGCCGCCTGCTCGGCCCCCAAAAACCCTGTAAGTGCAGCCATGCCTTCGCTTGCCAGTGCCGCGCTTAAGGGTGCTTCCCAGCCATGGGGTATGGAAAGCCCGCTCATTCGGCCTTTGGCGGGGCCGTCAGCAAATCGGTCCAAGCTTTGACCTCTTTCGATGTCGCTGGTCCAAGCAGCTCCATGGCATGGCGCAGCCGTTCACGGATGATGTCGCGGCCAAGATGGGTAATGGCGTCAAACAAGGGCACGCCCTGCGCGCTGCCGGTTATGGCAAGGTAGAATGGCCGGATAACATCCTTCAACTTTGCATCCAGAACTTCGGCGGTGCGGCGCAATGTTCCCTCAACACCGTCCCGGTGCCATTCGATCATCCCGTCAAACTGCTGCAACGCAATCGTATAGGCCGCGCGCTGCGCATCCTGTTCCAGCTTCACGCCATCGCGCAGCCGCTCAAGCGTCATGCCCTCAATGCGGTTCATAAAGAACATGGCGGTAAGCCCGCCAAGGTCGGACATTTTGGTAATCCGCGCCTGCGCCATTTCGGCGATGGGCGTCAGATAGCTGTCATTCAATGCCCATGTCTTTACGGCATCCAGAAACTCTGAAACGCTTAGTTCTTCACGCAGATAACGACCATTCAGCCAGTCCAGTTTCGACGTGTCGAATACAGGGCCGCCGAGCGATATGTTGTGCACGTCAAATTCTTCGATAAGCGTTTGAAGCGAAGTTTTTTCGTCTTCTTCGCTTGCAGATTTGATGAACAGTCCCAGAAAGTTTTGCATCGCCTGCGGCAAATAACCTGCGCGCTGATAATATAGAATGCTGGTCGGGTTTTTCCGTTTTGACAGCTTTGATTTATCAGCATTGCGCAGCAACGGCAAATGCGTGAGCACTGGCGGTTCCCAGCCGAAATATTGATATAGCAACAAATGCTTTGGCGCCGACGAAATCCACTCTTCGCCGCGCATCACATGCGTGATTTCCATCAGATGGTCATCGACGACATTGGCCAGATGATAGGTCGGCAATCCGTCCGATTTCATCAGGACCTGCATATCGACCACCGAATATTCAAACTCGATCTCGCCGCGCAATGTGTCCTGAACGATGCATGTGCCGGTCGTCGGAATTTTCATGCGGACAACATGCGGCACGCCGTCTGCGTCGAGCTTCGAGCAGTCGTCGGAGGTGAGCGAAAGGCAGGTGCCGTCATATTTGGGCGGCAACTTCGCCGCCATTTGGGCAGCACGCGAGGCGCTTAGCTTTTCAGCTGTGCAATAGCATTTGAACGCATGGCCGTCGGCCAGCAAGCGGTCGCAATGTTCGGTGTAGATCGCGCTACGCTCCGACTGGCGATAGGGACCATGCGGTCCGCCGACATCCGGACCTTCATCCCAGCTAAGCCCCAGCCAGCGGAGCGATTCCAGAATCATTTTTTCCGACTGCGGCGTTGACCGCACTTGATCGGTATCCTCAATCCGCAGCAAGAATTCGCCGCCATGCTTCTTTGCAAAGCAATAGTTGATGAGCGCAATATAGGCTGTGCCAACATGCGGATCGCCAGTGGGTGAAGGTGCTACCCGGGTACGTACTTTCATGGAAACAAATGCCTTTGGTTTGATTTAGGGGGGCTCTATCAAGCTGCAACGGCGTTGTCATCTTTCCGGTGCAGAACGCAAGTAATCACAAACGGGAGCTTTTCATGCATATCACCCGCCGCCATTTTGGTTTTGGCCTGACAGGCATCGCTTTTGCCGGTCTTGCCGCGCGATGCATCGCACAGGCACCCGTTGCGGGGATGAACGAAGTGCGCGGATATGGCCCGCTGGTTCGCGACCCCAATAACCTGATCGATTTGCCTCAGGGTTTTGATTACCGCGTTATATCTCGTCTTGGTAATGTCATGGATGATGGATATTTGGTCCCCAACGCAGCCGATGGCATGGGCGCATTTGACCTCGGTCAAGGCAAAGTTGCGCTTGTCCGCAACCATGAATTAAGTGTTGGCGACCAATCGGTTGGACCATTTACCGGTCCCGTGGCGCGTGACTTCATGGCATATGACCGCATGGCGGGGGATGACATGATGCCTTTGCCGGGCGGCACTACAACATTGATCTACGATATGAAAACGGGGCAACGTGAAGCGGAATGGTTGAGCTTGTCGGGTACTATCCGCAACTGTTCTGGCGGGGTCACACCATGGGGCAGCTGGCTGACATGTGAAGAAAATTTGACCAAGGCAGGCAACGGCGTGGGCAAGGACCACGGCTATATATTTGAAGTTCCTGCGAAGCATCGTGGGCTCGTGACGCCTGTGCCGCTGAAGGCCATGGGCCGATTTAACCACGAAGCCGCCTGTATCGATCCGCGGACCGGCATCGGCTATTTGACCGAAGATCGCGGCGACGGCCTGCTGTACCGTTTCATCCCCAATGAAAAAGGGCAGCTTGCCAAGGGTGGCCGGTTAGAGGCGCTTGCCTTTGTGGAAGCGGAAATCAAGGATACGCGAAACTGGACTGAAGTGCAGGTCAGCAAAGGCAAGCAATATCGGGTCAAATGGGTGCCATTGTCCGACCCTGAAAGCCCCGGCGATGACCTGCGGAAACAAGGCGCAGCGAAAGGCGCGGCGTTATTCGCACGTGGCGAGGGCATATTCTGGGGCAAGGGCGAATTGTTTTTTGCCTGCACCAATGGCGGCGCTGCAAAGTTCGGGCAAATCTTCCGATATCGGCCGGCTGAGAAGGAAGGATTCGCCGGCGAGAGCGACGCGCCGGGAATGATCGACCTCTATATGGAATCGACCAATCCCGCATTTTATAATTATGGCGACAATATCGCGGTCATGCCCAATGGTCATTTGTTGGTCTGTGAAGATCAATATACCGATATATCTGATAACCATCTGCGCGGGGTTGATGGAACCGGACGGACATATATGATCGCCAAATCCCGCGTTCAGACGGAATTTGCGGGCGGCTGCTTTTCGCCCGATGGGTCGACGTTGTTTGTCAACATGATGAAACCAACAGTGACGTTGGCGATCAAAGGTCCGTGGGGCAGGGTAAAGTCTACCTAGCGCAAAGCCGATAACAGGCGTAGCTGATTGCGTAATGACCCCCACTTCCCCCCGCTTGCTCTCGCTTGGCACCGCTGTGCCGCCGCATGGCATTACGCAAGATCAGGTCTTGTCGATATTGGCGCAGGCCAAAGGTCATGCGTTACCGGCGCGTATGGCGGATATTCTGGGCAATACCGGCATTGATCAGCGGCATATTGCGATGCCGCCTGAATATTATTTCGCGCCGCGCTCGTGGGCCGGTCGCGCAGCGGTATATGCCGACGCTGCATCCGCTATGTTTGAGGTTGCCGCGGCGCAGGCACTTGATCGTGCAGCCATCAATGCCGCCGACATCGGTCAGATTGTGTTTGTGTCAACGACAGGAACCATGACGCCAAGCTTGCCCAGCCGCATGGTCGCGAAAATGGGATTTGCGCCCGACACGCGATGCGTGCCCTTATTTGGCTATGGCTGCGCGGGCGGGGTTATTGGCCTTGGCGTCGCTGCGGACCTGTTCCGCGCCAATCCGGACAAGCCAGTCTTGCTCGTAAGTCTTGAGCTGTGCAGCCTTGCCTATGACCATGCGCGGATGGACAAAAAAGATATGGTCGCGCTTGCCCTGTTCGCCGATGGTTGCGCGGCGGCGGTGGTTGGGGCCGGGCCTGGTCCTATGCTTTCCGCCTTTGCCAGCCATGTGTGGCCCGACACGCTGGATATGATGGGCTGGGAAATCGGTGACACGGGCTTTGATCTGGTGCTTGCGCGCGACATTCCTGTATTCGTGAACAGCCATTTTGCGCCCGTCTGCGACGCATTTTTGGCGCGGCAAGGTCTTGAGAAAGCCGAGATGGCCGAGCCTGCCTGTCACCCGGGCGGTGGCCGTGTTGTCGATGCGCTTGCGGATTATCTGGGTGATGATTTGGCGATGACCCGTTCGGTGCTGCGTGCAAATGGCAATATGAGCTCGCCAACGGTGCTGTTTGTGTTGGACGCATTGTTGGCGACAGGGCCGATTGCAAAGCCAACCTTGCTGACGGCGCTTGGCCCCGGATTTGTGGGTGCGATGGGAGTTCTTACGCCATGACACTGTTTGGTTGGCCACTCTGGGCACAGGCGGTCTTTGCCTATGTCATCATCCAGCGGCTTGCCGAACTCGCCTATGCCAACGCGAACACAAGGCGTTTGCTGGCCGAAGGCGGGCGTGAGCATGGGGCCAAGCATTATCCTTTGTTCATATTGCTCCACAGCGGTTGGCTTGTGTCGATTGCGCTGTTTGCGGAGCCGACAGCTGGGCCGAACCTGTTATTGCTCAACGCGTTTGTCGCCAGCCAGACATTCCGTTTCTGGACGCTGGCCAGCATTGGCCGTTGGTGGACGACCCGCATTATCAGCGCGCCGCATTTTCCGCGGGTGAAGCGTGGGCCATATCGGTTCATAAAGCACCCAAATTACGCATTGGTGGTCGTGGAAATCGCGCTGCTGCCGCTCTTGCTTGGCGCACCCGCCATGGCGCTGACGTTTTCGATATTGAACGCTGCATTATTGTGGTGGCGGATCCGGATTGAAAATGCGGTGCTGGACGAACGTGTGGGCACTACTTGACCCGACCGCCTGCTGGCGCTAATGGCGCGCCTTCCCATGGCCAGAGGACCGATTCTCTTTGGTCATTTGGGAAGAACTCAGAATAGCAGCACATTGTGTGATCGGCCGGGTGGGCCAAAGGCTGAGCCTCCACCGCAAAATA
>JAIXYC010000061.1 GCA_027490455.1 Sphingomonadales bacterium
TGACCGGTATTTATGGCGCGGATTTTGGTTCAACCCAACCGATCGTGCCGTCTTCGCGGCGGTAAACCATATTATGCCGCCCAGTTCCAGTGTTTTTGAATAACAATGCAGGCGTATTGCGCAAATCCATCAACATAACCGCATCCGACACTGTAGATTCAGGGATATCGGTCCGCATCTCAGCGACAATTACTGGTGCGTCGGGCACCCCTGTCTCCAGATCATCATCACTGCCGTCGAAGACCGTATAGGCCGCTTCTTCCTGCGCCACCGCATAAGCCGTCTGGACATGACGGTCCTGCAAACGGCGCATGTAACGGCGCAATTGTTTTTCAATGCTTTCGGCAGCACGGTCCAAGGCGACATGCGCGTCCTGCGCCTCACCTCGGCCTTTCAGGACAAGGCCCTGCATCACGTGCATCACAATGTCACTGGTGAAGCCATCATGCGGCGCGCGGCCAAATGTCGCATGGGCAGATAAGGCTTTTGAGAAATGTTTTTCAGCAATGGATCCAAGCCGCGTTTCCACATGGGTCTGGAGTGCTGCACCGGTGTCGACCTGATGTCCTGAAACCCTGATATCCATTGCCTGTCTCCTTTGTTAAAGCGATGACCCCGTCTGAAGCCAAAGCGCGTCTTTAATCTTCGCTACAAAATCCGCATGGCGCGCCAATTCTTCTGTCGAAGCCGAATGCGCGCGCGCGGGCCGGAAAATTTTGCTTGTCTGAACGCTGCTATCGTCGGTTTGATCGACACCTTTATCCGAAACGCCATTATCGGCGAGGCCAAGACCAATCTGACGGCCGCCGGTGAGCTCAATATATAATTGCGCCAGCAGTTCCGCGTCCAACAAAGCACCATGTTTGACACGGTGGCTGCGGTCGATGCCGTAACGCGAACACAAGGCATCCAGCGATAGCTTGGCGCCAGGGTTTTTGACGCGTGCCAGCGCGACGGTATCCACCATGCGGTCCATCGACACGGGTGTGCGTCCGCAATATTGCAATTCATGGTTTAAAAAGCCGAAGTCGAAACTGGCATTATGCGCGACCAATGGGCTGTCACCCAAAAACGCGAGCAGCTCGTCTGCTTTGTCCGCAAAAACAGGCTTATCCGACAAAAAGCGATCGGAAAGCCCATGCACTTGCTCAGCGGCAGCGGGCATTGGGCGAAGCGGATTGAAATATGCGTGATAATGATTGCCGGTCATGACCCGGCCGATCATTTCAATGCAGCCTATTTCGACCATGCGATCCCCGGTTGCGGGGTCAAATCCAGTCGTTTCGGTATCGAATATAATTTCACGCATTCTATGATGAGATGTGAGCCTCTTTGCAGCCTTATGCAAGACCCAAGCGCAGCTTTTTGACAAGTGCACGCACATCGTCCCGCGTTGCTGCAATATCCTGTCCAGTATCAATGACATAATCGGCGCGCGCGCGCTTGTCGGCATCGGTCATTTGCAGCTTTAATATCTGTTCAAATTTTTCGGGAACCATGCCGGGGCGTGCGAGCACGCGCGCGCGTTGATCGGACGCGGGCGCGGATACCACCACCGTCACATCGACGCCGGCTTGTCCGCCCTTTTCAAACAATAAGGGTATATCGAACACGACCATATCAGTGTCTTTGTGGCCCATAAGAAACACTTTGCGGCGTTCAGCCACTGCAGGGTGAATAAGCGATTCAAGTTTTGTGAGCTGGTCGCGATTGCCAAAAACCGCCGCGCCCAACGCCTTGCGGTCGACACCATCCGCAGTGGTGGTTCCGGGAAAAGCAGCCTCAATCTCTGCGACAAGCGCGCCCCCTGCCCTTTGCATATCGTGCACAGCAGCATCGGCGTCAAAAACAGGAACGCCTTCATCCGCGAACATCGCCGCCACCGCCGATTTCCCCATGCCGATGGATCCGGTGAGACCGATGATAAGTGGTGTATTCATTTCAACAGCAACGCGCGCAGTTCATCTTCGCCGTCTTCTGGTGGGGCAACACCGAAGAATAATTCAAAGGCGATGGCGGCCTGACCCACAAGCATTTCAAGCCCGTCGACCGTTTCCAAATCTCGTGCGCGCGCAGCCTTTAGCAATGGCGTTTCAATGGGCGCATATACCAGATCATAGACCAAGGCATAATCCGGCAGAGGCGACAGGTCGATATCAAGTGCCTCTTGCCCGACCATGCCCAGCGGGCTTGCGTTCACGAGCAAGGCAGCATCGGGCAGCCGTGCATCAAATCCAATCACTTTGCCCTTCAGGCCAAAATGGGCCAGTAAGCCCGCAGCCTTCAACGCATTGCGCGCCACAAGAACAACTTCGCCAACATCTGCCTGCGCCAGAGCGAAAAGCACCGCACGGGCAGCACCACCCGCACCAATGACGACTGCGGTTTCGCCCACAATAGGCACATCTGCGATTGGGCCATAAAAGCCGCCTGCGTCGGTGTTGGTTGCAACCAAAGCGCCCGATTCATTGCGGAATACCGTGTTGATGGCACCGATAGACGTGCGGACGTCCCCTGGGTCGTTCACAAAATCCAGCGCCGCAATCTTGTGGGGTATGGTGATGTTGCATCCGCGCCAATTGGCATCGGCTGCGCGGGTTGCAAAATATTGCTCCAGATTATCGGGCAATACGTCATGCGCCCGATATTCCCCCGATATGCCCAAAAGCCGCAGCCAGTGGCCGTGGATCAGCGGTGATTTAGAATGTGAAATCGGGTGCCCGATAACTTCGGCATAAATAGTCATGTCGGCAAAAGACCTCTCACCCGCAGATAGTCAAGAATGGGAAGCAAGGGCATGCCAATTATCGTGAATTGGCTGCCGCTTACGCTGGCAAATAATTGTGCACCTTCGGCTTCAATACGATAGCAGCCCACACAATGCCGTATTTCATCCCAATATGCGTCGACATATTGGTCGATAAATGCGGCGCTGAGCGTGCGCATTGTCATCTGCGCGCTGTCGACAATCCGCCAGACGGGCTTTCCTTGTTCGCATATGACCGCAGCACTTATCAGCCTGTGCGATGCGCCCGACAATGCCGCCAGATGTGCGCGTGCTTGGTTTTTATCTTCGGGCTTATCAAAGATTTTTCCGTCGGCACTCAGCAATATTTGATCACAACCAAGTACCATCGCGGTCGGCTGTTTGCGTGATATTTTGAGCGCTTTGGCTTCGGCAAGTGCATCCGCAATATCACGTGGTTTAGCGCCCGATTGCATGAGCGCCGTTTTGATGCTGTCTTCATCAACCAGCGCCGGGCAAGGCTCAACATCAACACCCGCAGCGCGCAACATCGCGATCCGCCCGGCGCTTTGTGACGCGAGGATGAGGGTCATGTTTTTGCGGCCTCGGCCAGTTCACGTTCATTGAACAGGTTGATGATCGCAGCGGCACTTTCCTCAATCGAACGCCGCGTTACATCCAGCACTGGCCAGCCATTATCGGCAAACATACGCCGCGCATGCGCCACTTCCGCCTTCACCTTTTCCTCATCGACATAATCGGTGTCGGGCGCCTGATTCAACGATAGCAGTCGATTGCGCCGCACCTGAACCAGCCGTTCGGCACTGGTGACAAGGCCAATCACCATCGGGTGTTTTAACTGAAACAATATCGGTGGTGGCGGTGCTTCGGGGACGATGGGGATATTCGCGGTCTTATATCCGCGGTTGGCCAAATAAATGCTTGTGGGCGTTTTGGATGTCCGCGACACGCCTGCAAGGACGATATCGGCCTCTTCCCAATTTTGCGCATTGATCCCGTCGTCATGGGCGATGGTAAATTGGATAGCATCGACGCGGGCAAAATAGGCTGCGTCCATCGCGTGCTGCCGGCCCGGGCGGGCCTTTGCCTCTTGCCCAAGCATATTCGACATGGCGTCACTCACCGCATCAAGCGCTGCAACTGCTGGTAAACCCATGGCACGGCATCGTGTTTCCAGCTTGCGCCGCGTGTCACGGTTGACCAGTGTGAACAGAACAAGGCCGGGGTTTGTCGCAACATCGCGTAATATGCGATCGAGATGGCTTTCCGAACGAACCATCGGCCAAAAATGCTTTACAACATTTTCGGCACCATCAAATTGCGCTAATGCGGCCTTCGCAATGTTTTCAAGCGTCTCGCCTGTGGAGTCCGAAAGCAGATGAAGATGAAAACGTTGGCTCATGACTCACAGTCTTGTTGGTAGGCTGGGGATAAATCAAGGGACAAGTTTTCACCCACCCTATCTTCCCCACTATCGTCGAATAAGCTCTCGATTCGGGCACAGCCTATCCACAGGGACAATATGCTATCCACAGCCTGTGAATAATGGGGATGGAATTTGCGACTCCGTTGGATTGCGTTTGGCGTTGAACGTCAAGATGTTGGCAATATCCGCAAAAGCTTTTAAGGCCTGCGATATCAACAGCACATCATCTTTCATCATCCTTTATATAAATATATATTTTGATTGGATCTCTGCCGCTTATGTCAGCGCAAGCCTCGAAAAAACTGCTTAACGTCCTTAAGGGCAACCAAGAGGCAGTACCGCCTATCTGGCTCATGCGACAGGCAGGCCGTTATCTTCCAGAATATCGTGCCCTTCGCGCTGAAAAGGGCGGGTTTCTGGCGCTTGCTTATGACAGCGATGCCGCGACGGAGATAACGCTGCAGCCAATCAAGCGTTTTGGCTTTGATGGCGCCATATTATTCTCAGACATTCTCGTCATTCCGCACACCATGGGTCAGGATTTGTGGTTCGAAACAGGCGAAGGCCCAAGGCTTGCACCACGCTTGGCGGAATCACGGCTTGAAGAATTCGTGCCAGCGCCTGAACGGCTTGCGCCTGTAATAGATACCGTGCGTAAAGTATCGGCGGCACTGTCAGCGGAAACAACCTTCCTGGGCTTCGCTGGAAGCCCGTGGACGGTCGCTACGTACATGGTGCATGGTCAGGGTAGCAAAGACCAAGCAGAGGCCCGCAGAATGGCCCACGCAGAGCCGGAGCGTTTTGCTGGTCTGATCGAAGCGATTATTTCGGCAACGGTCGATTATCTCGGCAATCAAATTGATGCCGGCGTTGATGCAGTTCAGTTGTTTGACAGCTGGGCAGGGTCTTTGTCGCCAGCACAGTTCCAAAAATGGGTCATCGCGCCAAATGCGGAAATCGTGCGTCGCTTAAAAGCGCGCAATCCGAATGCTGTCATCATTGGTTTCCCCAAAGGCGCGGGCGGTAAGCTTGCCGCTTATGCCGAAGGCACCGGCGTTGATGCATTGGGATTGGATGAAACGGTTGATCCGCATTGGGCAAACCGAGAGCTACCAAAAGGTCTTCCGGTGCAGGGCAATCTTGATCCACTCGCGCTGATTGCTGGTGGTCAGGTCTTGAAAGAGGCCGCCGACAATATTCTATCGGCGTTTGCCGACCGCCCCCATATCTTCAATCTTGGTCATGGTATTTTGCCGGATACGCCGATTGAAAATGTTGAAATGCTTCTTAAACTGGTCCGCAAGGGTTAACCCATAAAGGCCGTTGTCATGACGGAAACGCTATCTGTGCTGTATATCTGGTTAAAGTCTGCCCATATCATTTTCGTGATTTTCTGGATGGCGGGGCTGTTTATGCTCCCGCGCTTTTTCGTCTATCATCAGGAAAGTGCGGAAGGATCTGAAGAGGCTGCCAAATGGGTGGATCGTGAATCCAAGCTTATCAAAATCATCCTCAATCCATCGATCATCATTGTCTGGCTTGTGGGACTATTTCTGGCTTGGCATATCGGTGCGATGGCTGAAGGCTGGTTCCATGCCAAATTGCTCTTCGTGCTGGGCCTGTCGGGATATCATGGCTGGATTGTTGGTTATGCAAAGAAGCTCGCACGCGGTGAACGCAAGCTAACGGGCAAGCAATTACGCCTGTTGAACGAAGTGCCGGGCATTGCGGTCGCCATCATCGTTATATTGGTCGTTGCCAAACCTTTCTAACGATTACCCTACGCGTTTTTGCAGAACAGTTGACGGCGCAGGCATCGCGGAGTATTTGCGAACCCAAGCCCGTCCTGGGCGTGAGGCGCGAACGCAACAAAAACCGCGCCACCAACTTTCAACATTCGGCTGGTTGTCTTTTTAAAAACCGGCTCTCAATCGGACAAGTGTCCACCTGCAATCGGGGCCAATGGTCCATTCAACGGAATTACCTATGCATTTGAAAGAGCTGAAAAGCAAAAACCCCGCTGACCTCGTATCGATGGCTGAAGAGCTTGGTGTTGAGGGCGCGTCAACCTTGCGCAAACAGGATCTCA
>JAIXYC010000068.1 GCA_027490455.1 Sphingomonadales bacterium
CAGCTCTCCTTTTTTATCTTGGGTAATGTCGCATTTGCGGGATCAGTGAGCAAATTTCCTTTTGCATGATACAACCGCAAGGTCAGATCGAAACCGTCTATGCCGCCGGTCGGCAACCATACACCATTGGCTATTTTAGGCGATACGGTGAATGACCAGTTGCCATCGCTATCGCGGACTGGTTTATTTCCTGGCACCGACCAGCGGTTGGCCTCATTTTTTACGAGCCAGCCCTCGCCATGATACAGCGTTACACTCCACCAACGCGCGTCCAATGGCCCGCCACGCACCGTGTAAGTGCATTCGCCGTTGAGAGGCGCACCGTCGCTGTCCGTTTTGGCGATATAATACATCGCTTCGTTTGCAGGCAGAGCCATGATCCCGTGCAATGCCACTTTGGCGCGAATCAACGCGGTCGCTTTCTCCGTCCCCTGAATGGTATTAGCGTTCCAGGGGCCATTACTGATCTGCTTAGCGGTGTAATCACCGCGCACTTGCGAAATGGCATATCCCGCGCCGCCGACTAAGCCCAATGCGATACAGATGCCGTATCGTTGCCACCTTTTCATATTGCTCTCCCTCAATGGAGAGTTAGAACAAATGCTTATGTGCTGGCAAGTGCCGCCTGCGCTGCGGCCAATCGCGCGATCGGCACGCGATAGGGGGAGGCGCTGACATAATCGAGGCCGACCTTTTCACAAAAGGCAATCGACGCCGGATCGCCGCCATGTTCGCCGCAAATCCCAAGCTTGATGTCAGGACGCGTCGCGCGGCCTTTGTTCGCTGCGATTTCAATGAGCTGGCCAACGCCTTCAACATCAAGGCTGACGAACGGGTCGCGGGCGTAAATGCCCTTATCGACATAATGCGTCAGGAACCGTGCGGCATCATCGCGGCTGACGCCCAAAGTGGTCTGCGTCAGGTCATTGGTGCCAAAGCTGAAGAAGCTGCCGACTTCGGCGATTTCATCGGCCATCAATGCGGCGCGCGGCAGTTCGATCATCGTGCCGACGAGATATTCGATGCGCTTGCCCTGTTCGGCGAAGACAGCTTCGGCAGCCTTGTCGACAACGTCCTTCATCAGCTCAAGCTCACGGCGGGTTCCGACCAGCGGGATCATGATTTCCGGAACCGGCGCGACCGCCAGTAAACAGGCCGCTTCGAATATCGCGCGCGCCTGCATCTCGTAAATTTCGGGGTAGGTCACGCCCAAGCGGCAGCCACGATGGCCAAGCATCGGGTTGAATTCGTGCAGTTCCGCAGCGCGTTGTTTCAATAGCTCGATACCCACGCCGGCAGCCGCAGCAACCTCTGCAAATTCGCTTTCCTGATGTGGCAGGAATTCATGCAGTGGCGGGTCAAGCAAGCGGATGGTGACGGGAAGACCAGCCATCACTTCGAAAATCGCGGCAAAATCCTTGCGCTGTTCGGGCAGCAATTTGTCGAGCGCAACGCGGCGGCCCTTTTCATCGTCCGCCAGGATCATCTGCCGCACCGCGGTAATGCGCGCGGCGTCAAAGAACATATGCTCGGTACGGCACAGGCCAATGCCTTCTGCGCCAAAATCGCGCGCAGTTTGCGCATCCAATGGCGTTTCGGCGTTGGCGCGGACTTTCATCCGGCGGCCAGCATCGGCCCATACCATCAACGTGCCAAAATCACCCACGAGCTCAGGCTGCAAGGTCGGGACTTCACCCGCCATCACTTCGCCGGTGGAACCATCAAGCGTGATGATATCGCCTTCATGCAACGTCCGTCCGGCAATGCGCAGCGTTTTGCCCGCAGCATCAATCTGAAGGCTGCCAGCCCCCGATACGCAGGGTCGGCCCATGCCGCGTGCGACAACGGCCGCATGGCTCGTCATGCCGCCACGTGCGGTCAGTATGCCGGTTGCGGCGTGCATGCCGTGAATGTCTTCAGGGCTGGTTTCAACGCGCAGCAAAATGACGGACTCGCCGCGTTCTTTCCATTTGTCGGCAGTGTCCGCATCAAACACGATTTTGCCCGAAGCTGCGCCGGGCGAAGCCGGCAGGCCAGAGGTCAGCACATCGCGCACGGCATCGGGATCCAGCGTCGGGTGCAGCAATTGGTCCAGCGCCATCGGGTCCACGCGCAGGACAGCCTCGTCCGTGGTGATCAGGCCAGCCTCGGCCATATCGACCGCGATTTTGAGGGCCGCCTTCGCGGTGCGCTTGCCCGAGCGGGTTTGCAGCATCCACAATTTTTCACGCTCGACGGTGAATTCGATATCCTGCATATCGCGATAATGCGTTTCGAGGATGTCGAACACGCGCGCCAGTTCGGCGTATACCGCAGGCATGGCTTCTTCCATCGACAATGGCTTGGCGCCCGCGCGTTCGCGTGCCGCCTTGGTCAGATATTGCGGGGTACGGATACCCGCGACAACATCTTCGCCCTGCGCATTGATGAGATATTCGCCGTAATACGCATTCTCGCCGGTCGCAGGATCGCGGGTGAAAGCCACGCCCGTTGCGGACGTTTCGCCCATGTTGCCGAACACCATCGCCTGCACATTGACCGCAGTGCCCCAGTCGCCGGGTATATTGTTCAGGCGGCGATAGACCTTTGCCCGATCGGATTCCCATGAACCAAACACAGCGCCAACAGCGCCCCATAATTGGTCATGCACATCCTGCGGAAATGGCTTGCCCCATTCGGCCTGAACCAGCCGTTTATATTCGGCGACCAACGCCTTCAGATCATCGGCAGACAACTCGGTATCGAGATAATAGCCTTGGTCTTCCTTGGCGATTTCAAGCGCCTCTTCAAATGCGCCATGATCGAGTTCCAACACCACATCGGCATACATCTGAATGAAGCGACGATAGCTGTCCCACGCAAAGCGCGCGTCGCCCGACGATGTTGCCAAACCTTCTACAGTTTGGTCGTTAAGCCCCAGATTTAAAACGGTATCCATCATACCCGGCATCGACACACGCGCGCCCGAGCGGACGGACACGAGCAACGGATTGGCCGCATCGCCAAAGGCTTTGCCGGTGACCTGTTCAATATGCGCAAGGCCGCCCGCGACCTCTGCACGCACGCTGTCGGGGAAGCTCTGGCCATTGGCGTAATAGGCCGTGCACATCTCGGTCGTGATCGTGAAGCCCGGGGGGACAGGCAATCCAATCGACGCCATGCCGTCAAGGTTCGCACCCTTGCCGCCAAGGATATTCTTGTTGCCGCGAACGGTGTCATCGCCGTCCGAAACACCACCACCGAAACGAAATACATATTGGCTTGTCATATTTTCACCTGAAACGATGGGGAGAGTGCGGCACGCTCAAAGAGTTTCGCACGAAGGCACGAAGGCACGAAGAGGGATTCTTTCTTCTCTTTGTGCCTTTGTGCCTTTGTGCGAACCATTTATCCCTCAATCCTCGAAAAATCCGCAACCCGGTGAACCGCGTCGCGGAACCGCGCCAGCAAGCCCAAACGAAACGCCCGTTTAGTAGGGTCTTCGTCATTGACCATCACGCCTTCAAAGAAGGCATCGATGGGCGCGCGCAGGCTGGCAAGCGCCGCCATTGCGCCTTCGAAGTCTTCGGCATCGACGGCAGCCGCAGCATTGGGCGCAGCGGTGTCGAGCGCGGTGAGCAGGGCACGCTCTTCAGCAACCAAATCCGCCGGAGCGGGTGCAGCGGCATCAACACCGTCCGCTACCTTCAATATGTTCGCCGCACGCTTATACGCCGCCAACAAATTCGCGCCTTCGGCGGTAATAATATATGCCTGCAATGCGTTCACCCGCGCGAGCAGCCGGACAAGATCATCCTCACCACCAAGGCTAAACACCGCATCAATCAAATCGTGCCGCACGCCCGCTTCGCGTTGCTGGACTTTAAGGCGATCGACCAAAAATTCTTCCAAGCTGTCAAAGCTTGTTGCGGCTCCAGTTGCCAAGAGCATGTCCTTGAGCGAACAGCGAAGGTCATTTTGAAGCAGCAGTGACAAAAAGCCGATGGCAGCGCGGCGTAATGCGAACGGATCCTTCGAACCCGTGGGCGGCATGCCGGCGGCAAAGAATTGTGCCAGCGTATCCAGCTTATCCGCCAAGCTCACCGCCACCGTTACCGGCGCGGTGGGCACATCGTCGCCCTGCCCGACGGGCTTATAGTGATCGCGGACCGCGTCGGCGACAGCGTCGGTTTCGCCCTGTGCGCGGGCGTAATAGCCGCCCATGAGGCCCTGTAATTCGGGGAATTCGCCCACCATTCCGGTGACGAGGTCAGCCTTGCACAGTTCAGCTGCTCGCTTTGCGTCTGCCGCGGAGCAGCCCGTCACGATACCTTCGGTCACAAGCCATTCGGCCAGCCTGGCAACGCGTTCGACCTTATCGGCGACACTGCCCAATTTTTCGTGGAACGTAATTTGCGCAAGCTTCGCCGCCTGATCGTCTAACGCGACCTTCAGGTCCTGTTCCCAGAAGAATTTCGCATCGGACAGGCGCGCGGCGAGCACCTTTTCATTGCCCGCAACAATCGCTGCCCCGCCGTCATGTGCATCAATGTTGGCTGTGCAGACAAAAGCGTTTGCAAGCTTGCCCGTGCTGTCGTGGCAGACAAAATATTTCTGGTTCACACGCGCGGTGAGCTGAATGACTTCTTGCGGCACGTCCAAAAACGCGGGGTCAAAACGACCAAGCATGGGCACTGGCCATTCGGTCAGCCCAGCATTTTCGACAACCAGGCCTTCATCCTCAACCAACGTCAGCCCTGCCGCCGCAGCCGCCGCCTTTGCGCCATCGCGAATGAGCGCGCAGCGTTCGGAGAAATGCACAAGGACATGGGCGTCGCGGAGCTTTTCTGCATAGTCGCCCGCGTTGCCAATAGCAACAGCACCGCTGTGGTGGAACCGATGCCCCATCGTCGTCGCACCGCTGATGATGCCTTCGATCTCGCATGGCACGACATCATCGCCCAATATCGCCACAATGCCTTGCAATGGGCGGACCCAGCGCAGACTTTCGGTCGAAGCTGACCCCGCGCCCCAGCGTTGCGACTTTGGCCATGGGAATGCACGGATAATCGCAGGAATCGCCTCAGCCAGAACATCAGCGGTCTGACGCCCTGCCTTTTCCACGATCGCGAAATACACGCCATCGCGTTCGATCAGCTGGTCTTCTGTAAGGCCGGTTTTGCGGAGGAAACCCTCCATCGCCTGTGGCGGCGCGCCGACTTTTGGGCCTTTGGTTTCTTCGGACACAGCATCTGTCGCCAGCGGCAGACCCGTCGCAATCAACGCCAAACGGCGCGGTGTGGCAAAGGTTTCAACCGAAGCCGCAGCAAGCCCAGCCTTGGCCAGCGCGTCGTTGAACAAGCGCGCCAAGTCTTCTTTGGCCTTCACCTGCATCCGCGCAGGGATTTCTTCAGAGCGAAGTTCCAGCAGAAAATCGGTCATGCCGTCCATCCGTTCTTTTCCATCCATGCCTGGCAGCTGCCTTTGGCGAGGTCGCGGACACGGCCCATGTAGCTGGCGCGTTCTTGCACGGAAATCACGCCGCGCGCCTGAAGTATGTTGAAGATATGGCTGGCCTTGATCGCCTGTTCATAGGCGGGAATGGGTAGGCTGCGCGCAAGGCAGCTTTCGCACTCCGCGGTCGCCTTTTTAAAGGCATCGAACAGCATGTCGGTGTCGGCAACCTCAAAATGATAGGTGCTCATCTGCCGCTCATTTTCGCGGAAGACGTCGCCATAGGTAATCGCAGGGCGATCAGCGGTAGCATTGTTGTACGCGAGGTCGAAAATGCTGTCCTTGTTCTGGATATACATCGCCAGACGTTCCAGACCATAGGTCAACTCGCCCGAGACCGGCTTGCAATCAAACCCGCCCATTTGTTGGAAATAGGTGAACTGCGTGACTTCCATGCCGTCACACCAGACTTCCCAGCCAAGGCCCCATGCACCCAGCGTCGGGCTTTCCCAGTCGTCTTCGACAAAGCGGATGTCGTGCAACAACGGATCAATGCCAATGGCCTTGAGCGAGCCCAGATACAGTTCCTGAAGGTCCGGCGGGCTTGGTTTCAATATCACCTGATACTGATAATAGGCCCCGAGCCGGTTCGGGTTTTCGCCATAGCGCCCGTCGGTCGGGCGGCGCGACGGCTGCACGAATGCAGCGTTCCACGGATCAGGGCCAAGCGCGCGCAAAGTGGTCGCGGTGTGGAAAGTACCGGCACCCATTTCCATATCATAAGGCTGCAATATCGCGCAGCCTTGCTTGCCCCAATAATCATGGAGGGTGAGGATCAGGTCCTGAAAACTAAGTGGTGCGATGTCGGACATGGCCAGCCCTTGGCGGAGATAGGCGGCTAAATCAAGGTTCTGAAAAGCGCGCGTGCCGTTTTGTCAGTGACACATAGCATTATGTAATGTCTTATTGACACATTACACGAATCGTAGTAGTAAGGTTTACATGACACAAAGACATCATAACCTGACATGAAAAATCAGCTGAAAGTTCTCCGCGCGATGCGGAGCTGGAGCCAAGCCGATTTGGGCGAGCATCTCGATGTATCGCGCCAAGCGGTCAATGCCATCGAGACGGGGAAATATGACCCGTCGCTGCCGCTGGCGTTCAAGATTTCACGGCTGTTTGCATTGCCAATCGAGGAGATTTTCGATGACGAATTTGAAGGAGCGCACAATGACTGACGCTGATGAAATGGCGAACAACAATGGACGCCGCATGCTGTGGGTTATCGTTTCAGGCCTTGGCATCATGATGACTGCAGGAGCCGTTGCCGGTTATCTCGCCGCGCATGAGGCGCAGGGCGGTGGCGCACTCGGGACCGCCGGAATAGTGACATTGTGCGTCTGTGCCGCCATCATCACCGGCCTTGCATTCGCCATCTGGAGGAACGTCAGCAAGATGAAGGCCAGTAATGAGGGGCTCACGCGCCGCGAAAAGCTGAATCGCAACATGATCTACGGTTTTTTACTGGTCGGTGGTGCAATCGGTCTACTCCCGGCGTTTTACGACACAAGCGTTGGAAATTCGGACACCGGACCTGCGCTGATATTCGCAGACAGCCCAATGCCGCCAGTCATGGCGCTGATGCTCGTCTTTTTCTGGGCGGTGATTATGCCGATCATCGCTTGGTTCTGGCATAAGCGCGCAATCGATGAACAGGAAGCAAGCGCCTATCGTGAAGGCGGCTATTACGCCGCATACGCATTCCTAATCGGCGCGCCGATGTGGTGGATATTGTGGCGCGGCGGTTTTGCACCGGAGCCCGATGGCGTGGCCATATTCATGCTCTTTGCTTCAATATGGACGGCGGTCTGGCTCTGGAAAAAATATCGCTGACATCGAAACCATTTGCATACGATTTGTTGCTACGCGGACTTAAAGGAGAAGATCTATGCATTTACGTTTAAAGTCCGTGCTCGCCGCGACAGCAATATGTGCGCTGGCATGGGCAATGCCTGCCGCAGCGCAGAGCACGCCGACGGAGGCCCCGGCATCGGTGGAAGCGCTTGACCCCGTCAAGGCACCGCCTGCGCTCAAGGACGTCGATCCCGCTTTGTGGGTGGTGAAGGACGAGGACACGACAATTTACCTGTTCGGAAGCATCCATCTCTTAAAGCCAGACCTTGGCTGGTTTGACGATGGCGTAAAGACGGCTTTTGACCGTTCGGACCAATTGGTGCTGGAACTGGTAGAGCCACCAGCCGCGGAAAGCCAAGCCCTGTTCGGCAAATTGGCAATGGACCAGCAGGGCAAGACCCTGCGCTCCAAAATGAACGATGCGGACCGCGCGGTGTATGATGCGGCCATGGGCAAGCTTGGCATTCCAGCACCTGCTTTCGACTCTTTTGAGCCATGGGCAGCGGGGATCACTTTGTCCGTCGTAGCAATGCAAAAATCCGGCTTTGACCCCAATAGCGGCGTTGAAAAGCAGCTGACTGCAGCGGCGAAGGTTAGCAACAAACCCATCGCTGGACTTGAAACCATGGAGTTTCAGCTTGGCTTGTTTGATACCCTGCCGGAGGCGGAACAAATCACTTTCTTGGTCGAAACCGCAAAGCTGATTGATGAGGTGGCCAGCACCACCGACAAAATGGTCAACATGTGGGCATCGGCGGACACCGAGAGCCTTGGGCAGCTTATGAACGAGGGCCTGACCAGCCGCACCTTGTATGACGCCTTGCTGACGAAGCGGAATGCCAATTGGGCGAAATGGATTTCGGCGCGCATGGCAAAGCCCGGCGTGACATTCATGGCGGTTGGCGCGGGGCATTTGGCTGGCCCGACCAGCGTTCAAAATCTGCTTCCCGCCTACGGCCTGAGCGCAACACGGGTGGCCTATTAAGTTTTGATGTGTCACGAGTGTGAGGGTCCGGCGATAAGCGTTCGGGCCCTCAACGTTTAGCGGGATCGCAATGGACAACATACAACGCACTGATGCCGCTTATGCCGGGTCACTGGAAAGCCCGAACTATCCGGGTCTTTGGCCCACCGCCGGGTTTATCCTGCTCTATTTTGTGCTGCAGGCGTTGTGTACGGGCCTAATCATGGCCGCGACGGGAACGAGCAGCGCAATGCCCGTCGTCATTATCTTCGGACTTATTGCCGCCGCGATTGTCCAATTGTTCCTGATGTGGCTGTATCTGCGCAAGCCAGGGCGGAAGGCGATATTGGGCCTAAACAGTTTCGGCAAAGTCCCGCTGCGTCAGGCAATGGTGCTTGCGGTCGTTGTGATCATGGCCGCCATGGCGTTCAATTATATTTACGCGACTTATATCATTCCGGGTGTTGGAATGCAGGAGGAAATGGCCAAAATCCTCGCCTCCATACCGCGCACGCCGCTGAACATTGCCGCGATATTTTTCGCCATTGCGATTGCGGCGCCCATTGTTGAAGAATTGCTGTTCAGGGGCATGCTGCAGAATGCGGTTGGGAAATATGTGCCTTTTTGGGCGGCAATCCTGCTGTCATCATTTCTGTTCGCCGTCGTGCATATGCAGCTTTATGCCATCCCCGGATTGATGTCGCTGAGCATCGCTTTTGGTTATCTCTACCACCGCACAGGATCGCTGCGCACGAACATCATCCTGCACATGGCGAACAATGCCTTTGCTTTGGTCGTATCCCAAATTTTGACTTAAACGACGACAGGCTCCAGCAAGCGCAGCGTTCCGGCATCGGCATCAATTTCCGCCATGCCGCCAACGGGCAGCGTGAATTGGTCGGTAATATGCCCGAACCATGCCCCCTGATACGCAGGAATGCCCAAGCCACCCAGATGCTGGGTGAGGACATCATTCAACGTGAACGCCCCGAAGCTGGTGCCCTTGTTGACGCAGTCGGTGCATTGACCAAAGACAACGCCTTTCAGGTTTTTCAGCACGCCCGCCTGCCCCAATTGGGTGAGCATCCGGTCGATGCGATATTCGGCCTCGTCCACATCTTCGAGGAACAAGATCGCGCCGTTAAAGTCCGGCAAATACGGCGTTCCCGCAAGCGCGGTCAGCACGGTGAGATTGCCGCCAAGCAGCTTCCCCTGCGCCTTGCCCGTGCCCGTGCCCAAAACGCGTGTGCGCCAGCGACGCTGGGTCAGCCGGTCCTCATCGCCCTCTGGATTAACAAACAACGGCGTACCCGCATCAAATGCGATGTCGCGGTAAATGTCCCATGATGACTTGCCCCATGCACTGCCCGCATTTGGCCCGTGCAAGGTCACAAAGCCGCCCTTGGCCGCAATCGCCATATGCAAAGCGGTGATGTCGCTAAAGCCTGTCAGCAGCTTGGGATTGGCGCGAATGATGTTCCAATCAAGATAGGGGAGAAGCCGTGCGCTGCCCCATCCGCCGCGCACCGCAAATATCGCCTTCACATCCTTGTCCGCAAACATCGCGTTGATGTCTGCCGCGCGGTCCTTGTCCTGCCCGGCAAGATAGCCGTAGCGGTTCAACACATGCGGCGCCCGTTTGGGCTTCAGCCCCATTGCGATGATGGCTTCTTCAACCAACTGGATCTGGAACGGCTCGTCACTGGCCGACGCAGGTTCAATAAGCCCTACGGTATCGCCGACACGCAAACGCGATGGCTTACGCGCGCCTTTTGCTTCAGGCGAAGCCGCCAAAAGCGGTGGGGCCGACAGCATTGCCGCCAGCCCCGCCATAATCTGACGCCGAGTTGCATTGATATCCATACCCGGCGTTCCTTTGTTTAGAACTTCGCTTCGATCGACAATGTGAACGACCGGCCACGTGGGTCAGCAACGCGTGGTTCCCAGCTGGAGCCGGCACCGGTGTTGCTGTCATAGGTGATCGCGAATGGCGGATCGGTGTCGAACACGTTCCGCACGCCAGCGGTCAGACGATATTGCTTGAGCAGATCGACGCTCACCGACGTGTTATACGTGACATAAGATTTCACCATCGGGTTGAAATCCGGACGGACGACAGTGCCATTGGCGATACCGGGCAATGCTTGGTTCTTGTACCCGTCGCGATAGATTTGCGAGAAGTTGAAGGTGAAGTCATCCTTTGTGTACGACACAAAGGCGCTGTGCTTCCACTTGAGACCCAAATCGCCTGCAAAGGTAAATCGGCCAATCAAGCTGGATCCGAACGGTGCCGACGGCAGAAACTTCTCACGCTTTTTCAGCAGATAGGTTCCGTCCAAACCACCGGTAATCACACCGCCGAAGGCATCGACGCCGCCACGCAACGCAACTTCAAGACCCTCTGTCCGACGCGAACCGATATTGTCGGCGCGTAGGTCAATGAGCGTGATGATGTTGTTGGTGCGCGTCACCCGATCAGGGAAGTAGCTGATATTATCGAGCAACTGACGCAAGGTCAGCGCACCAATGGTATCGTCCACGGCGATCGACCAGTAATCGAACGAGGCGCTGAAACGGCTCGATGGTTGCAGAACAAGGCCAATGCTGTGCTGCTTCGATGTTTCTGGTCCAAGGTTGAGATTGCCACCCGCAAGCGTCTCTGGCGTAATCGCTGAACAGCCCGGAAGCGTGCTGACCGCACCTGTTGCGCAGGTGGTTGGATCCACCAAAGTATTGCCTGGATTTGGCGATTGCGTAACGCCGTTGAAAATCTGGTTGAACGCAGGAACGCGGAAGCCCGTATTGTAGGACCCACGGAACATCAGCCAATCAAGCGGACGGTACTTTGCCGAAACCTTCGGATTAACCGTCGAACCAAAGCCGCTATAATCGTCAAGACGAACGGCACCAGTTACTTCAAGCGCTTCAAAAACGGGCACGAGAAGTTCGGCATAAGCCGCCTTAACCGTGCGGTTTTTCGCGGTCAGCGCATTGTTATTGTCGAAGGCCACGTTGAAAATGTCTGGCGTTCCCGTGACAGCAGCTGGCGAACCGTTGAAGCTATATGTTTCGCGGCGATAATCCACGCCAAGCGCGACCTGAACCGTGCCACCGGGCAAATCAAACAGCGATCCGGAAACCGAACCGTCAAGTTGCTTCACCTCATATTTACCGCCGTAAAGCGTTACGCCTTCTGCCGAAATCGCTTTCAGTCCGGCAAGTGCCGCATCGGATTGCGTCAACGAGAACGGGTTCAGGATACCGCTGTTCAATAGGCCAACGATACCGGGACTTGTTGCGCCCGGCGCTATTGGTGCGCGTGGATCAATGCCACCAGATACAGCGCCCGTCACACCCGACGCAGCCGCTGCTGCTGCCGAGGCGAAGGTTCCACGATAATGGTAGCCGGTACCCAATACCGACGTCGATTGGCTGCGGGCATATGAACCGCCAGCGCGATAATCCCAGCCATCCCACAATGGACCTTC
>JAIXYC010000029.1 GCA_027490455.1 Sphingomonadales bacterium
GTCGTCAGGCGTTTTGATGAGTGACTTCACCCAATGCGCCGATGAACTGGTCGGTGCATCGATCCCAATCGAAACTCTGCGCATATGCCAAAGCGTCGGCTTTATGCACACTAAGCGCGTTCCGAATGGCAGAGGGCAGGTCTTCGCTTAAAGATCCGATCGGTCGGGACAATTCGGACCAGGGACCACGACCATCCGGACCAATAATATCCAAAGGACCAGGGACGGGAAATGCCGCGACCGGAAGTCCGGATGCCAACGCTTCGATCATCACCAACCCAAATGTATCGGTTCGACTTGGAAACACAAAAACGTCTGCGGTGGCATAGGCGCTTGCCAGTTCCGTTCCCTTGAGCGTTCCTAGGAAAATGGCATTGGGATATTTTATTCGTAAATCAGACAAAGCAGGCCCGTCGCCTATAACGACCTTACTGCCTGCAACGTCCGCAGATAGAAAGGCTTCCAGATTTTTCTCGACTGCAACACGGCCCACGGAAATCATGATGGGTTTAGGTAGGTTTGCCAACAGAGGATGGTCGGGCTGATCTCCATGAAAAAGGCCGTGGTCGATGCCGCGTGACCATAAGCGAGTATTGGGGATACCCCGCACCGAAAGCTCATCCATAAGACCCCTTGTCGCGGTCAGGACCGCACGAGATGGCTTATGGAACATCCGCATGATTGGCCAGAACCACTCAGGGGATAGCCCCGTTCGCACAGCCAGATAATCCGGAAAGCGGGTATGAAATGCCGAGGTAAAGGGCACATCATGCGCAAGGCACCATGCCCGTGCGCTCCAGCCAATTGGGCCCTCGGTGGCGATATGGACAATGTCCGGAGCCATGGCGTGTAAAGCCTTACGCACGCCAAAACGCGGTGCCAGCGCAAGGCGGATTTCCGCATAGCCGGGGCAGGGAATGGTGGTGAACCGGTCCGGCGCGATGACTTCTACGGTATGGCCCCTGGACTTCAGCCGGTTGACCGTTTCGGTCATCGTCCGGACGACGCCGTTGACTTGCGGCAGCCAAGCGTCCGTTGCGATGGCGATCCTCACGCGGGGGTCAAAGCCCGCTTTTCTGTAGCTTTCCGGACATGCTCGGCCCAATCGATAATCGCCATGGATCCGTCTTTCGCCTCGGTCAGTGCGGTGCAGCTTTCGACCCAGTCGCCGTCATTATAATAAGTGATCGATCCAAACTGCCGGATTTCTGCAGAATGGATGTGACCGCAGACAACGCCCTGTACACCGCGAAGCGCGGCCTCACGCGCCACGACTTCTTCATATTTTCCGATAAACTGCACCGCATTTTTGACGCGCATTTTCAGATAGGATGACAGCGACCAATAAGGCATGTTCAACCTGCGGCGCACCGCGTTGAGCACGATGTTCGCTCTCAACAACAAGGTATACGCTTGGTCACCCAAGAAAGCGAGCCAACGGGCATAAAGCACGATGCCGTCAAATGCATCGCCGTGCGTCACGAGTAATGCGCGGCCGTCGGCTGTCTCGTGGATCGCCTCTAACTGCACCTCAACGCCGCCAAAGCTCAGACCTGCATAATCGCGGAACATTTCGTCATGGTTGCCGGGAATGTAGACGACGCGGGTCCCGCGATGCGCCATTTTCAAAACCCGTCTGATGACTTCATTATGCTGGTCGGGCCAATACCAACCCTTACGCAAACGCCAGCCATCTACAATGTCGCCGACCAGATAAAGCGTCTCACATTCAATGGAAGCAAGAAAATCAGTCAGTAGATCTGCCTGACAACCAGCTGTGCCCAAATGCACATCAGAAATCCACACCGTGCGAAACCGCATCTTTGGTTGGTAGCTTTTTGGTTCGGGCTTATCGAACCATGACGGCAGTTTTGGACCTTTTTCGTCGCCTTTAAATAGCAGGCTGTCGCTTAATTCAGTGGTTGTCATATTGCCCGTCCCCCGTTGTCTTAATGAAGCCCTAAAGGACGGATGAGTCACGTGCGTGGCAGATCAATGACAGTTTTTTTGCCGTTAAGAATTGCCAATTGTCATTATTGGACAGCTGCTACCTCTGCGTCAGGCAGAAGCGCACCCATGGCTTTGGCAAGCGTTGGTGCGATGGAGCGCATGTCGATTTCGCCGAGGTTGCGCCCCTTGGCAACGCCTTTACCCATCATCATGAAGCTGGACCGCATCAATGGGCTATGGGGAAAATATCCGTGCATGCCCTTGCTACCCGACGGGCTGACCAATGGCGCATCCGGCCCCTTGAACCCGCCTGCATACGCGTTGGGGGCATAGCTGATGTAAAAGCTTGCTTGCGGATTTCCGCCAAGGCGCGCTATTTCTGCAGTCTCTGCAATTTCTGCGATGCAGTTTTTCGGATCGGCTTTGAGCCCAGCTAACAAGGCAGCGACACGCGCTTTCAGAGCAGCATCGTCTGGACGTGCCAAAACGATCGCTGATGATCCGCCCGAGTTCCAGGGGCTAGCTTCCCAGCTTTTGATTTTGCCGTTACCGTCAAGCACAATCAGGCCAGCGTCGATGAACGCGCGGTAGAGGTTGATTTCCGTGTCGACCTTGGAAAAGCCATGGTCCGATACGACAGCAATGACGCTATCGGGATGCGCTGCCATTTGCGCAGCAACGATCTGGCCAACGACTTTATCGATCCGCGCCAAAACAGCATAAGCTGCGGCTGTGTCGGGACCTTTTTCATGCTGCTCATGGTCGAGCGCGGTCAGATACACAGTCGTGAAATCGGGCTTTTCGCGCTTAATGAGCGCGGTGGCAAAACGGCCGCGGGTTTCGTCACCCTCTATGCTCTCGTCAATGCCCGGCGCATAGCTGCCAAGGTCTGTTTCGAGCGCTTCTATAAGGCCCGGCGTCGCAAGCGCCTTTAGCAGCTTTGCATCATCGCCATGCCCCGTCCGCCATATTTGCGGGATGTTCCATCTAACGGCTTTTGCCTGAACGCTGACTGGCCAGTGAATATTTGCTGTGCGCAGACCGGCCTTTGCAGCGGCATCCCACAAGGTGGGGACTTTAAAATCTGTGGCGTACCAATACCAGCCGCCTTGGTTGATCTGCATGGGATCAAAGCTATTATTGCCGACAATGCCGTGCTTTGCGGGGCTAACACCCGTCAGCAAAGTCGCGTGGCTGGGGTAAGTGACGGTCGGCAGAACGCCCTTCACCTTGTCAGCGTACGTCCCGTTCGTGATAAATTGTTTCAGGTTGGGAACCTGTATGCCGCGCTCTTCTGACTTCAGAATGTCCGCGGGCTGCAAACCATCAATTGAGATCAGCAGCACCGGCTCGGCCGAGGCCGCCGACGGCAGCGCGCTCACAAAGAGCGCGCTGCCAATCAGCAAAGCTGATTTCATTAGAAACCAGCTTTCAATGTTACAAATACTTGGCGCGGTGAACCGGCCAACAACGTTTGGTTGTCGCCGCTGTTGCCAAAGCCGTTTGAACCAATGGTCGAGACATAATCTATGCCGAACAGGTTAGTGGCATTCAGTTGCAGTTCAAGCGGTGCACGGAGCCCCGCATCGAGGCGGTAACCGACCGTGGCGTCAACGAGGACACGGCTAGGTACCGAGCGATCATTCAAATAGTTGAAGTAACGCTTGCTCATGTAATTGGCACCAACGCGTCCGAAGAATGCGTCACTGTCATACGCAACTTCGCCGCGCAGCAGATGCTTTGGCGTGTCGACGACTTCTTTGCCCTTCGTGGCGATAACCGCGGTTGGGGTGATGACGTCTTCACGATATGTTGCACCGGTGTAGCTATATGATGCGAACAAGGTCATGCCACCGCCCAGACGTACATCGCCTGCGGCTTCAAAGCCGAGCGAGCGGACGCTGCCGACATTTTGCAGAATGGCAGGGTTTCCAACGATGCCTGCGCCGGTTTGTACACCCAACAGGCGGTTGCGGAAGTTGACATAATATACACCGATTACGCCGTTGAAGACATTGTCGTTGTAACGCGCGCCAAGCTCAAACGTGTCTGAGCTCTCTGGTTTCAGGCCGCGTGTGACCAAGGCGTTGAAGCCCGCTTGCGTCGTCGCGAATGGTCCGCTTGTCGCTGATGAAACAAACGCGCGGGTGACTTGCGTGAAACCACCGAAGATTTCGGCTTTATCCGTCAGCTTATATGCAACACCTGCATGTGGCTGGAACCAGTCTTGCGACTTGATTTTGCCGGCAGCCAACGAACCCTGAATACGTGGGTCGGATTCATTATTGACCTGGAAACCCTTCCAACCAAGGTTGATGGTCAAATCGCCAAGGCTGATCTTGTCCTGCACATAATATTGCAGCGTGTCGGTGTTGAAATCGAACAACCACTGCGTGAAGAACGGGTTGGTCAAGAACTTGGTGTGATCAAGGCCGGGCGTCGTGTTGCTTTCATAGGCATAAAAACGACGCGCTTGCGTGAAGTCGTTATGTTCGTACCAGCTGCCAACAGTCACTTCATGGTCGCCAACTTCGGCGTTCAGTGAGCTGAATACGCCGCCACGTTGGATGTCATACTCGGTGGTACGCGCGGACATTGGGACGCCATTGGGGCTTGGAACATATGGAGTGCCCCATGTGCCTTGGCCGGTATTATTGTGATAATAGGCCTTGATCTTGAAGGTTACGCCATCGGCCAAAGGTGCGGTCAGGCCATAAGAAGCAAGCGTATCTTTGCGCAGACCCGAAGCATCATAATAGCTGTCGTCGAGGTTATTGATTGGGGCAACATATACACCACGCGCCGCGGAAATCGCCTTGGCATAATCGGGGAAATAGTTGTCATGGTCATGACCGAGGCGATTGATCATCTCGAGCGAGAGATCCTGATAATCCTGCTCAGCGCGGTCGGAATAGGAGAAGAAGCCGTCAAATTCGGCATCGCCCACTGGAATGATGGCCTTGGCGTTGACGTGCATGCTGCGCTGCTCGCCGCCGCCCTTCCACTTGTCGGCATTGTGGTAAACGCCCGATAGAAATCCGCGAACGCCGCCCGCTTCGCCAAAGTTGATGCGGCCAAATGCGCGCATCGTGTTGGACGAACCATAGGTCAGGTTCGCATCAGCGCCGAAGCCGTCGCTTGGATCAGCCGAGAAAAACTCTAGCGTGCCGCCAAGGTTGTTCGTGGCTTGTGTGCCAATTGAACCCGAACCTTGCGAAACGCGGGTAACGCCGATGTTTTCCGAAATGATTGCGCGGCCAATGTGCAGGCCGTTGTTGTTGCCATAGCTTGAATCGCCCAACGGAATGCCGTCGAGTGTGTAGCCGAGCTGGTTCTGGTTAAAGCCACGGATCGAGACGCGGCTTGACCATTCATATGTTCCAAACGGGTCGGCAGATTGAAAGCTTACGCTTGGCAGCTTTTCAATGGCTTTCAGCGGGCTGGTGCCTGGTGCGAGGATCAGAAGTTCTTTGCTAGACACTTCTTGCACTTGGCGCGTCTCGCCTTGGCCGAACACGACGATTTCGGCTTCTTCCGAGTGGGCGGTTGTGGGTGCATTTGATTGTTGCGCCATAACTGGCGCAGATCCGAACGCGACTCCGGCTAAAAGCATGACTGTAATTTTACGCATTTTGGTACCTTCCCTGCATTGGTTTGCAGCGCCCAACTAGGGAAGGGTGGAGGCATTTTGATGCGCTTAATGTGCTACTTTGATAGAAGTTATGTGTCTGAAATATTACTGAATTTGAAGCGCAGTTTTAACCCATGGAAAAAATGACAATTATATTACAAATATATTGCAGTGATGTCATATAAGTGTAATATTAAGTCAGAGATAAGGAGAAAACGGATGAAACTGCTACTAACAGGCGCCTTGGTAACTGGCTTGATGGGCGTTGCAGCCCACGCTCAACCGACCATGAATAGTGAAACGGCGTACCCAAAAGGGTCGATTGGCTATGAGGCTCTCGTAAAGGGCGACAATGCACGGGCGGTTTCTCAAATACTGACAAGCGCGCAAGTGAGCCGGCATGATCCTGCGAAGTTGCTCAACCTTGGCCGTGCCTATGCGCGTATGGGCCGTATGGAAGAGGCTTCGAATATGTTCGCCGCCGCGATGCAGAGCCGTGATACCGTTGATCTGGTGCTCGCCGACGGCCGCGTGATGAATTCAAAAGACGCTGCGCGTAAGGCCTATGCCGGTTTGCAGATGCGGATCGCGACACGCTGATCCAAATTTCCTGAGGTAACGTCTTGCCTCTAACGCTTTATAAAAGGCGGGCCTAACGGCTCGCCTTTCGTCTTTTCTAGCGCATAATTTTGCTGTGAACCGCCTGTTCTGCGGCTGTCATATATCTGTCGCAAAACATTCTTCTAAATGCAATGTGATAAGCACAACCATGTCACAGCTCGCCCCTAATGGCCGCATGGTCAACGGGTGGGGCCTTATGATGATTCGATTCTGGTCCGTTGCATTTGCCCATCTCGGGCACGTCTTATTTGTTGCGGAGATTTAGAATGTTAAACCCAAAATTACGTGGGATCGTGTATGCGACGGCAGCAGCTGCCCTCGTCACCGGCTGTGGCGCAGATGATATCGCATCGCCTGGAACCGGTGGTAACATCACCATCAACAACCCGGCTGCACCTCCGCCGCCACCACCACCACCACCGCCACCTGCGACAGTTACACCTGCTGGCGGCTGCCCAACCATTGCTGATGCGCAAGGCTTGACCGACAGCGGCACCATCACTGGTCCAACCGGCACATATCGCGTCTGCACATTGCCGGCACGCATCAACACCACCAGCACATTGCCAAAGATTGCGGGCGTCCTGTACCGTCTTGGTGGCCGTGTTGACGTTGGTACGGACCAAGGTCCTTCATCGACAAACAATGTCGTCACGCTGAACATCGAACCCGGCGTTATCGTCTTTGGCGGAACCGGCGTGTCATGGTTGAACGTTAACCGCGGTAACCGCATCAACGCTGTTGGTACGGCTGCCCTCCCAATCATCTTCACCAGCCGTGACAACGTCCTCGGTCTGAACAACGACAGCTCGATTGGTCAGTGGGGCGGTATCGTTCTTAACGGCCGCGCACCCATCACCGATTGCGCAGCACCTGCTGCAACACCAGGCACTGTCGCTTGCGAGCGTCAGGTTGAAGGCGCAGTTGACCCCGCGCTTTATGGTGGCGCGAACACCGCAGACAACAGCGGCCGTTTGAGCTTTGTCCAAATCCGCTTCTCGGGCTTTGTTCTTTCGGGCAACTCCGAACTGCAATCACTGACCACTGGCGGCACCGGCACCGGTACCGTTCTGAACAACATCCAGTCGTTCAACAGCTCTGACGATGGCGCAGAATTCTTCGGCGGTAACGTCAACATGAAGTATTTCGTGTCGATCGGTGCGGATGATGACAACCTCGACACTGACGTCGGCGTAAAAGCGAACTTCCAATATGTATTGGCTGTTCAGCGTCAGGGCGCTGGTGACTCGATGATCGAAGCTGACTCGGACAACGCTACGGACGGCAATACGCCGCGCCAGAACACGCGTCTGTCGAACTTCACCTTCATTCAGCGCAGCAATACAGGCAACCTGTCGGCAATGTTGCTGCGTGGTGGTACCGACTACAGCATGTTTAACGGTGTAGTTGTCAGCCCATCGACATCATGCCTGCGGATCAGCCGCCCACAAACCGTATCGGCAACAGCAGATGCAGCAATTGACGAAGCTGGCGCGCCAGTATTCCGTTCGGTTGTTATGCAGTGCGGATCGCCAGCCTTTGTTGGTTCGAACGGTGTGACAGAGGCGCAAGTCAGCGCGGTGTTCGGTTCTGGTGCGAATAACAATAACAGCGCGTTCGTACCAAGCCTGACATCGTTGTTCATCAATGGTGCCACCGAAACCGCAGTTACAGCGTTCAACGCCAGCAGCATCGCATCTTACTTTGATGCAACGACCTATATCGGTGCTGTCCGTGACGCCAACGATCTTTGGTACGCAGGCTGGACCTGCAACAGTGCAACGGCTGCACTGGGCACCAGCGTGACCGGTCTCTGCACCTCACTGCCAACATATTAATTGCTGGCGGATAATATCGGGTGAGGTGCGGCCAAGCTGGCATGCACCTCACCCTTTTTTCGAATTTATAAAAGGGAATTACAATGTTGAAGCCAGTGGAGGCAATCAGACTGTTGCTTTTGACGTCGGCGCTCGTTTCGCCTTCCATGCTGATGGCGCAAGACGCCGCAGCGGAACAGGCCGAACAAGCCAGTGCCGAAGCAGCACCAGCAGACACGCGAGCAGACGCAGCCGAGCCAGTCGAAGAGGATGTCGATGTCTCAATTCCGGGTGGCGAAGAAATCGTCGTACGCGGATATCTGGATCGCAACATTTCCAAGAACGCGGCGCAAGTTGTTTCCGTGCTGTCGAGCGCGGATATTGAACGTACCGGTGAAGGCGACATTGCCGGCGCACTATCGCGTGTCACCGGCCTAAGCGTCGTGGGCAGCGGATTTGTCTATGTGCGTGGCCTTGGTGATCGTTATTCGCTCGCATTGCTCAACGGTTCGCCGCTTCCAAGCCCTGAGCCATTGAAGCGCGTTGTTCCGCTCGATCTTTTCCCCACAAGCGTGATTGCATCTTCGCTTGTGCAAAAAACCTACTCGGCAAACTTCCCCGGCGAATTTGGCGGCGGCGTTATTAACCTGACAACCAAAGCGATCCCGCGCGAAACATTCCTGACGGTCGGCGGTGACTTGAGCGTCAATAGCGAGACCACCAATCAATTGGGCTACACATATTATGGTAGCTCGCAGGATTGGAGCGGTTTCGATAATGGCAACCGTGACCTAAAGCCCGCGCTTGCATCCTATCTCGCCAGCGGCGCTCGTATCAGCGCGGGTACCGTTGATACGCAGGCTATTGCTAGCGAGCTTATCACCGGCCGGAATGCGGTTGTTCAGCGTGACAAGAATCTGCCGCCAAATGGCTCAGGCACGATTACCGGCGGTACGAGCTTCGAAATCGGCGATGACACCACTATGGGGGTCATCTTCAACGCCGGTTACAGCAACAAATGGCGTACCCGCGACACGATCCAACAAACAGCATCGACGCTCGACCTGAGCCAGAAAGAGCTGGATTTCCGGAAGGTCATTACCGACAACCGTATGGTTGTAAACGGCTTGCTTGGCTTCGGTATCGAAGTGGGTGAACAAAAAATCCGTTTGACCAATCTGTTCATTCGCGACACGCTGAAACAAGCGCGTCTCGGTGTCGGCACCCGTCAGACAACATCGCCCACCGCGACATTGTTGCAGCAAGATACAGCATGGTTCGAACGCCAGTTGGTGGACAGCCAGTTGGTCGGTGAATTCAAATTGTCACCTGATGTGAATTTGAGCTTCCGTGCAGCCTACGCCAATTCTCAGCGTGAAGCGCCGGATGAAATCAGCCTCGAATATTATCGCAGCAACATCACGTCGGATCCTTATGGCCAATTGTTCATCAACCGTCTTAACAACGGTCAACAGGGAAGTGCCGAAGTCAGCTATTCCTTTCTGAATGAAAATCTGTGGGCTGGTGGTTTGGATCTGTCGGCAAAGGTAACGCCGGATATTACCGCGACGATAGGCTATGCTTATTCGGATACGGCGCGCCGCACCGAACGCCGTGACTTCCAATTTGTCGCACCCGGCGGCACGCCCATCGCGCCGTCATTATTCCGTCCAGACCTTTTGCTGCAACCGGACATTATCGATTTTTACAACATCGCGTTAATCGATACCAACGAAGCAAACCCGGTCTTTGACGCAAGCTTGGTAAACCATGCAGGTTACGGCCAAATTCAGGCGTTCATTACGCCAGCAATCAGCTTGAACCTGGGCGTGCGTTACGAAACCGCTGAACAGACTGTTGTGCCGGTTCAGGTCTTCACGACGCCAACGGCATCGCTTGCTTCCACCAGCTTGGATCAGAGCTATTGGTTGCCTGCAGCGACGCTGACGTGGGACATGAATGAACAGATGAAGTTCCGGTTGAGCGCGTCGAAAACCATCGCGCGTCCGCAATTCCGCGAACTGATTTTCCAGAACTTTTACGATACAGACTCCAACCGTCTTTTCCGCGGAAACCCGCTGTTGACGGACAGCCAGCTGTACAATGCTGAAGCACGCTATGAATGGTATTTCGACCGTGAGCAGCGTTTCACTATTGCCGGTTTCTTCAAGCGTATCGATAGTCCTATCGAGTCGTTCTCAAGCTTTGATGATAACTCCGTTATCACCAGTTTCGCGAATGCACCGAAGGCTGATTTGTACGGTGTTGAAATCGAAACGCAGAAATATTTCGATCTCTCTGCCATTGGCGACGAAGGCTTTTTTGCGACACGTCGCGCGGTTGTCATTGCCAACTACACCTACACAAAGTCAAAGATCAGTGTGAAGGCGGGCGATCAGGTTGCGGTGTTTAACGCATCGTCCACCGACGCACTCGACTTCTTCACCGACGGTTCGCCATTGACCGGCCAAGCCGATCATCTGATCAATCTGCAATTCGGCCTCGAAGATACCGAGCGCTTGTCACAGCAGACAATCTTGCTCAGCTATTCGACCGATCGGGTTACCAGCCGTGGTGCATCAGGCCAGCCCGATATCAAGGAAAAGCCTGGCATTCAGCTCGATTTCGTTGCGCGTGAAGGCTTTATGCTTGGCGGTAAAGAAGCTGAATTGAAATTCGAAGTCCGCAACCTGACCAACACCAAATATCAGGAGTTTCAGAAAAACGGCGAGAATAAGATTTTCTATAACCGTTACAAACAAGGCATCAGTGCGTCGATTGGCGTAGAGCTGAATTTCTAAAGCCCATATCTCCCCCCAACTTAAGGCGGCGCGTTGTCATCAACGCGCCGCCTATGTTTTGTGCTTCGTCCAAGTGGCGGGGATGCACAGTCATTAAACTGTCATTTATAATTCACCCAACAGTCACAGCAGCGCCTTAACGCTCCTCCTTCAAGCGGATTCGCCCGGGGGGACTTAGTGGCAATGACATTGGCAGAAAGGGTTAAAGCGCAGACGCACCGATTCAGTTCTGTGCCCGCCGGTCGCATGATCCTTAGCGTTCTGGCCATATTCACCGCCGTCCAAACCGCGCGTCTTTTCTGGATATTGATAACGCCGGTTGGCCCAGTCAATGACTGGCGCGCGCCGTCGGTTAATATTGTGCCACAGTCCGCGCGCATGGCGCTATTTGCCGGATTTGACCCATTCTTTCGCAATGACGCCGCGGCGGCGTCCACCCAGAATGTCACATCGTTAAGCCTGACATTGTTCGGCGTGCGCACCAATGAAAGTTCGGGCGGCGGTTCGGCGATCATCGCTGGTGAAGATGGCGTGCAGAACAGCTATGCCATTGGCGAAGAAGTCGCGCCCGGCGTCACTTTGGATTCCGTTGCCTTCGACCATGTCATATTGTCGCGCGGCGGCGTCAAAGAATCGCTGTATCTTGATCAGTCGGTACCCGCAGAAACGGTCAGCCCGCCTGCATCAGGCACGTCCGCCACGCCACCGGCGTCCAGCGGAGGTGGCGGCCTGAATGCGGATACGCTTCAAAAATCGATCGGCTTTGCGCCGCGTAATGAAGGGGGCAGGGTCACCGGTCTCGTTCTGCAAGCCCGCGATGATGGCACGATGTTGCGCCTCGCCGGATTTCAGGCTGGCGACATTGTCGTTGGCATAAACGGCCGCCCCGTATCCTCGGCGGCGGACATTGCTTCTCAAATCAGGCCCGGAGCCCGCTTAAGCGTTGAAGTCGAACGCGGCGGTGCAAAGGTCCCCATTGCTCTAAATCTGGAACAACAGTGATCCGTAAATTTACCCTTTTGCTGGCATGCAGCGCGCTCGTTTTTGCCCAGCCTATCGCCGCGCAGCAGACATTGAATGTCCGCGATGCCGATATCCGTGCCTTTGTTCAGGATGCCGCCCGCGTCACGGGCCAGACGTTCATTGTGGATGGCCGTGTGAATGGCAAGGTGTCGGTGGTTACCGACCGGCCATTGTCGCGTTCGGAATATTTTGAGGTGTTCCTGTCGACGCTGCGCGCAAATGGCCTTGTCGCCATTCCCATTCGTGGCGGTGGTTACCGGATCCAGCCTTCCGATGGCGCTGCAACGCAGCCGACCCGCGTCGGTAGCCGGGCCGCAACTTCAAGCCAATTTGTGACGGAAGTGTTCCGCCTGCGGTCGATTGATGCCACCTCAGCCGTTGAAACGCTGCGTCCATTGATAAGCCGCGAAGGTTCGTTGACGGCCAATAAAAATGCCAACAGCCTTGTGGTTGCAGATTATGCCGACAATATTCGTCGCATCCGCGATTTGCTCCGTCAGATCGACCGCGACAGTGCAGCGACGCAGATCGTCGCACTCGACAATGCCGGTGCGCGTGAAATTGCCACCGCGCTTCAGGCGCTGGCTGGTCAAGGCGGCGGCGAGGGCGCGAGGCCGCCTGTTTCCATCGCGGCCATTGATAGCAGCAACGCCATAGCGCTGCGTGGTGATCCGACGTCGGTTGCGCGCTTTGCCGCGATGGCCAAGGAATTGGATACGCGCGCACAATCGGGCGCCGAAATTCGCGTGTACCGGCTTGAGCATGCCAATGCCGCAACCTTGCTGGAGACGGTCCAGTCGTTGATTGGCGGGCAGAGCGGATCGTCTGTATCTAGTAACGTGCCACCTGTTTCTGCGCCAGCTGCAGGCGGCGGCGCTGCCGCTGTCGCTGCGCCTATCGTTGCATCTTCGTCGGGAGCCGGCCCCAATGGCATTGGTGGCCGTGGCCCCGTTGTGGTGACACGCTATGAAGGGACCAACGCCCTAATCATCGCCGCAAACCCCGAAATGCAACGCACGTTGGGCGAGCTCATCCGTCAGCTGGACACACGGCCCGAACAGGTTTTGGTTGAGGCAATCGTTGTTGAAATCGGCAATGAAGCGGCGAAAAAGCTTGGCGTACAATTCCTCGTCGGTGGCAAGGACGCACCATTTGCGGCGACAAATTACGCCAACGCCTCACCCAATATCCTGACGATTGCGGGTGCAATTGGCGCAGAAGAACTGACGCGCACCACGACAACGGTGAATGGCAATACGACCACGACCGCAACGAACAGCGCGCTGGGTGACAGCCTTCAGGAAGCGGCTGCTGCATCGATCCTGAGCGCTACTGGCGGCTTTGGTGGTTTTGCGATGGATATCGGCAAAAATGCGGTCTTTGGGACGATTATCAATGCGATTGCCGCGGACACCGAATCCAACTTGCTGGCGACGCCGCATATTGTGACGCTGAATAACCAAAAGGCGAAGTTCCTCGTCGGACAAGAAGTACCCGTAAGCAGCGGCGAGCAATTGTCCGCTAATTTCGAAAACGCCTTCCGCACGGTTCAGCGTCAGGAAGTTGGCATCAAGCTTGAGGTGACCCCGCAAGTGAACGCGCAGGGCGATGTGAAGCTGTTCCTGAAACAGGAAGTGTCGAGCGTTGCAGGGCCGGTGTCATCGCGCTCCAGTGACCTTATCCTCAACAAGCGCGAGTTTGAAACGACATTGACCGTTGGTGACGGACAATTGCTGGCTATTGGTGGTCTGCTCAATGATGATGAGCGCCGCACGATTGAGCGTATTCCGCTTTTGAGCGACATTCCGCTCATTGGCGAACTGTTCAAATCACGCAGCCGCAGCCGCAGCAAAACCAATTTGATGGTCTTCATTCGGCCGACCATCTTGCGTAGCCGCGAAGATGGCGACCGGTTGACGGCGCGACGTTATGACTATGTCCGCGACATGCAGTTGACACGCAATCCAGATGCCGAACCAAGTATCGACGAATTGCTGCGCGATTATATGGGCACTGTACCGCCGGTCGCGCCGGATGTGCGGACAAATGACATCATGATCGGTGCCGATGGCAATTTGACGCGACCCCAGACAGGTGGCGCCTTGCAACCGGCGGAGGTTCCCGCAAGCGCGGTCCCTTCGACCACTGAGGGTGCACAATCATGACATCGCATGAGGGAACGACCGAGCAAGCATCCAATGCACCGGTTGAGCCAGACGCCACCATTGCACCGACTTTGATAGCGCCTCTGCTCGATTTGCCTTATGCCTTTGCGAAGGCGCATGGTCTGGTGCTGCGGCATGAAAGCGATGGTCGTATTGTGGTTGCGATGCGTGAGGGCGCTGATCCGCTGATGTTGTTGGAGATCCGGCGCTATCTGTCGATGCCATTCGATGTCGAAATGGCCGACAACGCGACCTTTGACCGTTATTTGTCCGACCATTACGCCATGGACGGCAGCGCCGCGGCGATGGCTGGATCAATCGGTACCAACGATGGCGACTTGCTGTCGGATATGTTGCCCAGCGCAGATGATTTGCTCGACAGCGCCGATGACGCGCCGGTTATCCGTCTCATCAACGGCATCATTGCAGAGGCTGTCCGCCAGGGCGTATCCGATATTCACGTCGAGCCATATGAAACGGGCCTGGTCATTCGCATGCGCGCCGACGGTGTGTTGCAGGAACGCCTCCGCTTGCCTGCTAATGTCGCACCAGTCGTTGTTAGCCGTATCAAGGTCATGGCGCGCCTCGACATCGCCGAGCGCCGCATTCCGCAGGATGGCCGCATCGGTCTGACGCTGGGTGGCAAGCTTGTCGATGTCCGCGTGTCGACCCTGCCGAGCCGCGCTGGCGAACGCGTGGTGATGCGTATCTTGGATAAGGAAAATGCCGGCATTTCGCTCGATTTGTTGGGCATGTCGGAAGAAACGCTCAAAATCCTCAATGAGGCATTGGCCGAACCCAATGGCATCATATTGGTCACAGGACCAACGGGGTCGGGTAAAACCACGACCTTATATGCTGGCCTTAAGCGATTGAACGATGGCACGCGCAATATCCTCACCGTCGAAGATCCGGTGGAATATGCCGTGGAAGGCATTGGCCAGACTCAGGTGAATGCCAAGGTCGGCATGACTTTTGCTGCGGGCTTACGCGCCATACTGCGTCAGGATCCCGATGTTGTCATGGTCGGCGAAATCCGCGATCGTGAGACGGCGGATATCGCCGTGCAGGCTGCGCTGACGGGGCACCTCGTGCTGACCACGGTGCACACCAACGACGCACTGGGTGCGATCACGCGGATGCGCGATATGAAGGTGGAGCCCTTCTTGCTCGCCTCAACCTTGCGTGCTGTCATCGCCCAGCGCTTGGTGCGCCGCCTATGCCCAAGCTGCCGCCAGACGGTTCAGGCCGATGGCAACGCGGCGTCGTTGTTGGGCTTTGACAAGGGTACGGCTGTCTACAAGGCCGTCGGCTGTCCAGAGTGCAACAATACAGGGTTCCAAGGCCGCATCGGGGTGTTTGAAGCGGTCCGTGTCGATGACACCATTCGCCGTCTCATCAACGATGGGGGCGACGAAGCAATCCTTGCGCGCCATGCCTTTGTGAACCAGCCCAATTTGAGCGCTGCCGCGCGCAAACTGGTGCGCGCGGGCCATACGACGCCCGAAGAAGCGATCCGAATTTCGCGCCGCGAAGACATTGTAGATGCCTGAATTCGCATATCATGCGATTGACCCTGATGGCCGCGAACAGCGCGGGCGGATCGCTGCGGCCAATGATGATGCAGCGCGCGATCGCCTGACATCAAAGAATCTATATATTGTGAGCGTCGCACCCGCGCCAGCGCGCGTGTCTGTACTCGCCAGCCTGCCGATTAAGCGGCAGCCGCGTTTGAATGCCAAGCAGCTGACTTTGTTTACCCGGCAACTGTCGTCATTGGCGCAGGTTTCTCCGTTGGAGGAAGCGTTGCGGACGATCAGCCGACAGAGCGAACAGCCACATGTCCGGCAGATTCTGACGGAAGTGCATGCCGGCGTAGTCGAGGGACAGCGCCTGTCTGAAGCCATGCGTCGTGAAGGCAACAGCTTTCCGCCCTTATACCGCGCAATGATTGCTGCGGGTGAGGGGGCGGGCACATTGCCGCTTATTACGGAACGTCTTGCGGTATTGCTCGAACGGCAGGCCGAGATGCGCGGCAAATTGATTGGTGCGCTGGCCTATCCGGCGATTTTGTCACTGGTCGCGATTCTGGTGGTCATGGGCCTGATGGTCTCGGTGGTCCCGCGTGTTGTCGAACAGTTTGACAATGTGGACCAGCAATTGCCGCTGATTACGCGCATCGTCATTGGCATATCCGCGTTTTTGGCGAATTATTATTGGGTGATTATTATCGCTGTCATCCTTGGTGGCTTGCTGTTTGCGCGAGCGCTTAAGCAGCCCGCGTTTCGGCTGTCGGTTGACCGCACGGTTTTGCGCATTCCTTTGCTTGGGAAGCTGCTGCGCAATCTGCATGCTGCGCGCATGGCACGCACGTTGGCCACAATGGTTGCCAGCCGCTTGCCGTTGCTGGAGGGCCTGCGCCTGACGGGCGGCACCATTCGCAATAAAGTGCTCTCCGCCGCCAATGACGATATCGTGGAATCGGTGCGGAGTGGGGGCAGTCTTTCGGGCGCGATGCGCACAAGCGGGGTTTTCCCGCCGCTGTTGGTATATTTGACCGCAAGCGGTGAGAGCGCCGGGCAGTTGGATACCATGCTCGAGCGCGCGGCGGAATATCTTGAGCGCGAATTTGATAATTTTACCAGCACCGCCTTGTCGCTTCTCGAACCACTCATCATCGTCGCAATGGGCGGTGTCGTCGCTGTCATCATTTTGGCAATTTTGCTGCCGATACTTCAACTCCAAAACCTCACGGGACTTTAGTCATGCTCCGCCTCATTTATAATCTTTTCACTGACACAAGCCGTCCCTCGGCGAAATTTAGCCGCAAGGCTGCGGCGGCACAGCGTAATGGCTTCACCTTGGTCGAAATGATGGTGACCTTGTTCATTCTGGCGCTGCTGACGACCATCGTCGCCCTCAATGTCTTGCCCAATCAAGACAAGGCGATGGTGCAAAAGGCAAAGGCTGACATCGCGGTCTTGGGACAAGCGCTTGAGACATATCGTCTGGATAATCTGACCTATCCAGATGCCGGTGCCGGATTGCAAGCTTTAGTCACGCCGCCTGCCGCTGCAGGCATGCGCAGCGCGGGTTATATCAAAAAACTGCCGTCGGATCCGTGGAACCGCCCGTACCAATATACAATGCCGGGCAAGAACGGCGCTTTTGACATCTACTCGCTTGGTGCCGATGGCGCGCCGGGTGGCGAGAATGAAAATGCCGATATTTACGGCGACTAAGCCGTCCATCCATCCCAATGTAAAAGCCGATGAACGCGGTTTCACTTTGGTGGAACTGATGGTGGTTATTTTCATCATCGGCATTGCGAGTGCAGCGGTTGTTATGACCGTGCAGTCAACCGATCGCGGTGCACGTGATGAGGCGGAGCAATTTGCCGCGCGCGTTGCTGCCTTGCGCGATCACGCCATATTGCAGTCGCGCAGCATGGCGGTAACCGTGCGCCCGTCTGGCTATGGCTTTGAGGCGCGTAATGCTGGCGCGTGGCAACCATTGTCCGAGGCACCCTTTACGGCGACGGATTGGAAAAGTGGTACCTCTGTGCAAATGGCTGGTACGCGCCAAATGCGCATCGCCTTTGACAGCACGGGTATGCCATCAAGCGCGGCCAATATTACGCTAAAGCATGATGCGGTGACCGTAACACTTGCACTGGCCGCGACCGGAGACGTGCGCATTGTCCGGTAATTCACAACCAACACAAAATGGCTTCACATTGTTGGAGATCATGGTTGCCCTGGCGATTTTCAGCCTTGCTGCGCTCGCGATGGTGCGCCTGCAGGGTTATTCGGTGCGCTCCACATCCAATTTGGGCGACAGCGGCATGGCATGGCAAGTGGCGCGCAATGTGGCGGTCGAAATCCTGTCAAACCCCGCGCCGCCAACCTTGGGCGAAACACGTGGCGAAGAAATGAATGGCGGCCAGACTTGGCGCTGGACCGCAACGGCAAGCCCGACCGATGACACGCGCCTCGTGATGGTCGATATCGACGTTGTCGGCACCGGCAATGCCGCCTTGCGTAAGGCGCGTCTGACCATAGCAAGGCCGGTTGAACAATGAACACGGCGCGGCAATCGGAGGCGGGGTTCACGCTGATTGAGCTGTTGGTCGCGCTGGCCATTTTTGCGCTCATTTCGGTTGCGGGCGTGACGCTTCTGCGGTCAGGCACAGACACGCAGATTGCGGTCAAAGAACGTCTTGGTGAAATGGCGCTTTCACAGCGGCTGACCAACGCGCTGGAGGCGGATCTGGCGCAAGCCATCGCACGGCCCGTGCGCGACCAATCCGGACAGCCGGTGCCTGCCTTCACCCAAGGCGATGCGACTGTGTCCGGTGGAATATTTGGGCTGGTGCGGGGCGGCTGGTCCAATTTCGATGGCGCGCCACGCGCTGGCCTGCAACGCGTGACCTATGTTCTTGAGAACGGCGCGTTGAAACGTCTGAGCTGGCCCATGTTGGACGGTGCTGCGCCTGCTGACGCGGCAACGATGCTTGAGGACGTTGTGACAGCGACCGCTGAATATCGCGATGATAAAGGGCAATGGCGGGGTGATTGGACCGCAACCGATGCGAACGCCTTGCCACGGGCCATCGCCCTGAAGGTCACCGTCAAGGGCAAACCGGAACAGCGCATGTTGTTCCTTGTGGGGCCGCAGACCCGCATCTTGCCAACGCCGAGTGCAGAAGAAGGGGCCGCTGGTTGATGTTGCCCAAGTCATCTGAACGCGGCGCGGCGTTGTTGTCGGTATTGCTGATGGTCGCCGTGCTTGCGGTCATTGCAGCGACGACGCTCGACCGGTTAACCCTGTCGAGCAAATTATCCACCAATGGCAATGCTTTGGCGCAGGCGCGGATGTTTACCTACGCCGCTGAGTCGATTGCGGCGGCGCGGATTGAGGACTTGGTCGCACGCGATGCTGCGCAAACCACTTTGGCAGGCGGCTGGCTGGGTTCTCCACAAAGCCTGCCTATCCCAATCGGCACGGCAACCGCGACAGTGCGTGACGCAGGCAATTGTTTTAACCTCAATAGCCTGGTGACTAAGTCGGAGGAACGATATCAGGCCAGCGCGACGGGTCAGGATCAGTTGACGTCGTTGCTGGCGGTTCTTGGTACAGATGAGAACGCTGCCCGCGCAATAGCGGCTGCAGCAGCGGATTGGGCCGATAGCGATATTACCCCGCTGCCCAATGGCGCTGAGGATGATGCCTACCGCGCCGCGCCAGTGCCTTATATGGTTGCCAATCGGCCTTTCGCCCATCCAAGCGAACTGCGCGCGGTAAAGGGCGTTAGCCCCGCCATTTATGGCAAGCTGCAGAATTGGATTTGCGCGCTGCCCGAAACCATATTGTCGCCGTTGAACGTCAACACCCTATTGCCCGAACAGGCACCGTTGTTGGTGATGCTGTTCCCGCCAGGCAAATTGAATATCGCGACCGCACGGAGCTATCTCGCCAAGCGGCCATCGAGTGGCTATGGCAGCCTCATTCGATTCTGGGCTGCCCCCGAACTGGCAGCGTTGGAACCGGCACCTCTGGTTCAAGGGCAGGTAAAACTGACGAGCAATTATTTCTTGCTGGATACGCGGGTAACGCTTGGAGAACTGGCGCTCGCTGGTGAATCGATGATCGTCGCTTCGCCTGCGCCGGCGCGCGTCATTTGGCGCAGTTGGGGGGAAGAGGAATGACCGTCGTTATCCTGCGCTTCCCGTCATCCGACGTCGATGATCCCGCAATTTTCCGCGTGACCGACGGCGTGTGGCAACATGCCGGTTCATTGTCCGAATTTATGCCTGCGGCGGATGACGAAACAGTGATGGCTGTGGTGTCGCCTGCTGATGTGCGTTGCAGCTGGTTTTCACTACAAGGGCTGGAGGCGCGCCAAGCCGAGGGCGTGGCCAAGTTGCGTGCTGCCGAACAATCACTTGGACCGGTGCACGCCAGCGCGGCGCAGCATGTTGGCGATGATTATGTCACAGCCACAATCGCGCCCGAAGTTATGCAATATGGGCTGGATCGCCTAGCCGCGCGCGGCGTGAACCCGGGCATTGTTGTGCCATTTGGCCTCGCCATTGACCCACCGACGGACATGGTCGTCACCGGCGAGTTTGATGGCATGAATGTTCTTCGCAGCGCCCAATTTGCGATGCCCGATGAGCCTATTTTCCGTAGCATTTTTGCGAGCCAGACTACGGTCGAGATTTTGGATGCGGACACAGCGCGGGCAATGCTTTGGACGGCGAGCCAGCAACCGTTGCTCAATTTCCGCGAGGGTATCTTTGCCAAGAAAGTGCGGTCCATCTGGATAACGGCAGAACAGCTGAAATGGATCAAGCGCCTATGCGTCGCGCTTGTGGCGATCAGTGCGCTGACCATGTTGGTGACGCTTGGGAAATATTGGAGCGCCACCAGCAACGAAAACAGCATCGCGCTGGCCGCGGCACAAAAGGTTGATCCAGCAATCACCGATATTGATCAGGCGGAGGTGCAACTCGCCGCTGCCATGCGCAAAAAAGGCATAATGCAAGGGCGCTTTTCGCCATTATCGGCCGCTTTGTGGCGCAGTGTGAAAGCGTCGCCCAATGTATCGGTGCGTGACATGCGCTTTGGCCAAGATGGCGTTCTGTCGGTCGTTTTGGCCGCGCCAAGTTCCGACAATATCAACCAGACACTAATCGCCATACAGCAGGATGGTTTTCCCATCACCGCCACACCGCGTACAGACGCGACGGGCGCGACGCTGGTCGATCTTACAATGAGGATGCCATGATAGCTGCAGCACGTGCGTGGTTTGCTGCACTGACGCGGCGTGAGCAATGGCTTGTCGGTTCAGCCGGCGGGCTGACGGCGTTCGTAGTGCTGGTCTTTGGGATTATCATGCCGGTGTTATCCGCCTTCGGACAGGCAAAGCTTGACCATGACGCCGCGGTGCAGCGTCGTGGGCGTATTGTCGCAACGGTCGATGCTGCGCTGGCAAAGCCACGCGTTGCCCCTGCAACGGCTCCCGCCAATATCGATCTGCTGATCACGCAAAGTGCGGGCGAAAAGGGCTTTGATATCATAAAGTCAGGCAATGCCGCGCCGGGCCAGATTAGCTTTCGTATCGAACAGGCACGCGCGCCCGCTTTGCTTGCGTGGCTGACGGAGCTTGAGGCGCAGAACATATCGGTAAGCGGCCTCACATTGCGCACAGGCACGAATGGCAGTGTCACCGTCGATGCCCAATTGCAGCAGGATGCGCCATGAGCCGGCGTCTTGTCGTCGCCAGTGCCGTGCTGCTGATGCTGTCGGCAATCCTGTTCATGCCGCTGCGGACCATTGTGGGCGGTGAGGGCGTTTCGGCGCGCAAAGTGGACGGCATCATCTGGGACGGGTCTATCCGTGACTTGCGCCTTGGCAAATTGCCCATTGGCGATGTGAATGCGCGGCTATTGTTCGGACCACTGTTTTTGGGCCGTGCGGATATCCTATTGTCGCGGGGCAACGCCCCCTATCGGCCCGGATTTACAGGGACAGTGTCGCGCGGTTTTGGCAGTATGTCCGTCAATAATCTGAACGCAACAGTTCCGGTTGCTGCGCTTTTTGCGCCTTTTCCTGCTGAAAATATCCAGTTTGAAGGCTTCTCGGCGAAATTCGCGGCTGGCCGGTGCATGCAGGCAGGTGGGCAAGTTCGCCTGATCATGTCAGACAGTTTGCCCGGGCTGAACCTGCAAAATGGCATGCTTGGGCAACCGCGTTGCGATGGTGCTGGGATTTTGCTGCCCTTGGTCAGCCAATCGGCCATGGAACGCGCCGACATCCGGCTGTCCGCGGACGGCAGCTACACGGTGACCGTAACGCTTGAAACCGAGGCGGTAGAGCAGGGTACGATGCTTACGCTTGCCGGGTTCCGTCCGGTCACTGGCGGCTATCGCCTTGTGCAAAAGGGGCGGTTCTGAACAGCGGCCTGTTACATTTCAGCAATGTAGTTGCGGGATTGCCTTTATGGTTCCTGCTCGCATCACAACTGACGGTGGGTGCGATCTGGGGAAGCTTCGTCGCCGCGATGTGCAGTCGGTGGCCGACGGGCAAAAGCGTGGCAACGGGGCGCTCTCACTGCGATAATTGCGGGTATCAGATTGCTGCCTACGACCTCGTTCCAATTGCCTCTTATATAGTGTTAAAGGGCAAATGTAGACATTGCGGTGGGCGCATTGGACTGCTGGCTTTGGCAACCGAATTGACCGCAGCCGTGATCGGTGCCGTGGCTGTTCTCTTGCTTCCGCCAGAGCAAGGCATCGCAGCTGCTGTGTTTGGCTGGCTATTACTTCCGCTCATCATGCTGGATTATCAGCACCTTTGGCTCCCAAACCGACTGGTGCTTTTGTTAGCGGTCATGGGTGTTCTGGCAGGTCCGATGCTCACACCCGACATCGCCTGGACAGACAGGGCCACAGGAGTGTTGGCCGGCTTTTTGAGCTTGGAAATGGTTAGGCAGGCGTTCAAATTTTTTAGGAAACATGATGGCATGGGTGCTGGCGATCCTAAACTCTTTGGTGCTTTGGGAATCTGGTTGGGTTGGCAGGCCCTGCCGATGACGTTGCTGATTGCGAGCGCAATCGGACTAACTGTGGTTGCCAGCCTGCATGTAATCGCTAACCATCAGCGCGATGCACTTCCATTCGGAAGCTTTCTTGGCGTTGCAGCATTCGCCGTCGTCTTGATGGGCGGCTAAGGAGGCGCATCTCCATTAAGCCCTGTAAACCAGATGCTCACGACATCGTCTCGCCCATAGCGAAAATCAAAAAACCTAGCCTAAACTGGCCTTATTAGGGCAGCTTGGGCTCAGATTTTTGCGTGTCTGGGTGAGGAATACAGGCTGTCTGGTGCGGCCAAGAAGACTCGAACTTCCACGGGCTTTCGCCCACAACGACCTCAACGTTGCGCGTCTACCAATTCCGCCATGGCCGCACGCGCCTCGACAGGTAGGAGGGGGCCACTAGCAAAGCCCGTTGGCCGGCGCAACAGGCTTTATCGGTTTAGAAAGGGCTACGGCCACGTCGCGAATCCGTACAGGATGAAATTGGGCCGGCGATTGGCCGTATTTCGCGGCAATGGCGCCGCTAATTGCATGCATTAACTTTTGCCCGCATTCCTTATGTTTGTCGCAGCAGCTGCCACCGGAGGCCCCGCCCAACGCTGCGGTGCGCATTGCACCTGCTGTGGGCGGGCAAAGCATAGCAAAACAGGATCGCCAAATCAGTATGCGTGAAGCCAAGCCGATGGTTGAGTTTTACTAAAGGGCCATATGGCCGACGCGATATCGGCGCATCTTTTCGACGCGGTGCTATTTCCGGCGCAGTTTGAACACCGCATGTTGTGCCAGCAGGTTGGCGAAGCGATCGGCGCGGGGTTTGTTTCCAGATAGAAACCACTGGCCTTCAATCTCGATATTCCGGTCGTGTAACAAGCTTCGGAAATCGTCGATGGTCACATGGTGGATATTGGGTGTGTCGTACCAGAGATGTGGAAGTTGCTTCGTGACGGGCATACGTCCGCCAAACATATGCGCAAAACGGATGCGCCACTGCGCAAAGTTGGGGAAGGAGACAAATGCCTCCCGCCCGATCCGGACCAGATGGTCGAGAACCAGATCCGGCCTTTTGGTCGTCTGCAATGTCTGGCTGAGAATGGCATAATCAAAGCTGCCGTCTGGATATTCCGCCAAATCGGTGTCGGCGTCGCCTTGAATGACGGATAGGCCCCGGGAGACTGAGGTTGCAACATCGTGCGCATTCAGCTCAAGACCGCGGGCATCGACATTTTTGGTATCACGTAACGCCGCCATCAACTGCCCGTCGCCGCAGCCAACATCAAGCACACGGGCCCCCGCGCGAACTTCGCGGGCGATGATGGCAAGGTCAGGACGAAGTGCGCTCATCATTGCTCCCCTGCGCGCAAGAAACCGTCCACGATGCGGTTCATCTCCGGCGCTTCCAGCAAGAAGGCATCATGGCCAAACGGGCTTGATAGCTCAACAAAACTGACCGCAGCACCTGCGGCGTTCAACGCGTGAACAATGCGCCGCGATTCCGCGGTCGGATATAACCAGTCACTGTCGAAACTGATCAGGCAAAAGCGTGTCTTTGTCCCTGCAAATGCCCGCGCCAGAATGCCGTCATGCGGTTCGGCGAGGTCAAAATAGTCCATCGCGCGCGTGATGTAGAGATAGCTGTTGGCATCAAAGCGGTCGACAAAGCTAAGCCCTTGATAACGCAAATAGCTTTCAACCTGAAAATCGGCGTCAAATCCGAAGCTTTTGGCATCGCGGTTTTGCAGGCGGCGGCCAAATTTCTCGGTAAGCCCTGCCTCCGAAAGATAGGTGATGTGCGCGGCCATACGGGCAACGGCGAGGCCCGATGATGGCGCCTCATGGCCATAATAAGCGCCATTATTCCAACGCGGGTCGGCCATGATCGCCTGACGCCCGACCTCGTGAAAGGCGATATTCTGTGCGGAATGGCGGGCGGTAGACGCAATCACGACCGCAGACTTCACGCGTTCGGGATATAAGGCTGCCCAGCTTAACGCCTGCATGCCGCCCATCGATCCGCCAACGACCGCCTCCAGCGTTTCAATGCCCAGATGGTCCAACAAGAGCGCCTGCGCGCGCACCATGTCGGGGATGGTGATGACCGGAAAGCCCATCGCGTAGGCGGCGCCCGTTATGGGGTCGATGCTGGCGGGCCCCGAAGACCCCATGCAGCTGCCCATGACGTTGATGCTGATGATACAATGCCGTGCGGGGTCGATGGGCTTGCCGGGGCCAACCATACGCGTCCACCAACCGTCCTTGCCGGTCACGGGATGCGTGGACGCCACATATTGGTCGCCGGTCAGCGCATGGCAGATGAGAATGGCGTTCGATTTATCGGCGTTTAATGCGCCATAGGTTTCATATGCGATGTCGACAGGCGCAAATTCAGCGCCGCTGTCCAGTCTCACTGGTCCCAGCAGGCGTGCCTTCCTATCCAGACCGAAACGCGTATCTTCTTGCATACGCAACGCCATATCAGCGTGGCCGTGCGAAACAATAGAAACTCTTTAATCTGCGTTGGCCAAATAGGGCGAGCGTTGCGCTTCGCTGCGTGCGCCGCTATGGCCACGGGCATGAACACGCCTACCGCCAAACCATGGATCGAAGCGATCAGCGCCTATACCCCCGGCAAAGCAAAGTCGGATGATGGACGGGTGTTGATAAAATTATCCGCGAACGAAAATCCGCTTGGCTGCAGCCCACATGCGGCCGCAGCGCTTGTCGATAAAGGCGCGTCGCTTGCGCGCTACCCAGACCCCGCCAGCACTGCGCTGCGCGAGGCGTTGGGCGCAGCCTATGAAGTCGACAGCGACCTGATCGTTTGCGGTACGGGTTCTGACGAACTGCTGAATCTGATCGCCATGGGCTATGCCGGCGCTGGCGATGATATCATTTATGTCCGCTACGGTTTTTCGGTGTACGATATCGCCGCGCGGAAGACCGCGGCCAATGTGATTGTCGCCCCCGATAAGGATTATGGCACGGACGTGGATGCGTTGCTGGCGTTGGTGACGGAAAAGACACGCGTTGTTTTCGTCGCAAACCCCAATAACCCGACCGGCACCTATTGCAGCGACGCCGAAATCGCACGGCTTCATGCTGGCCTACCCGGCAACTGCGTCCTTGTTTTGGACCAAGCCTATGGCGAGTATCTGGAAGATGACGGCCCTGCCGCGCTGGAGCTTGCACGCCAGCATGACAATGTTTTGATTACGCGCACATTTTCCAAAATCTATGGCCTTGCCGCCGAACGCATTGGCTGGTGCTATGGTCAGGCCGGCCTGATCGCGACGCTCAACCGCGTGCGTGCGCCGTTCAATGTCACCACTGCAGGGCAAGCCGCAGCGATTGCCGCGCTTGGGGATACGGAGTTCGTCGTGCGCAGCCGCGCGCATAATGCCATATGGCGCGATTGGATGGCGGCCGAATGTGCGGCACTGTCAAACCATGGCGTGAAAGTCATCCCGTCATGGGCGAACTTCCTGATGATATTGTTTGAAGGCAATTGCAGCGCTGAAACCGCCTATAATGGCCTTATGGCGGAAGGCTATATCGTGCGCTGGTTGCCGGCGCAGGGCCTTGGCAGCGGGCTGCGGATTACCATTGGCACCGAGGATGAAAATCGCGGTGTCATGGCGGCGTTGCGCAAGATTTTGGAAGCAAACGCCTGATGCTGCCGTTTGCGCGTTTAACGGTGATTGGGCTCGGGCTCATTGGCTCGTCCGTCGCGCGCGCCGTAAAGGCGCAGATGCCTTCGGTGCGGATTACCGGCCATGATGCCGATCCGCTTGTCCGTGCACGTGCGGTCGAACTGGGCATATGCGACGATGTTGCCGATACCGCTGGCGCGTCCGTCATGGACGCCGATCTTGTCATATTATGCGTGCCGGTAGGCGCCATGGGAGCAGTGGCGGCGGACTTCGCGTCCGACCTGCCTGCCGATGCGATTGTCAGTGACGTCGGCTCATGCAAGCAAAGCGTCGCGGAGGCGCTTGCGGCTGTTCTGCCCAACGCGATGA
>JAIXYC010000081.1 GCA_027490455.1 Sphingomonadales bacterium
CATGTGGTGACAAGGTTGCCAACGCCATGATGGACAAGCTGAAGGCATCGCCAACCGACGAGCATGGCCGCGAATTGCCAGTCAACTCGGTATACATGATGAGCCACTCCGGTGCGCGTGGTTCGCCAGCGCAGATGAAGCAGCTTGCCGGTATGCGCGGTCTGATGGCGAAGCCTTCGGGCGAGATCATCGAAACGCCGATCATTTCGAACTTTAAGGAAGGTCTGACCGTTCTCGAGTATTTCAACTCGACCCACGGTGCCCGTAAGGGTCTGGCCGATACCGCACTGAAGACTGCAAACTCAGGTTACCTGACACGCCGTCTGGTCGACGTATCGCAGGATTGCACCATCGTTGAAGTCGATTGCGGTACCCAGCGCGCGCTGGAAATGCGTTCGATCGTTCAGGGTGGTTCGACCATCGCCTCACTTGGTGAGCGTGTCCTTGGCCGTACCACGGCAGAAGACATCCTTGGCCTTGATGGCAAGGTGCTGATCCCTGCTGGAACTTTGCTCGACGAGCCAATGGTTACTGCGATGGAAGAAACCGGCATTCAGGCCCTCAAGATCCGTTCACCGCTGGTGTGCGAATCCAAGGTGGGTGTGTGCGGTACCTGCTACGGTCGTGACCTTGCACGCGGTACGCCAGTCAACATTGGTGAAGCTGTCGGCGTTATCGCTGCACAGTCCATCGGTGAGCCTGGAACCCAGTTGACCATGCGTACCTTCCACATCGGTGGTGCGGCGCAGTTGAACGAACAGTCGAACCTTGATGCGACCGCATCGGGTAAGGTCATGTATCGCGATCTGCCAAGCATCGTCGACAAGCGTAAGAAGCGTCTGGCAATGGCCCGTAACGGTGAACTTATCATCGTCGACAAGGATGGCCGCGAGATGGAAATTCACCGTCTGCCTTATGGTGCGACGCTGGCATTCCCGGATGGTGCGGAGGTCAATGTTGGTGACCGTCTGGCTGAATGGGATCCATTCACCATGCCAATCATCACCGAAAAGTCGGGTATTATTAAATATCAGGATCTGATCGACGGCAAGACGCTGACCGAGCAAACCGACGAAGCAACGGGTATCGCCCAGCGCGTCGTTATCGAAGATCGTGCCGGCAGCCGCACCAAGAAGGAAGACCTTCGCCCACGCATTACCTTGCTGGATGACGACAGCGGTGAAGCCGCGCGCTATCTGCTCGGCGTTGGCACGATGCTCTCGGTTGAAGACGGTGCCATGGTTCAGGCAGGCGACGTTATCGCTCGTGTGACCCGTGAATCTGCCAAGACCCGCGACATCACCGGTGGTCTGCCACGCGTTGCCGAATTGTTCGAAGCACGTATTCCGAAGGACAACGCAATTATTGCGAAGATTTCGGGCCGCGTTGAATTCGTCCGTGACTATAAGGCGAAGCGCAAGATCGCGATTGTGCCGGAAGAAGGCGATCGTATTGAGTATCTGATCCAGAAGTCGAAGGTACTTGATGTTCAGGAAGGCGATTTCGTTCGTAAAGGCGATAACCTGATTGCTGGTTCGCCGAACCCGCATGACATTCTTGAAGTCATGGGCATCGAAGCATTGGCTGAATATCTGGTTGCGGAAATTCAGGAAGTGTATCGTCTGCAGGGCGTGAAGATCAACGACAAGCACATCGAAACGATCGTTCGTCAGATGTTGCAAAAGGTTGAAATCACATTCGGTGGCGACACAACCCTGCTTCCCGGCGAACAGGTTGACCGCGAAGAAATGGACGCCATCAATGCGAAGCTGACCAAGGGTCAGGCGCCTGCAACCGGTAACCCGGTTCTGTTGGGCATCACCAAGGCTTCGTTGCAGACACGTTCGTTCATCTCGGCAGCATCCTTCCAAGAAACAACCCGCGTCCTCACACAGGCCGCTGTGGAAGGTAAGAAGGACATCCTGACCGGTCTGAAGGAAAACGTCATCGTTGGTCGTCTGATCCCTGCGGGTACTGGCTCTGCCATGAACCGCATGCGGATTGCCGCGACAAGCCGCGACGTTGCGCTGCGTGCCCAGTACAAGAAGCTTCAGGAAAGCCTGATTGCGCCAGAGACAGCAGCTGAAGAGCATGCTGCCGAATTGGCACAGGGTTCTGAAGCAGCCATCGGCGATGATGTGTTGGCAAAGGTGATTTCAGATGATCTGACCACCATTGACGCCGCCATCGATGATGTTGTGGATAGCGACGAAGAAGAATAAGCCTCGCTTCCCTTAAGGAATGACAAAAGCCCGCTGGAAGCAATTCCGGCGGGCTTTTTGCTGTATTATGTGAATAAATCACTGGCCTAATCATTGCGCACTACATATACAGTGACGGAAGACAATTGAGGACAGGTCGGATGTTTGAAACAATACGGGCTTGGGTGAAACGGCACCGCGTCTGGTCAGCGATTATCGCGCTGCTACTGCTATTCATTCTCTACCGCATCGTTCGCCCTACCCCGCATGACTATGAATATGTCAGCGAGACCGTCACGCGCGGCGAAGTTCTGCGCAAGGTTTCGGCCAGCGGCAAAATTCGCGCGCTGAATACAATCAAGGTCGGGACCGAGGTGTCGGGCCAAGTCACCAAAGTCTACGTCGATTTCAATTCGCCCGTGAAGGCGGGCCAAGTCCTCGCCGAGATCGACTCAACCCGCGTGCGTGCCCGCGTGCAGCAGTCTGAAGCGCAAGTCGCACTTGCCCGCGCCGGTTTACAGCAAACGGTTGCCAATGTCGCCCGTGCGCGGTCGGAGCTTGAGATACAAGAACGTGATTTTGCGCGGCAACGTGCGCTGGCCGAACGCGGTTTTGTTTCAAAGGCAGGCCTCGACATTGCACAAAGCAAACTTAACAGCGCGCGCAACGCCTTGCAGGTTGCACTGGCGCAAACGCAAAGCGGCAACGCGCAGATTAGCCAAGGCACGGCGGAGCTGTCCTCTGCACGGCTCGATCTCAACCGCACCGTGATTGTCGCGCCTGCCAGCGGCGTTATCATCAATAAACTTGTGGAACCCGGCACCACCGTCGCCGCCAGTTTCCAGACACCGAACCTTTTCGAAATCGCTGCCGACACCACCAAGATGCAGGTTGAGGCATCGGTTGACGAAGCAGACATCGGCCAGATTATCGAAGGCCAAGATGTAACCTTCACCGTCGACAGTTACCCCAATGATATATTCCGCGCCAAAGTCCGACAGGTCCGCAAAGCGCCGGTGGAAACGCAGAATGTGGTCAGCTATCTCGTCATCATCGACGTGGACAATAAAGATGGCAAGTTGCTGCCCGGCATGACCGCGAATGTAGAAATCATCACTGGCGCAAAGGCGAATGTGCTGCGCGTTCCAACCAACGCGCTTCGCTTCCGTCCCAAATTGGCCGACCGGGGCGAACCGAACAAAGAAAAGCCTGGGGCGCCCGCAAAAAAGGAAACGCCCAAGCCTACATTGTATCTGGCGGGAAGCGATCTGTATCGACCGGTCCGGAAACAGATTCAGATCGGCTTACAAGGTGACGATTATACGGAAGTGACTTCGGGCATCAAAGCGGGCGACAAAGTCCTCATCCGGACAAAATCCCTGAAGCCGAAGGCCCAAACCGACGACAATGCGGACGAAGATGACAGCGCCGCTTCTTGAAACGCATGATCTGGTCAAAGATTATGTGATCGGCGGTGAGGTTCTGCACGCCGTCAACGGCGTTTCGCTGAGCATAAAACGTGGCGAGTTCGTCGCGATTATGGGTGCCAGCGGTTCGGGCAAATCGACGTTCATGAATATGATCGGTTGTCTGGATGTCCCAACGTCTGGAACCTTGTTGCTTGACGGCATTGATACAAAAACGCTCGACAGCGACGCATTGGCTGAAATCCGGAACCGCAAAATTGGTTTTGTGTTTCAGCAGTTCAACCTGCTCGCCCGCACAAGCGCGTTGGACAATGTCGCGGTGCCGCTCATTTACGCTGGCCTTGGCTATACCGAACGCCGGGAACGCGCGCAGGCGAAGCTTGAGGCGATGGGACTGGGTAACCGTTTGCAGAACACGCCTGCAAAGCTGTCCGGTGGCCAGCAACAGCGCGTCGCCATCGCCCGGGCACTGGTCACCGACCCGCTCATGCTGCTTGCTGACGAACCAACAGGCGCGCTGGATACCCAGACATCGCTCGATATCATGGGTATTTTCCAGAAATTGAACGACGAAGGCATTACCCTCATCGTGGTCACGCACGAACCGGACATTGCCGAATATGCCGAACGGCGCATCGTCTTTCGCGACGGACGGGTGATTGAAGACGCTGCGGTCAAATCGCGACGCCGCGCGGTTGCCGGATGAGTAAGCTGCTGAACTCCATCGCTGGCTGGGGCGTCAATATTGCCATTGCGATGACGGCGCTGCGCACCAATTTGATGCGCTCCATCCTCACCACGCTTGGCGTAATGATCGGGGTGTTCTCCGTCATCTTGGCGGTAGCGGTGGGCAATGGCGCACAGGTTTCCGTAACGCAGCAGATCGCGACATTAGGTTCAAATATGGCCATCGTCGTGCCGCAGCCCGACAGCGGCAGCGGTCCGCCGCGCTCCACAGACCGCGGCCGCTTAACCGAGCGCGATGGCCGCGCCATTTTACGTCAGGTATCGGGTGTGAGCGCTGTCGCACCCCAGATCCGCAGCAGCGTCCAACTGGTCACGCCGGGCCGCAGCGCCACCACACAAGCGACGGGCGCAACGCCTGAATATGGCATTGTGTCCAACGTCACCGCGTCCGAAGGCCGTTTTCTGACCGATGGCGATGTCGGTGCGGCCGCACGTGTTGTCGTGATCGGACAGACCGTAGCTGACAAGCTGTTCGCGGACGCCAATCCTGTGGGCGAAACCGTCCGCATTAATCGCGTGCCCTTTAAAGTGATCGGTTTGCTCGAAAGCAAGGGCAGCAATCTGGGCAATGACAATGACGACCAAATTGTCGTGCCGATCACGACGCTGCGCCAGCGGCTGCAGACGACGGCGATGCAGGGGCCCGACGATGTGACACTGCTGTTCGTCGGTTTCGAGGATGAAGATTCACTGCTCGCGGGACAGCAGGACATCAAACGCATGTTGCGCGACCGCTACCGCGTACCCAAAGGAAGAATTAGTCCGTTCACTGTGCGCACAACAACCGAAATTGCCGAGACCACAGGTCAAGTAACGCAAATATTTCAGGCCGTTTTGGTCGCCATTGCATCGATATCGTTGCTGGTAGGCGGCATCGGTATTATGAACATCATGTTGGTCAGCGTTACCGAGCGCACGCGCGAAATCGGCCTTCGCATGGCATTGGGCGCAAAACGCAGCGACATCCGCAACCAGTTCCTCGTTGAAGCCGCGGTGCTGTGCGTCATTGGCGGCGCTATTGGCCTGACATTGGCGGTCCTCGCTGCAGCCGTCTTCCAGCAAGTCGCCGACTTTCCTGCTCCCGTCGGGTTGGACACAGCATTGATGTCCGTCGCGTTTTCAGCAATCATCGGCATCCTATTTGGCGGCTACCCCGCCATCAGGGCATCACGCCTTTCGCCGATTGAAGCGTTACGCAGCGAATAATCAGAATTTCCCGGACAACGTCAACTGAAGCAGCGGGTCGAGGGTGCGTTTCCGGTTCACGATCTGATCGAGCGCTCCCGATGCCCGCGTTCCCGCATAAATATACCGGTCTCGGTGGAAGCCCGCCATGTCGGTCACTTGGAAACGCAATGTCCCTAGGCTGAACTTGCTATATTCGATAAACAGCGTCGATCGCGTGCCCTCATGCTGGCGTCTGATCTCGTTGAAGAAATAGGCGTAATTTGGTTCCTGGACGCTGAAGGACGCACCGAAAACAAGGCCAAGGTCGGCCATATCATAGCGGATATCCCATTGTTGGTGCCACAATGGACGGTGGGATATACGACGGTTCAGGCCCGTGACGGGGTCGGTCACTTTGCTCCCGTGATAATGGCCAATATATTTCGCTTCGATGCCCGCTAACCCAACGGGCTGTGTCAGCCAATCCAGTGGTAATGTTATCTCCAACTCGGCATTCCATCGCTTGCTTTTGCCGATGTTCCCGGTGCCGTCAAATTGCGCCGTGATGGCTCCATTGCTGTCACGGACAGTGATGGGCACAAGATCTTGGGTATCGCTGACCAACTGATAATCGCCACGGAACTGAATGCTTCCGCGTTCCAGAAACTTGTGACGGATGAGGCCAGAGAAAGTCGTTGTTTTTTCAGGCACAAGGTCTGCATTGCCAGCATCCACCTGGTTGCCGACGGTCACGTCGACCGACGTCGCAAACTCATTGAAGTTCAACTGAGCCACCTGACGCTCGGCGCGCAATTCCAAGGTGGTTTGCGGATTGATTGTCCACGTCGCAATTGCGCGAGGCTTGATAAATTGAAAGCTGCGTTCCGCCATACTGTCGCCCGACAAGGTCAGCTTGGAAAACTCTGCAATCGCGCCTGCTTCAACTTTCCATGATGGGCCAAGCGTCCATATGTCACTGACAAATGGTTCAAACCGCGTTTCTTGAACGAGGACATCTGATGCCGGGAAACTGGTCACTGCACCTGCGACCGAATTGGCGACGCTGAAACGTGCATCAAGGCGATTATAAGCGATCTCAGCGCCGAATTGGACGGCATGCCTGCCCAACCCGCTCCAGTCATTTTGGATGCGCACAACGGCTTCTGTGGGCGTGTTACGGCTGCGCGTTTCAAACAACGTCACCGGCTGGCCCATACGGGCAATTTCTATGCTGCTATCATTGCTTTCCTGCCCTGAACGATAAAGCATTACGATTTTGGTTTTCGTCTTGGGCAAGGCAGAAAACTCAATATCACCGCCAATTTCATAATTTAAATCGCTAATGGGACCATCGCGCAGCAAAAGTTCATCAGCGATGTCAACACCGGAACCGTTGAAATAGTTGCCCTTCCGAATGTCAAAGCTGTCGCTCCAACGCACTTGGCCATTGAGGTTTACCTTGCTCTCACCCAATTTGGTTTTGACGGCGCCACCCACGGCAGCTTGGTCATGGCCGCCCTTGCCATTGTAAAAGCGCCGTTCCAGCAAGACAGCCGATCCCGTCTTAAAATCTTCGGGGCCAAATCCGTAGACCCGTTCAGAATAAGATGACACGTTCAGTTCATAGCTTGTTTCGCCCCGCCGCAGCGTCGCTGACGCGTTCAATGATGGCTGGAACCCATAGCGGGTTCCAGCGATGATCGTCCCTTCATAGGTGCCGTTGACCTTAGCAGTCCGCTTACGGACGATATTGATGACTTGTCCCTGCCCCTGCGTTTCGGTGTCCGCGCCCGCCTGCTCAGACAACTCAATATATTCGACCTGACTTGCCGGAATCCGGGACAGCATCGTCCATATGTCATCCGACTTTGTGGATGGCCGATCTCCGTCGATCAGAACATTACCGGCATTTTCGCCAAAGCCACGACGCCCTTCACCTTCACTGATGGAAAATCCCGGGATGCGTTTCACCATATCCAGCGCAGTAACGGGGGCGTAAGTCGTGAAAAAATCGGGCGTGAATTGCCGGCTGCCGGCCCGAACTGAAGATGCCTCGGCATTTGCGGCGCTGTCATTGGCAACAGCTTGAGACGGTACAGCCATCACAGCCATAGCCGACGTCAACAGTGCCAGACGTAGTTCAAAAACGCGCATTAACCCTCCACGAGACCCGCGGGCATCTTCCCCATCGGTCTATGCCGGTGCCTTAACGGACGGCAGGCCTTGGGCGAAAGCTGCGTTCGACTAAAAAGCTTAGCAATCGACGAGTTACAAAGTTTTGATGCAAATTGACCGTTGGTCGACAGCCATTACCGGTTAGCAGACAAATGCGTTTACCGCGCGCGCGCCTGTTCCCGCTCAATCTGTTCGCTCAGGTCCTCTACCTTTTCGCAGGCACCTCGATTACCGTCGGCACAGCGTTTACGCGCCTTGGCACGTTGACGGCTGAGCTTCCCAAGAGCTTCTTCGCGTTTCCGCAATTCACGGCCGCGTTTTTCATCAGCTTCCGATTGACTGGTCGTCAAAACATCTAACGTCTTTGAAACGGCTTTCATCGGTGCGTTCGTAACATCCGACACGATCGAAGCAACGCATCCTTGGAGGAGCACACACAGCAAAGCACAAACAATCAAACGCATTTCAAAACCCCCAATATCTCGTGCAACAGGCCTATTTTAACAAATTGACCGCAATGGCGCGCACTTCGTCTGCCATATCAGCTCTTTGCAACGCTACAGCCAAGTTGGCTTCGATGTAACCCACTTTTGATCCGCAGTCGTAACGATTTCCGTCAAATGTGACGGCATGGAAAGGTTGCTTACCGAGCATCTGCGCCATGGCATCGGTCAACTGGATCTCACCGCCAGCGCCTTTTTCTTGGCCTTCCAAAATATGCATCACTTCGGGCTGAAGGATGTAACGCCCCGAAACAATCAGGTTCGATGGCGCGTCCTCAACCTTTGGCTTTTCAACGAGACCAAGCACCTCCGTAATCGCGCCGCGGGACTCGCCGGGTGCAATAACGCCATAGCTGGATACCGCGTGACGGGGCACTTCAAGCACGCTGATAACATTGCCGCCAATGTTCTGATAGGCGTCAACCATCTGCTTCATACATCCCGGCGAGCCATGCATAAATTCATCGGGAAGGAATATGGCGAAAGGCTCATCACCAATGATGTCGCGCGCGCACCAGATTGCGTGTCCAAGCCCCAATGGTTCCTGTTGCCGAACATACACGCAGTTGCCGGGTGTCAGGCGTGAGCTCGCCAACACCGACGTGTCTTTGCCACGCGCTGCCATTGTGTGCTCAAGCTCGAACGCGATATCGAAATGGTCTTCGATTGCGCTCTTACAGCGACCCGTCACGAATATCATCTGCTCGATACCCGCTTCACGCGCCTCATCGACCGCATATTGGATGAGCGGGCTGTCGACGATCGGCAGCATTTCTTTTGGAATGGCCTTTGTCGCTGGCAAAAAGCGGGTGCCAAGACCAGCGACAGGAAATATAGCTTTTCGAACAGGTTTATGGGGCATGACTTATGCTTAGCGCTCCGATTGCGATTGTCTATGCTGAACCGGCGATCCGTTTGGCAAATCCCTTTTTCAGCTTTGCTAATTTGGGTGGAATGACGGCCAGGCAATATGCGTTCCGCTGGCCTTCACCCTCCCAATATTCCTGATGATAATCTTCTGCAGGATACCAAGTCGCAGGACCTTCAATCGCGGTGACGATAGGCGCTGGCCAGTCCGCCGCGGCTTTCGTAATGCCTGCTTCAGCGGCAGCACGTTGATCATCGTTCAGCGGAAAAATGGCCGACCGATATTGCGTCCCGACGTCATTCCCCTGACGGTTTAATTGCGTCGGATCATGCGTTGCAAAAAATATCTCCAGCAAATCGGCATAGCTGATGACTTCGGCATCAAAGGCAATGCGGATAGCTTCTGCATGCCCCGTTTGACCGCCGCAAACCTCTTTATATGTGGGGTCAACCGTGGTCCCACCAATATATCCGCTTTGCACGCTGTGCACGCCAGTCAATTGGCCAAAAACAGCTTCGGTGCACCAGAAACAACCTCCGGCGAAAATCGCTTCATCATGTGACATGTGCTTATCCTTGAACTTGAATGGGATCTGGCGCCTTCGCGACATCCCCGCGTACCACCAGCAGATACATGGCTGGTGTGACGATACGTGATAGCAGAGTCGACGAAATCAACCCCCCGATCAATACGATCGCCAATGGCCCGTAAAGACTACCCCCAAAAAGCGCGAGTGGCATAAGTCCGCCAATGGCCGTTACCGATGTCAGCAGCACCGGAAGAAAACGGACCTCTCCGGCCTTTTCAATGGCTTCACGCAGCGCATAGCCGCTGGCGCGCAATTGGCTGGTGAAATCGACCAGCAGGATCGAGTTTTTAATTTCGATCCCGATGAGCGCGATAAAACCAATCACTGCCAAGAACGAGAGATTGTTGCCAGTAACAAGAAGCGCGATGATACCACCGAACGTACCCAATGGAATGACGCCCGCGACAACCAATGCCTCTTTGAATCGGCCAAATTCGGCCACCAGAATGGCGAAAATGCTAAATAGGGCAACGATGACGACCGGGCCAAAACCGGCAAATGTCTCGTTGATTTTTTCCGCCTCACCGCCGACCGCGATACTATATCCGGGCTTCAACGGAATGGCGTCCATCTTCTTCTGCGCGTCCAAGTTCACCTTGGAAATCACCGCACCGTCGGACACCTGCGCGGTCACGCTGACGTTGCGTTGTAGATTATAACGGTAAATTGCAGCCGGCGTTGATTCCAAGGTCGGATTGGAAATTTCAGCCAATGAAACAGCCTGCCCACTTCGGTTGGACACATAGATGGATTCCAACGCCGATATGGGCTGGGTATCGGTTAGGGGGTGCCGCACAATGATGGGATAGCTGTCGCCTTCCTCGTCCCGGTATGTGCCAGCACGCTCACCGCTGATGGCAAGTCGGACCGCACGGCGTGCGGCGCCTGCCGGCACATCCAACAGGGCTGCTTTTGCGTCATCGACCCGTATATCAAGGTCAATGCGGTCAAAAGCGACGGGATTGTTGATGTCTCGGGCCCCAGGGGTTTCGCGGAGCGCCAACTCCATTTTGGCGGCGATACGTTTGAGCTCGTTTTGGTCGGGCCCATATACCCGGAATTCAACGGGCGCGTTTATCGGCGCGCCATTTTGGAACAAGACCAGCTTAATGCGCGCGCCAGATATCTCGTCAAATTTCTTACGCAGCCGGTCGACCATTGCGCGGGATTTGGAGCCCTCCCAATTGTCCATGATAGCCAATACTTCACCATGGGTCGGATTTTCGCCGCGTTGGAAAACATTGTAAAAGACAGGCGGATTATATGCGCCGACATTTTCCGCACGCACTTTTATCGCGGGCTCGGTCTTCAAAATCTCCGAAACTTGGCGCACGATGCGACCCGTTTCTGCAACGCTGGCGCCTTGTTCCGCTTCCACCGTGACGCGGAAATAGGACGTGTCCGCATTTGGAAATAAGCTGAAACCCAGCAAAGGGATGAAAAGAAATGCCGCGCAGGTGACCGCAAGGGCGCCCCACACTGAACGCCGCGGCCTATCGAGTGCCCAATGCAGCATCGGATGATAAAATCGGTCAATCTTTAACATCAGCCACTGAAGTAACGGATTGCCGCCCTCATGCTCGTCGCGCTTCAAGATACGACTGGCAAGGAACGGCACAATTGTTAGCGA
>JAIXYC010000132.1 GCA_027490455.1 Sphingomonadales bacterium
AGAATGCTATGTGCTTCGTCATCAGACATATATTCATTGCAATAGACATGGCCGTTGCCGTTGCGGTGCTGCAACGGCACCTGCCATTGCCATCCCGCCGAATGGGCGGTTGCGCGGGTATAGGGCAATGGTCCGCTGCCATCTTCACGCAAGCATGGCAGTGCTACCGCACGGTTGCAGGGCAGATAATTGGACCAATCGTCATAACCTGTTTTCAGCGCCTGTTCGATCAACAGGCCCCGGAAGCCAGAGCAATCAATAAACAGATCGCCCTTCAACACGTCGCCATTTTCCATGGTCACCGACGATACAAAACCGCTTTCATTGTCTAATGTGACATCAGAAATCTTGCCTTCACGGCGGACAACGCCGCGCGTTTCTGCATAATTGCGCAAATATCGGGCGTAACGCCCGGCGTCGATATGATAAGCGTAGTTAACAGGCGGCAAATCGTCGCGTTGATAATCTTCCGTTCGCGCAAAGCGCCCGAAATGCGCCGCCATTGTTTCGACGTTGAAAACCTGAATGGGGCGCTTGTCGCCGGCTTGCTGATATTTGTGCCACACATGGTGAAAGGAAATGCCATCGACCTGATAGCCATAATTGCCAAAGGGGTGGATATAGCTGTCGCCAATCTTGCCCCAGTTGACGAACTGAATACCAAGCTTGAAACTGCCTTGGACCATAGAGAGCAAGTCACGCTCGTCAATTTCGAGCAAACGGTTAAAGTCAAGAAACGGAGGTATCGTCGCCTCGCCCACACCGACGGTTCCGATTTCTTCCGATTCGATAAGCGTAATCGCCACGGGACGACCCGCGCGAATACGGGACAGCGCAGCAGCCGCCATCCAGCCTGCGGTTCCGCCGCCCACAATGATGATATGCTCGATTGCCATCCGACATCTCCCTTAAACGTCTTACATAGTGATATAGACCAGAACTGCAAATTGTGAACGTTCATTTTTGTCTCTTGTGAACGCTCTCAATTGTGGATATGTGTTAAGGTAATGGAGGAGTTTACATCCTCCGAATCGACATCAGGGAGGGTCATTTGGCACGCAAATCTTTATTCGGAGCATCGCAATCGCAGCGCCTTGCTGTTTTGACGACGGCATCCAGTATTGCACTATGTGCAGCGCAGCCGGTTTTCGCACAAACGGCTGAACAGCCCGCTGAAGCTGCGGAAAGCGCTGAGACTGAAGACGCGATCATCGTGAGCGGCTATAAAAAATCTCTCGCAGACTCGCAGAGCATAAAGCGTGAAGCCGACACATTTGTTGACGTCATCACCTCCGAAGATATTGGCGCGCTTCCCGATCGTTCCGTTGCAGAAGCCTTGCAGCGCGTCCCTGGCGTCAACATCTCGCGTTTTGAGCAGCGCAATGACCCCGACCGCTTTTCGGTTGAAGGTTCAGGCGTTGTTATTCGGGGATTGCCATATGTCCTGTCGAACCTGAACGGCCGCGAAATCTTTTCGGCCAATGGTGGCCGGGAATTGTCGTTCAATGACGTTTCGCCTGAATTGTTGGGCCGTGTCGAGGTTTTCAAAAACTCAACCTCGGACATGCTGGAAGGCAATATCTCTGGCTCCGTCAACCTTGTGACGCGCAAGCCGCTCGACAAACCGGGCTTTCATGTCGCTGGCGCGATTGAAGGCAATTATGGTGACATGGCCAAAAAATGGTCGCCGGGCTTTTCCATTCTGGGTTCAAATACATTTGAGACAGGCATTGGTACCTTTGGCTTGCAGCTCGCCTACAGCCAATCGGAATTGGCAACCCGCACCGACGCATCGCAAATTACCGATCCTTGCTATCGCGACCGTTCACTGACTGGCCCATGTATCCGCGTGCGCCCCGTCGGATCTGGCGGCTTCGGCAGCGGCACGCCTTTGAACGCGTCCAACTTTCCGCCTGCAAATTCCGTTTTTGTCCCGAAAGGTGCCGGCGTTCGCACAACCGACCTGAATCGTGACCGCAATTCATTTTCGGCAGTTGGCCAATGGGAAAGCAATGATGGCCGTGCTGAGGTCACCGTTGAATATCTACGTGCAGCAACCAATGCTACGTTAAATGAATATGCCGCTTTGGCTTTGGTCAATGACGATGCGCTGTTTCCAGTGCTCGCACCAGGCACAACTGCAATCTATGATGACAACCAATTTGTTGCGGGTACATTAACCCAGCTCCAGCCATTTACCGGTGGCCGTGGTATTCCAACTGAATTGCTGCGCTTCCAACGCGAAGACACAGCAAAGACAGAGGATTTTTCAGCGCATATCAAGCTGAGCCCGACTGATCGACTTCGCTTCAACTTTGAAGTGCAGCACATTAAATCGGACCGTACTGAAGACGGCTTCATCTCTGCAATGCAGACCTATTCCGATGTGCGTATCGACAACCGTGGCAGCACGCCGCTCGTCGAGTTTTTGCAGCCTGGCCTCGCTACATCGCCGTCGAGCTATTTCAACGATCCGAGCAAGACCTTTTACTGGTTCCTCATCGACAATCAGGTGAAGAATGAAGGTGAATTGACCAGCATGCGCGCCGACGCTGAATATGACGTTAGCGATGACGGCTTTTTCAAAAAAGCGCGTTTTGGCGCACGTTGGGGTGACCGTAACCGCGTAACGCGCAGCGCAAATTTCTCCAACTGGGGCAATTTAGGTGCACCGTGGACGGGACGTGGCGGTAACTGGAACTGCGGCGACTTCCAGGCATTCGGCTGCGGCGGCGCTTATGTTCGCGACTTCCCGAACTCGGCCAATTTGCGCAACCCATTTGGTGACAACTTCCAGCGCGGCAATGCGCCGGTTCCGCTCGGCAATGGCTCTGCCTTCTTCTTCGGCGGCGACAATATGGTTGCGGACTATCTGAGCGGCGCTATCCGGACGCAGGCGAATGCGATTACCGGGTCCACCCTGACACCTAACGCATGGTTCCCGATTTCAGCACGCTCCGGCAATCTTCCGGGTGGTCCATGGACAGCTGGTGAAATTTCGGACGTCGAAGAAAGCACGTCCGCTGCCTATGCACGGGTTGATTTTGGCGCCGACTTTGGTGGCACAAAACTCAGCGGCAATATCGGCCTGCGTTATGTCAGCACAACCGTGCGTAGCGGTGGGTCTTTCAGCTTACCAACGCCTGAATTCTTCGACAATAACGGCAACCGTGATGGCATAGTCCAGCTGGCGGAAGTACAGGGCTCATGTGCCTTTATTCTTTCCAACAACATCACACCGGTGCCTGGCTATTGTGGCTTGTCAGCCGCGCGCCAAGCGACATATGCGTCGTTGTTTACAGGAGAGGTCATTTCCGACCCGCTCAACATCCGCTACACAAACTGGCTGCCCAACTTCAACGCAAAGCTTGATTTCGGCAACGGTGTCTTGGTGCGTGGTGCAATATCCAAGGGTATTTCCCGGCCAGATCTATCCGCGTTCACATCGGGTGGCGGTGCATATGACAACACGAACAATCTGCGCGCCGGTGGGCTTTTGGCCACCGGTCCGTTGCTTGCCATCAACACGGGCAACCGCTTCCTGCGCCCTGTTGAATCGGTGAACTATGACCTTTCTGTCGAATGGTATTGGGCAGACATTGGTTCGTTGACGGTATCCGGCTTTGTAAAGGACATCAGCAATATCGTGAACAGCGGCGCCATAGTGCGTCCATTTGTCACGCCGAAGGGCGTCAACACCGATATTCTGTTCAACACACCGGTGAATAGCGATGGCGGAACATTGAAGGGCGTTGAAGTTGCTTACCAGCAAACTTACGATTTCCTGCCTGGCTTATTAAGCGGTTTGGGCGCCGGTATGACATATACCTATGTCGATGCGGGCGATTTCAACAACGCTTCGCTTGGCTCTGAACAGTGCCCGCTTTCGGGCGGCCTGCCATTGGCTGGCGTCTCGAAGCACACGATCAATGCCGTCGGATTTTACGAAAAAGGTCCGTTGTCATTCCGCT
>JAIXYC010000008.1 GCA_027490455.1 Sphingomonadales bacterium
CCAAAGGGCAAGGCATTGCTCGAAAGCAATGAGCGCCTCATCGACATGCTCGATGACCATGACAGCATCAAGAAACTGCCAGCCGGCACCGTTGGCCGTGCCTATGTCGAATTCATGGAGCGCGAAGGTTTGAGCGCGGCGGGTCTTGAGGCCGAATATGCCCAATTCCGGACATCCTATCCCGTTTTTGGCGATGTGGTTGAACGTTATGGCGACCGCTTGCGCGATACCCATGACATGCTGCACATCCTGACCGGCTATGGCCGCGACGCGCTAGGTGAACAATGCGTGCTTGGTTTTACCTATGCGCAGAACCACAATCTGGGCGTTGGCTTCATTGCTTATGCCGGCGGGCTGGAGCTGAAATATCGCGTGGCAAAATCCGCGCCGATTATGAAAGCCGTCCACGAAGGCTATCGCATCGGCAAAGCGGCGAAGAACATCGTTCAGGAAGATATCGCCGCCTTGTTACGCGAACCTTTGGCCGACGCACGCAAGCGTTTGGGCATCGCGGAACCCGTGACCTACAAAGCCGCGCATGCCGCGATGCGGTCCAGCGGTATTGATCCGTATAATCTGCTGGCACCAGCCGTTTAACCACTGGCGAACGCGTGCAACGGTTGGTGCTTTCGGGCATGAACCGATATTAGCCTTATGTTTTAACTCTGCGTCCTCTGCGCCTCTGCGTGAACCCATTTTGCACGCAGAGGCGCAAAGGACGCAGAGATGCGAGGTGAAAATGGGGCATGGACGCCACGGGTTGGCGTTAAGCCTTAGCTTTCCATCCAGTCTTTGAAGAAGCTTTCATGTGCGGTGCGGAGGTCGGCTATTTCGACTTCGAAACCGGGGCCCTTCACTGACGTTCCGCCAACCGTGCCGATCCGCGTCATCGGAATGCCTGCGGCCTGTATTTGGTCGGCAGCGGCGCTGGTCACAACATAGCGCGCTTGATCTTCGCCAAACGCGGTGAAGGCGTCGCCGATTTCTTCGAGCGCACATCCCTTGCCGCTGGCCAATGCCATTTCGGTCAAGGCCACGAGCAATCCACCGTCGGCAACGTCATGCACCGCATTAACCTTGCCGCCTTGAATCAGCTGGCGGACAAATTCTGCGTGGGCGCGTTCTTGGCCGAGGTTGACCGATGGCGCAGCGCCGTCTTCGCGGCCATGCAGTTCGCGCAGCCATAATGACTGGCCCAAATGCCCATTATTATGGCCAATGACGAAGATGCCGTTGCCGTCGGTTTTAAAACCAATCGTCGCCATCTTGCCAACGTCTTCCAGCACACCCACGCCGCCAATGGCTGGGGTCGGCAAAATCGCGCTGCCGCCGCCGGTGGCCTTGCTTTCATTGTAGAGCGACACATTGCCCGACACGATTGGGTAATCGAGCGCGCGGCAGGCGTCGCCCATCCCTTCGAGGCAGCCGACGATTTGCGCCATGATTTCTGGGCGCTGCGGGTTGGCGAAGTTGAGGCAGTTGGTGATCGCAAGCGGCGTTGCGCCAACCGCGCTGATGTTGCGATAGGTTTCGGCAACCGCTTGCTTGCCGCCTTCATACGGGTCGGCATAGCAATAACGCGGGGTGCAATCGGTGCTCATCGCCAGCGCGCGGTTGGTGCCGTGGATGCGCACGACGGCTGCATCACCACCCGAAAGCTGCGCCGTGTCGCCACCGACCTGGCTATCATATTGCTGCCAAATCCACGCACGTGACGCGATGTCCGGGCTTGCCATCAGCTTGAGCAAATCGGCGCCAATGTCGGTGCTGGCGGGAACATCGCCAAGCGGTTTGACATTGGCCCAAGCCTTATATTCTTCCTTCGACGCTGCTGGGCGGTCGTACAAAGGCGCGTCTTCGGCCAATGGTCCAAGCGGAATGTCGCAGACGACCTCGCCCTTCCACGTCAGCACCATATGGCCCGTGTCGGTGACTTCGCCGATGACCGCGAAATCCAGTTCCCATTTGTCGAAAATGGCTTTGGCAAATTCCTCACGGCCGGGCTTGAGCACCATCAGCATGCGCTCCTGGCTTTCCGACAGCATCATTTCATAGGGGGTCATGCCCTCTTCACGGCATGGCACCTTGTCCATGTCGAGGATGATGCCCGCCTTGCCATTGGTCGCCATTTCGACGCTTGAGCTGGTCAGGCCAGCCGCGCCCATATCCTGAATCGCGACAATCGCATCCGACGCCATGAGTTCAAGGCATGCCTCAATCAGCAGCTTTTCGGTGAACGGATCGCCGACCTGAACCGTCGGGCGTTTTTCTTCAATGTCTGCGCCGAAATCCGCCGATGCCATGGTCGCGCCATGAATACCGTCGCGGCCTGTCTTCGACCCGACATAGACAATCGGGTTGCCAAGGCCAGTCGCGGCCGAATAGAAAATCTTGTCCTGATCCGCGACGCCAACGGTCATGGCGTTGACGAGGATATTGCCGTCATAAGCCGGGTGGAAATTGGTTTCGCCGCCCACGGTGGGAACGCCAACACAATTGCCATAGCCACCAATGCCCGCAACCACGCCCTGCACAAGATGCTTCATCTTGGGGTGGTCGGGACGTCCAAAGCGCAGGGCGTTCATATTCGCCACAGGGCGCGCGCCCATTGTGAACACGTCGCGCAAGATGCCGCCAACGCCCGTCGCTGCACCCTGATAGGGTTCGATGTATGACGGGTGGTTGTGCGATTCCATTTTGAAGATCGCGGCAAGCTTACTGCCGTTCGGGCCTTCGCCAATGTCGATAACGCCGGCATTCTCGCCGGGGCCGCAAATGACCCAAGGCGCCTGTGTCGGCAGTTTCTTCAAATGGATGCGTGAGGATTTGTAGGAACAATGTTCCGACCACATCACCGAAAATATGCCGAGTTCAACCATGTTGGGCACACGGCCCATGGCGTGCAAAATGCGCGCATATTCTTCTTCATTAAGACCATGGTCGGCGACAATTTGGGGCGTGATTTCAGACATGAAACGGCCTTAGCGATGCGGCGATTTTTGTGCCACATAAAATAAATGGGCGCTGGTATTGCTACCAGCGCCCACTGCGTCTGATTTTGGAAGTTCTTGGCCACGAGGGCCATTCTTTCCGCTTTCTGACGTCCGGTTCCCCAATCTGACCCGAAAGCCATTTCAGTTCACCTTGGTACCTTGGGTATCCTATCTGGCGTTGCTTTTCTTGCGATCAGCCGCACATGATATTCGTTGTCTTCGTACCCACCGCATCTGCCACATTCCCAGTCTTGCGACCGATTGCCTGCGGATTTGGTGACCCTGCATCCACTCTGGTCCGCTCTGCTTTCCCGTTTCCGGTTCGGCTTTGCATCGAAGCGTGTCTGCCTGATGACTTGAAGGTCTCATGCTTTTCGAGTCGCTCAAAGCGTAAAAAGCAGACTTATCCACAGACAGGCCACTTCGCGGTGGACAAAATGGAGAACAACTTTGGGGGTGAAAGAGAAACGGCCTCCACGCTGTGCATGGAGGCCGTAATATTGTCCGGGGGCGGGGGAGAGAGGAGGAGAGTGCCGCCCGGTCAATGAGTCTCGACAATCGCTTGCCGTTGACGCCCAAATAGGGACGGCGCGTTTATGCTGCAATTGCGAAAAGAATAGGGTGAGTTGCATGTTTTGCAACTCACCCTATTTTGCTCAGAAATGCGTCAAATGCATTCGAATGTACGAATAAAAAAGCCGTTAAGGCGCAATTCCATTACCCGGAAGCGATGCGTTCACGATGCCGCCGTCGCACGCAATTGTCTCGCCAACGATATAATCGCCGGCACGCGCCGCCAAGAAAATCGCGAGTCCGGCCATGTCTTCAGGTGTACCGATGCGCGGGAACGGGATATTTTTGCCGACCGCATCGGCATGGTCACGCGCGGCTTTGTTCATGTCCGACTGGAATGCACCCGGCGCAATGCCCGACACAAGGATATTGTCCTTCACCAGCTCGGCAGCCAAACGGCGGGTCAAATGAATGACCGCGGCCTTTGATGCCTGATAGCTGTAGGTTTGCCATGGGTTGATGCGCAGGCCGTCAATCGACGCGATGTTGATGACCTTGCCGGGCCGATCAAATGTCGCTGCTGCTTTCAACTGCGGATGCAAAGCTTGCGTCAGGAAGAACAGGGATTTGACGTTCAGGTCCATCACGCGGTCCCAGCCGGCTTCGGGGAATTGACCAAAATCGGCGCCCCATGCCGCACCGGCATTGTTCACCAGAATGTCGACCTTTTCCTCACGCTCGGCAATTTGTGCAGCCAGCGAAAGGCAACCGTCAACGGTCGACAGATCGCAAGGCAGGCCAATGACCTGATTGCCAAATTCGGCAACGGTTTCTTCGCTTTGGTCGACCTTGCGCGCGCTGATGTACACACGTGCCGCGCCTGCTTTCAAATAGCCTTCGACAATCATCTTGCCGATTCCGCGCGATCCGCCGGTGACCAGCGCAACGCGGCCATTAAGGTTGAATAAAGTTTGAATGTCCATTTTCGGTGTCCTTTTAATAACCGTTCATCGTCGCCACGCGGTCTGCGTGATAATATGCATCGCCGAAAAATTCGTTCAGCCCGCGATCGCGCTTCATATAGAGGCCGATGTCATATTCGTCGGTCATGCCAATGCCGCCATGCATTTGCACGCCTTCACGTACCGCAAGATTGCATGCGAGCCCTGCCTTTGCCTTGGCTGCCGCAACATAAAGCTCCGCCTTGGCATGGCCTTCATCCATTAACGATTGCGCCTTCAGCACGATCGAACGCGCGCCTTCCATTTCACCATAAAGATGCGCGGCGCGATGCTGAAGCGCTTGGAACTCGCCGATGACGCGGTCGAACTGTTTGCGGGTTTTCAGATAATCGAACGTCATGTCCATGGCGCCTGTGCCAACGCCAACCATTTCGGCCGCCGCTCCAACGCGGCCAGCGTCGAGCATTTTGGAAAGCACAGCCCAGCCGCCGTCAACGTCACCAATGACAGCGTCGGCATTCACCTGAACACCGTCGAGTTTCACATGCGCCGCCATTGCGGAATCGACCAAACGTGTCGCCTCCATCGACAGGCCCGCCGCATCCTTGTCGACGGCAAACAATGTCAAGCCATCGGTCTCTCCCACCGCGCCTGCGGTCCGTGCGGCGACGATCAGCATGTCCGACGACGTGCCTTGCACGACAAATTGCTTTTGTCCGGTCAGTCTGAAGCCATTGCCACTGCGTTCGGCAACGCAGGCAATTTTTTCGGGCCGGTGCTTTACGCCTTCCTCAATCGCAATGCCAATAACCGTTTCGCCTGCCAAAATGCCGGGGAACCAGCGATCACGCATGGCCTTGTCAGCCAGCTTCAACGCCTCGACAGCGGCAACCGATGTCGTCAGAAATGGTGAAGGGGACAGGTTTCGGCCGATTTCTTCCAGCACGATTCCCGCCTCAATCTGGCCCATGCCCATGCCGCCTTCAGCCTCGGGAATGAGGATGCCGGTGAAGCCCATTTCGGCAAACTGCTTCCACAGACCGTGGCTGAAACCATCCTTGCAACCCATGTCGCGAAATTTGCGGAAATGGGTGACGGGGGCTTCGCTCGCCATGAAATCACGCGCGCTTTCGCGCAGCATGTTCTGGTCGTCGTTCAATGTCATCGCCATGGTCTTACGCTCCCGGCATTTCGAGGATGCGTTTGGATACGACGTTCAGCATGACTTCGCTGGTGCCGCCTTCAATCGAGTTGGCTTTGGTCCGCAACCAATTGCGTGCCTTTGACCCGCCGTTGGAACGTTCGCTTTCCCATTCAAGCGCCTGCGTTCCGCCAATCGACATCACCAGTTCATTGCGCTTTTTGTTCAGCTCGGTTCCGACATATTTCATCAGGTTGGAATAAGCAGGATGCGCCTTGCCGGTTTTCCATTCGTCCATGAACCGTTCGCCATGTGCACGGAATGTCAGATTTTCGACATCGAACAATGCCATTTGTGCGCGCAGCACGGGTTCTTCGGTCAACACAGCCTTCATCGCCGCACCGATGGAGGTCACGCCGCCATCGCCGCCCATGCCCGAAATCATCTCGCGCTCATGCCCGAGCAGATATTTCGCAACATCCCATCCGCGGTTCAATTCGCCCACGATCTGATGCTTGGGCACCACGACATTGTCGAAGAAGGTTTCGCAGAAAGGCGAATTGCCCGAAATCAACTTAATGGGCTTGGTCGTAACCCCGGGCGTTTCCATGTCGAACAACAGGAAGCTGATGCCCTGATATTTGTTGGTCTTGTCGGTACGCACGAGGCAGAAAATCCAATCGGCCTTGTCCGCATAGGACGTCCAGATTTTCTGGCCATTGACGACCCAATGATCGCCCTTGTCTTCGCCAAAGGTCTGCATCGATACAAGGTCGCTGCCTGAGCCGGGTTCGGAATAGCCCTGGCACCAGCGGATTTCGCCGCGCGCGATCTGGCCCATATAATGCACTTTTTGCTCTTCAGTGCCGAACTTCAGCAGTGCTGGGCCAAGCATCCATATGCCGAAGCTGTTCAGCGGTGAACGGCAGCCGAGCTTTGCCATTTCCTGACGCAAGACTTTGGTTTCCTGCGGGCTAAGGCCAGCGCCACCATAAGCTTTGGGCCAATCGGGCACGGTGTAGCCCTTGGCCACGCAACGTTCGAGCCACAGCTTTTGCGCTTCGGATTGGAACACAAAATTGCGGCCGCCCCAGCAGACATCTTCGTCACCCTTTGCAGGCGTGCGCATTTCAGCTGGGCAGTTTTCCTCCAGCCAGGCGCGCGCTTCGGCGCGGAAAGTTTCAAGGTCGGACATCACGCTCTCCTAAATTAATTGCTTGGTGAATTTTTGGGCGGTCACGCGCAGAAACGCAAGCGCTTATCGGTGAGCAAAGCATGCCGTAACGTCATTTGCATCGCGATTGACAGGCCAAGAAGCGGGCCTAGCATGAGGCTGAGAAACAGGAGAGAAACAACGTGCGATTCGACGGAAATATCACCCTTTCGCGCAGCGTCATTTAACTCCTTATGGCCCAAGCAGTCCCACTTCCCCGATCGTTGAAGGTCATGCATGGCCTAGGCTCCGTCGCCTATGGCGTGAAGGACAATGGCTTTTCAGTATTTCTGCTGATTTTCTATAATCAGGTGCTTGGCATCGACGCAGGGCTTGTCGGCACTGTCATTATGGCCGCGCTGATTTTTGATGCCTTTGCCGACCCTATCATTGGCGAGCTGTCCGACCGCACGCAAAGCAAATGGGGGCGCCGCCTTCCATGGTTATACGGTGCCGCAATCCCGCTCGGCATTATCTGGATGCTGCTGTGGCACCCGCCCGAAATGGGGCAGACCGGAACGATCATCTGGTTGTTCTGCACCGCGGTATTGGCGCGCACATTTGTTGCGATGTGCGAAGTGCCGTCGATCGCTTTGGTGCCAGAACTGACGGGCGATTATGATGAGCGCACGCGATTGATGCGGTACCGTTTTCTGTTCGGCTGGGCCGGCGGCTTGCTCATGCTGATTTTCGCCTATGGTATATTTTTTGCCGGCGAAAAGGGTGTGAGCGACCCCGATGGCTATGATTCTTATTCCGTCTGGGGCGCGTTGATGATGACGGGCGCGGTGCTGATTTCAGCACTGGGCCAGCATCGCCATGTGGCCAAACAATCCCCGCCAGCACCGCGCGGCGCAGGCCTTTGCCATGCGCTGGCCGAGGTAAAGGCAACCCTGTCCAACAAAGCCTTCCTCTGGCTGGTATCGGCCGCTTTGTTCGGGCTGATCAACCAAGGGATGACCTTTGCGCTCAGCAATTACCAGCTCGCATTTTTGTGGCAGCTTGAGCAGATGGAAATGCTCTATTATGCGCTAATCCTGTTTTCGACCGTTATCATTGCATTCATTATCGTCCCACCTATCTCCGCGCGTTTGGGCAAGAAAAACGGCGCAATCCTGTTCGCATGTGTATCGCTGATCTTCACAGCAATATTATACGGCAGCTGGTTGCTCGGCCTTGTTCCCGGCGCGCCATCAAACCCATCGATCCTGTTCATGTTTGTGTTGATCACCATCTCCAATAGCGCGGGCGTGAGCATGATGATGTTGGTATCGTCGATGATGGCCGATGTGGTTGAGGCATCGCAGCAAGAAACGGGCAGGCGTTCCGAAGGTCTGTTTTTCGCAGGCTATTTCTTCATGCAGAAATGCGCCGTTGGTATCGGCACCTTTGCCGCCGGCATGATATTGAGCTTTGCCCAGTTCCCGCAAAATGCAAAGCCGGGCCAAGTGGATGTCGCTGTCCTTGATGGGCTTGCTCTATATTATATGGGCGTAGTGGCCGTCCTTGGAATTACGGGCGTTCTTATCCTGCGGCATTTCCCAATTTCGCGCGAAAGTCATAATGAACGTTTGCGCGCCTTGAACACATCGGCATAGTCTGCCAGTTAACTATTCAATTAAATATGGAAGAGGAATGAGCCATGAATTTCGATCTCACCGACAAACAAACTTACTGGCGGGACCGCATTCGCGACCATAATGAACGCTTCCTGCGTCCACGCGTTGCCGATTATTATGCCGAACAGGCCGTGGGCGACCGTTGGAAAGTGCTTCAAGTCGTCGAAGAAGAAAAGGCACGGGCGAAAGCTGCTGGTCTTTGGAACTTGTTCATGCCGCCAACGTCGGGCCGCGTGCATGTCGACGACAGCATCCATTTCGACGGCCCCGGCCTGACCAACATGGAATATGCCCTGTGCGCCGAAGAAATGGGCCGCATCGGTTTTGCATCAGAAGTGTATAACTGCTCCGCGCCTGACACCGGCAATATGGAAGTGTTCCTGCGTTACGGTACCGCAGAGCAAAAAGAAAAGTGGATGCTTCCGCTGATGCACGGCGAAATCCGTTCGGCATTCTTGATGACTGAACCAGCCGTTGCCTCGTCCGATGCAACCAACATCGAAACATCGATTCGCCGTGAAGGCGACGAATATGTCCTAAACGGCGTCAAATGGTGGTCGTCAGGTGCGGGCGATCCGCGCTGCAAAATCGCGATTGTCATGGGCAAAACCGATTTCGAAGCCAAGCGCCATGCGCAGCAATCGATGGTGCTGATGGAGCTTGATGCCCCCGGCGTAAACATTCTGCGTCACTTGCCTGTGTTCGGATATGACGATGCGCCGCATGGCCATATGGAAATCGAATTGAAGGATGTCCGCATTCCTGCGTCGAACATGTTGCTGGGCGAAGGCCGCGGCTTTGAGATCGCGCAAGGGCGCCTTGGACCAGGCCGTATCCACCATTGCATGCGCACCATCGGTGTCGCTGAAGAAGCGCTGGAGAAAATGTGCAAGCGGCTTCAGTCGCGCGTTGCTTTCGGCAAGACCGTTGCCGAACACAGCGTGTGGGAAGAACGCATCGCGCGTGCCCGTATCGACATTGAAATGACACGTCTGCTGTGCCTCAAGGCTGCGGACATGATGGACAAGGTCGGTAACAAGGCTGCGGCTGCGGAAATCGCGATGATTAAGGTGCAGGCACCGAATATGGCGCTCAGCATCATCGACAATGCCATTCAGGCACATGGCGGCGGCGGCGTGTCCGACGATTTCGGTCTGGCTTCTGCATGGGCGCATCAGCGCACCTTGCGCCTCGCCGATGGTCCGGACGAAGTGCACGCACGTGCCATTGCCCGTATGGAATTGGGCAAGCATGGCGGCCGCGGCAAAGAAGGCATGTCGAGCGGTGACATGGGGGCAACACGGTGAAGGCTGCCGTCCTGATCGAAGCGGGTAAACCGCTTCAGATTGAACAGATCAATATTTCGAACCCCGGGCCGCATGAGGTGCTTATCCGCACTGCGGCCTGCGGGCTTTGCCATAGCGATCTGCATTTCATCGAAGGCGCATATCCGCACCCCCTGCCCGCGATTCCGGGCCATGAGGCGGCGGGTATTGTGGAGGCCGTGGGCAGCGAAGTGCGCACCGTTAAGGTCGGGGACGCCGTTGTCACCTGCCTGAGCGCATTTTGCGGCCATTGCGAATATTGCGTCACTGGCCGGATGTCCCTGTGCCTTGGCGGCGACACGCGGCGCAAGCCCGGCGAAGCCCCGCGCCTGACGCGCCCTGATGGCAGCATCGTCAACCAGATGCTGAACCTGTCGGCTTATGCCGAAATGATGCTGGTGCACGAACATGCGTGCGTTGCGATTAACCCCGAAATGCCGCTTGATAAGGCCTCGGTCATCGGCTGCGCGGTGACCACCGGTGCAGGCACGATTTTCAACGCCTGCAAAGTAACGCCCGGTGAAACCATTGCCGTTATCGGCTGTGGCGGCGTTGGTCTTGCAACGATTAACGCGGCGAAAATTGCTGGTGCTGGCCGCATCATTGCGGCTGACCCTATGCCCGAAAAGCGTGCACTGGCGATGAAGCTGGGTGCAACCGATGTCATCGACCCAATGGATGCTGATGCAGCCAAGCAAATTCAGGAATTGACCAAGGGCGGCGTCGATCATGCGATTGAAGCTGTCGGTCGTCCTGCCTCGGGTGAGCTTGCCGTCAAGTCGCTGAAGCGCGGCGGGACTGCAACGATACTGGGCATGATGCCGCTGCAGCATTCTGTCGGTCTGTCGGCGATGGATTTGTTGTCGGGCAAGAAGCTGCAAGGTGCGATCATGGGCGGCAACCGCTTCCCTGTTGATATTCCCCGCCTCGTCGATTTCTACATGCGCGGCATGCTGGATCTCGACAGCATCGTTTCGGAAACCATTCCGCTGGAACGTATCAATGAAGGCTTTGACCAAATGAAGCGCGGTGATGCGGCCCGTTCGGTTATCGTATTCGACCAATGAGCGCAGCGCCGACACCCATTGATGCACAGACGGCCTTTACCGGCACTGTTGCACCAACCGGCACGGACATATTGGACGAAGCCAAGCTCGCTGAATGGATGACCGCCAATGTCGCGGGTTTTGAAGGCCCGGTGCAGGCTCTGAAATTCGCCGGCGGGCAATCCAACCCGACATACCGGCTTAACACCAAAAGCGGATCTTATGTGCTGCGCCGCAAGCCATTGGGTATATTGTTGCCCAGCGCGCATGCCGTGGACCGCGAATATAAAGTCATCGCCGGACTTCACCCCACAGGCTTTCCCGTCGCCAAGCCTTATGGCCTATGCACCGATGACAGCGTCATCGGCAGCTGGTTCTACATCATGGACATGGTCGAAGGCCGCACCATCTGGGACGGCGCGATGCCGGGGTCGAACCCGGCCGAACGCACCGCAACCTATGAAGCGATGATCGACACGCTGGCCGCGTTGCACAATATTGATGTCGACGCCGCCGGACTGTCCGATTTTGGCAAACCCGGAAATTATTTCGGACGTCAGGTGGACCGCTGGACAAAGCAATATCGCTTGGCGGAAACCGAAGTCATGCCCGAAATGGAGCGGTTGATCGAATGGCTGCCAAAAACGCTGCCCGAGCAAACCCGCACCAGCGTCGTCCATGGTGACTACCGCATCGACAACATGATTTTCGATGCCAAGGATCCACATGTTGTCGCCGTGCTCGACTGGGAACTGTCGACGCTTGGCGATCCGCTGGCGGATTTCACTTATGTCGCGATGGCATGGGTCACGCAGAATGAAGGGCGCTCCGGCGTCATGGATTTGGACCGCGCAGCGCTCGGTATCCCTGAGCTGGACGCAATGGTCGAACGTTACTGCGCGGCAACGAACCGCGACGGTGTGCCCGATATGAACTGGTATTTTGCCTACAACTTCTTCCGCTTGGCGGGGATTATTCAGGGTATCAAAAAACGCGTCATCGATGGCACCGCAAGTTCGGCCCATGCACAAGCGATGGCAGAACGTGTGTACCCGCTCGCGCAATCCGCATGGAAATTTGCGGAGCAAGCCGGGGCGTAAAGTTGGCTTTCATGGGGGAGTGCTATGTCGTTATTTGACATGAGAGGGCAGGTCGCGGTTATCACCGGATCATCGCGCGGTATCGGCAAGGCAATAGCCGAAGAAATGGCCGAGCAAGGTGCGAAGGTCGTCATATCCAGCCGCAAGCTTGACGTCTGCGATGAAGTCGCCGCAGCGCTTAATGCGAAATATGGCGAAGGCACTGCGGTCGCAATCGCCGCCAATATTTCGTCCAAGGACAGTCTGCAGGCTTTGGTGGATGGCAGTCGCAAGGCATTTGGCAAGATTACAGCGTTGGTCTGCAACGCGGCCTCGAACCCATATTACGGCCCGATGGCGGACATCAGCGACGATGCGTTCAGCAAGATCCTGACCAACAATATCGTCGCCAACAACTGGCTCATTTCCATGGTTGTGCCTGAAATGATCGCACGCGGCGAAGGGTCCATTACGATTATATCGTCAATCGGTGGTCTGAAAGGATCGTCCGTCATTGGCGCCTATTGCATTTCCAAAGCAGCAGACATGCAGCTGGCACGCAATCTGGCCGACGAATATGGACCAAAAGGAGTGCGGGTGAACTGCATCGCGCCAGGCTTGATCAAGACCGATTTTGCAAAAGCGCTTTGGGACAACCCCGAAACATTGAAACGATCGACATCTACCGCATCGCTAAAGCGTATTGGTGAGCCCCATGAAATTGCGGGTGCAGCAGTATTTCTGGCTTCCCCGGCTGGCGCGTTTATGACGGGGCAGACAATGGTCATTGACGGCGGCGTGACAAGCAGCGGCGGAGGAGTAGGGTAATGGGCGCATTAGCAGGCAAAGTAGCCATCATCACCGGCGCAGGTTCAGGCATTGGCCGCGCATCGGCCATTCGCTTTGCTGCCGAAGGTGCAAAGGTCGTTTTGGGCGATATGGCCGCATCGGTGCATGACACCGCAGCGATGATTGGCGACGCCGCCACCGCCGTCCAGATGGACGCAGGCGATGAGGCAGATGTCGCAGCGATTGTCGCAAAGGCCATTGAGCTGCACGGCCATCTGGATGTCGCCTTTGCCAATGCGGGCATTTCCGGCGGCATGGAAGGCATCTTTGACAACACTGTCGAAAATTTCACCAGCGTCCTGCGCGTCAACCTCATTGGCCCTTGGCTGATGGTGAAGCATGCGGGCAAGGTCATGGCCGATGCCGGCAATGGCGGCTCGATCATCCTGACCGCAAGTGTCGCGGGCATTCGTTCGGGTGCAGGCGGACCGCCTTATTCGGCGTCGAAGGCCGGCGTCATCAATCTGGCGCAAGTCAGCGCGCAACAATTGTCGGGCACCAATGTCCGCTGCAACGCGATCTGCCCCGGCCTTACCGAAACCGGCATGACCAAGCCGACATTTGATTATGCCAAGGAAAAGGGCGTGACCGACAAGATCGGTCGTCTCAACCCGCTGCGCCGCGGCGCACAGCCAGAGGAACTTGCGAATGTCGCATTGTTCCTCGCCAGCGATCAGGCCAGCTACGTCAATGGTCAAGCCATTGCCGTCGACGGCGGCCTTTCCAGCTCACACCCCGTAACCCGCCAATTGACAGGACAAACAGCCGTATGAGCGCCGAAGAATTAGGTTTTCGTCCAGACCGGCTCGCCCGGATACCTGCATTCATTCAGTCTGAATATCTCGACAGCGGCAAATTGCCCTTTGCGGCGTTGCTGGTCGGACGCGGCGATGATATTGCGCTTCAGTGGAACTCAGGCGTTGCCGACGATGCGATCTTTCGCATTGCATCGATGACCAAGCCCATCACCTCGGTCGCGTTCATGCAGCTGGTCGAACAGGGTAAGGTTGCGCTGACCGATCCGGTTTCCAAATATATTCCCGAGTTTGCGAAATTGGGCGTATTTGTGGGCGGCGGCGGCAACGTGCCGTTTATGACGCGCCCGCCGACGACGCAGATGCGCATCATCGATCTGCTGCGCCACACCGCAGGTTTTACCTATAGCTTTCAGGAACAGGGCGCTGTCGACGCGGCCTATCGCAAGACCGATGTTGAAAGCTGGACCAAGAACACATCGCAAAGCGTGATCGACACGCTCGCGCAAATCCCGCTGGAATTCGACCCTGGCACGCAGTGGAATTATTCCGTCGCCACCGACATCGTCGGCATATTGGTGGAACGGATCAGCGGATTATCACTGCCTGAATATTTCCAAACGCATATCTTTGCGCCGCTGGGCATGACAGATACATTTTTTCAAGTGCCCGCCGATAAGGCATCGCGCATCCCCGACGGCTATGGCTTTGATCCCGAAGCCAAAATGAAGCTGCTCGACAAGGCTGGGTCCGAAAGTGCCTGGGCCAAGGGTTGGACGTTCAACTCCGGCGGCGGCGGCCTTGCGTCCAGCATATCCGACTATCACCGTTTTTGCCGGATGCTGCTGAATGGCGGCGCGCTGAATGGCGCACAAATCTTGAGCCCCAAAACAATCGAATTGATGACCGCCAACCATATTCCCGGCGGCCAAGACCTGACGCAAATGTCGAAGTCTTTGTTTAGCGAGGCCGAAATGGCTGGTATTGGCTTTGGCCTTGGCTTTGCCACGACCATCGACAGCGCCGCGACACTTGCGCCATGTTCCAACGGCGATTTTTATTGGGGCGGCATGTATTCGACCGCCTTTTTTGTCGATCCGGTGGAAGACATCATCATGATTTTCATGACGCAATTGCTGCCATCGACCACCTATCCGGTGCGCCGCGAAATCAAGACGATGATCTATTCGGCGCTGACAGCCTAAACGAACTGTTTTGCACATAAACCACGTCATGCTGAACTTGGTTCAGCATCCATCGTGCCACGCGGGCCGAAGGGTCTCGAGGCCAAATAGACCCTGAAACAAGTTCAGGGTGACGAAGTTGTGGGTGGGCAAAAGAAACGTTCGGAGCGAACCGCCCCCTAAACCGTCGCAA
>JAIXYC010000022.1 GCA_027490455.1 Sphingomonadales bacterium
CCATGACGCGCAGGGTCTGCGCGGAAGCTGGGCAGGTCGATAATAGTATATTCCGGCACAAAGCTGGTCAGCTCTTCCTGCGTCGGGCGCACCAGCAAAGTGCGGATGAACAGATTGTGCCATGCAAATTCGTTGATCACGCGCACATTGACGCGGTGCTCTGGCTGCGAACCACCGAACAGGTCAGCGACGTACAATTTGTCCTTGCCACCAAGCGCGGCAATGAAATCTTCTTTCAGCGCAGCAAAATGCGCAGGGTCCATCGGGACATTGGTTTTACCCCACCAAATGCTGTTTTCGGTTTCGGCGTCGCGCACGATAAACTTGTCTTTGGCGGAACGACCTGTGTGCGCGCCAGTTTTAACAACGAGCGGGCCGTTTTTGGCCAAAATGCCTTCATCATTCGCCAGCGCGGCTTCCACCAGCGGCGCTGTGCCGAGATTGCAATGCAGCGCTGCCTTTGTGTCAAAACCTTGTTGCGAAAGCGAGATGTTTAAAGGTGTCGACATTGGCTACTCCGGCGAAAGCTGCGAATCTGCGGCATACGTATGCACTGTGAAGCTGGAGCCGGTATACGATGGAGCCAACAAGGTCAAATGCGGTTCATTGTTTAGCCGCAACAGAGCATATGTAACCCATCACATCAGCACCAAGAGAGCAAGTGATTGAACCCAAGCCATTGCCCCCCTATAGATTGGCCCATGAGTGCAACAATCGCCTTGGTCGATGACGACCGAAACATCCTGACGTCTGTATCCATCGCTATGCAAGCGGAGGGCTATCTCACCCGGATTTATTCGGACGGCGAAACAGCATTAAAGGCGATGCTGGAAAACCCCGCTGATCTTGGCATTTTCGATATCAAAATGCCGCGCATGGATGGCCTCGAATTGCTCCGGCGGTTGCGGGAAAAAAGCGATATGCCGGTTATCTTTCTGACATCGAAAGATGAAGAGTTGGATGAAGCACTTGGCCTTGCCATGGGTGCCGACGATTATATCACCAAGCCTTTTTCGCAGCGCCTGCTGGTGGCCCGCGTAAAGGCCATATTGCGCCGTGCGACCTATGACCGCGGCGTCAGCAGCGGCGACACTGAACCTGAGCTTGAGCCTATGGTGCGCGGGAAATTGCAAATGGATCCAGCGCGGCACCATGTGAAATGGGATGGAAAACCACTTACGCTAACGGTTACCGAGTTCATGATATTGGAAGCGCTCGCCAATCGGCCGGGCGTTGTGCGTACACGTGACCAGCTCATGGATGCCGCATATCAGGATGATGTGTATGTCGACGACCGTACTATCGACAGCCACATCAAACGGCTACGGCGCAAGTTTCGTGAAGTCGATCCGGAATTTGCAGCCATAGATACGCTTTACGGGGCAGGATATCGCTTTGCAGACAGCTGAGCCTGCTGATCTTCAGCTGGGATGGAGCCGGGGGTTATCGCTGACCGCCCGCATCCTTGCGGTAAATCTCTTCGTTTTGGCGCTGCTGGGCGCGGGGCTGTTTTTCCTCGACAGCTATCGTGTCCGCCTGATTGCGGAGCGCGAAGATGCTGCACGGCTTCAAGCGACATTCCTTGCCGAAAGCCTGTCTTTGGTCGCACCCGAAAAGCGCGCAGCATACATCTACCAATTTGGCCAAGAGCATCAATCGCGGATCCGCGTCTATGCGCAAAATGGCAAAAAGATCCTGGACAGCTTTGAAGGCCGGCCGGCAACTTATGTTTTCCGCGACCCGGCCAAAGAACCGTTACGCAAAGTCATCGCGCGCGGCATTGATAAGGTGTTCGACTTTCTGGTGGGTGCCGCCGTGTTGCAACCATTTGCGGAACCGCGCGTCGATACGGCCGATGCTTGGCAAAAAGTGATTAAGCCTAAGCCTGCAGATGCCGCGTCTTCCGTAGCTTTCGCCCCTGACCTCACACATGTTATCAGCGCCGGTTCGCGGTCACGCGACGGCCGCTTTGCGGTTCTGACAACATCCAACGAACGCGATATTCGCCTGTTTGTCCGGGCCGAGCGGTTCAATGTCGGGATGTTTTTTGTGATCGTCCTTGGCATCGGTATAATGCTCTCCGTGTTCCTTGCACGAACCATCGTTCGTCCGCTTCGCCATTTGTCGCGCGCGGCGGTAAAGGTGCGGCTTGGCCGCGCTCAAGAAGTCACTGTTCCACGCCTGCCCTCACGCCGTGATGAAATCGGCATGCTCGCACGCGCACTGTCCGACATGAGCATTGCCCTTCGGCAGCGTATTGACGCGACAGAAGCATTTGCAGCGGATGTCGCGCACGAAGTTAAAAACCCGCTGGCTTCGTTGCGGTCGGCACTGGACGGTGCAGAGCGCATTCAAGACCCGGCGCTGCGTAAACAGCTTATGGATGTCGCAAAAGCCGATGTGCAGCGCATGGACCGTTTGATTAGCGATATTTCAGACGCCAGCCGCGTGGATTCGCAACTGGCCAAGGCAAAGTTCGAACCCATCGATTTGGGCGATATGATTGAACAATTGCTTCAGGCGCGCGAGCACCGTGGCAGCGACAAAGATGTCAACATCGCCTTCGCACGGCCACGGCGGACCATCGCCACGGTCATGGGGGAAGATGTGCGCCTCGAACGCATGCTCACCAATCTGATTGATAACGCGGTGTCCTTTTCGCCACCGGGCGCAGTCGTGGAAATATCGGCTACGTTGGCGGACGAAGAAGTGATTATTCGCATCAGCGATGAAGGCCCCGGCGTTCCCCCGCAGGAGCGAGAAGCCATCTTCCGCCGGTTCCACAGTGAGCGCCCACCAACGGAGAATTTCGGCAAACATAGCGGGCTTGGCCTCGCCATTGCGCGTACAATTGTTGAAGGGCACCATGGCCGCATCAATGTGCGCGAACGGGTTGATGGCAAAGGCGGGGCCTGTTTTGAAATCGCCCTTCCCTGCGCCGCGGTGGCGCCCCGCTAATGCGACAGATGCTCCATGGCACAGCGATATCCATCGGGGGCCATGCTGTGTTGATTATGGGCGAATCGGGCAGTGGAAAATCCGATCTCGCGCTCCGGCTGATTGATCGGGGTGCCATTTTGATTAGCGATGATGTCGTCTTTTTGGAAACCCGTGACAACGCCCCAATACTTACCGTCGCCCCCAATATCGCAGGAAAGATCGAGGTGCGCGGCGTCGGCATCTCTAGCGTCGATTTCCTTGCGTCTGCGCCGCTTCGGCTCATAGTGCAGTTCATAGATGCACCAGACAGATTACCTGAAGACATTGCGCACACCGCCATTGGTGGTTACGTCGTTCCCGTGTCCAGGCTCAATCCATTTGAACACAGCAGCGCAATCAAGGTCGAATATGCGTTGCGGGCAGTTCTCGATAGTGGCGTCCGGCCCGAATGTGTATCCGTCAAAGAAAGCTTGCCATCGTGAATGCCAAAACAGCCTCTACCCCGCAAACAATATTGATTGTGACGGGCGTTTCTGGCGCAGGTAAAACCACCGTTCTGAAGGCGCTTGAGGACTTAGGCTGGGAAGCGGTCGACAATTTTCCGATCCGCCTTGCCGGCCAGTTACTGGAAATACCCGCCACCGGTCGTCAAGCGAGCCCCGATATCCCCATCGCCCTTGGCTTTGACAGCCGAACCCGCGGCTTTGACGCCCAAACGCTTATTCAGCAGATCAAACAGCTGCAGAACCAGCCTAACCTGACCATCAGGACGCTGTTTCTCGATTGTGCAGGCGTTGAAATCGAACGGCGTTATGCAGAGACGCGTCGCCGCCACCCCGCCGCCCCTGACCGCCCTGCCATGGACGGCATCGCGATTGAACGCACGTTGATGGATCCATTTCGTCAATGGGCAGACACGGTCATCGATACCAGCAAGCTGTCCGCATATGACCTGCAACAAGCGATCCGCGAACAGTTCAACAACGAAACTTCGCCACATTCCGTCATTACGATAACCAGCTTTGGCTATTCGCGTGGCATTCCGCACAATGCCGATCTGGTTTTTGACCTGCGCTTTTTGCGCAATCCGCATTGGGACAATATACTTCGGCCGCTGACGGGGTTGGATGAAGGTGTATCGCATTATGTCGAAGCTGACCCCGCATATGATGCGGCAATGGGAAAGATACGCGACCTGCTCCGCTATCTTTTGCCGCTCTATGACGCGCAAGGTAAAGCCTATGTTAACATAGCCTTTGGCTGCACCGGCGGGCGGCACAGGTCCGTCCATGTCGCCGAACAATTTGGCCGTTGGTTGCGCGAAGATGGATTTGCTCCCGCGGTCAACCATCGCAATCTGACCTCAAGACCGATTGACGCAATTGAGGAGCCTGCTAACGGCGCAAATAAGAATAGCGCTCCTCAGGGTAACGACATCACATGATCGGTTTGATTTTAGTCACACATGGCAAGCTTGCGGACGAATTTCTCGTCGCGCTCGAGCATGTTGTTGGCCCACAAAAAAACATCGCCACCATTTGCATTGGTCCGCATGATGACATGGAGGCCCGCCGCAATGAAATCGCGGCGGCCATTAAGTCGGTTGATTCAGGAAAAGGCGCGATAATCCTCTCCGATCTTTTTGGCGGAACGCCCTCAAATCTGGCCATCTCGCTGCTGGAAAGCGGCCGTGTGGAAGTGATAGCGGGCGTAAACCTGCCCATGCTGATCCGCCTCGATAGCGCCCGCAAGAACTTGGATGTGAAAGAGGCTGTCGCCGCTGCGCGTGAAGCCGGCCGAAAATATATCAGCGTGGCTTCGGAAGTGCTTGAGGCATCGAAATGACCCGCCTCAGCCGGTCTACAACAATCGTGAATGTGAAAGGGCTGCATGCCCGCGCCAGTGCAAAATTTGTCACCTTTGTCAGCCGGTTGCCCGAAGGCATTAAGGTTGAAGTTGAAAAAGACGGTCAGCTCGTCACAGGCACATCCATCATGGGCCTGATGATGCTCGGCGCGGCAAAGGGCAGTGAAATTACCATTCACGTCGAAGGCGATCAGGCAGAGCCCGCCATTGAAAAACTCATCGGGCTGGTTGTCGACGGCTTTGGCGAAGACTGATGCGCCGTGAGATTACCGGATTTTCCAATCCCCTTCTGAAGGAAATCCGCGGACTGCGCGAAAAGAAATTGCGGAAACGTGCCGGGCTGTTTCTTGCCGAAGGCCTCCGCATCATGACCGAAGCGCGCGAAGCTGGTTTTCTTCCCGAAATGCTGTTCCGGGTCAAAGACCGGCCAGTGCACGCGCTGGAAATCGCGCTTGAGGACGAGGTGCTACGCAACGGCGGGGACGTCATTGAAACCAGCGCCGACATCATGGCGAAACTGTCCGGCAAAGATAATGCTCAGGCCGTCGTCGGTGTTTATCGTGACCATGGCACCGCGCTTGCCGATATAGAGCGCGCGACGGCGCCGATCTGGCTCGTGGCGCAAGCGATGCGCGATCCGGGCAATTTGGGGACAATGTTGCGGACCGGCGACGCTGTCGGCGCAGGCGGGCTTATCCTCATTGATGACTGCACCGACCCGTTTTCGGTTGAGGCTGTCCGCGCGAGCATGGGCGCGGTTTTTACGCAAAAAATCGTCCAGTGCCGATGGGACGAGTTTATGACGTGGTTGCGCGCGGGCGATGGCCAGCTGGTCGGCACAAGCCTGCAAACCGACACGGATTATCAGGCTGCGCACTACAGAAGCCCTTGCTTCATCCTGACGGGCAACGAAGCGCAGGGTCTGCCCGACGATTATGAAGGTCAGTGCGATTTGCTCGTCAAAATGCCGATGCGGGGCAAGGCGGACAGCTTAAACGCGGCGGTGGCCACAGCGGTCATGGCGTATGAAGTGCTGAACCAGTTTCGCCGTCCAGCGCGCGGCTGACGTTCGCTAGAGCTATTACTCGGCGGCCTCGCGTCCGTCGGCAATTTGCGCGTTTACATCGTCATCACCATAACGCGGCAGCGCCTCAACCGACGGGATATCTTCCAATTCGCGCTTGCCGGTTTCTACATTGAGTTCTGCAAATTTCCGACCCGTCGACATGACATTGCGTTCAAAGCTGCCCACAAACTTATTATAATTATTCACCGCCGAGGACAGCCCACTGCCCACCGATTTCAGATGCTGCGCGGCCACGGCAATGCGGTCGTACATTTCCTTGCCAAGCGCGCCAATCTGCTTGGCTTCGCGCGCAAGGCCCTCTTGCCGCCACACGCTGGCAACGGTCCGCGCAATCGCAACCAGATTGGTCGGCGTCGCCAACAGCACCTTCTTATCAAAGGCAAAGTCCCACAATTGCGGTTCATGTTCGAGCGCAGCCGCCAGAAAATGTTCGCCCGGGACAAACATAATCACATAATCGGGCGCGTCCTCAAACTGGTCCCAATAGGCTTTACGCGACAGGCCATCGATATGGTTTTTCATCGACTGTGTGTGCCGCGTCATGGCGACGGCGCGGACGTCGTCGTCCACGGAGGCAAATGCGTCTTGATAATCGTTCAGTGACACCTTGGCGTCGATAACCAACGTCCGCCCGCCGGGCACGTGAATGATCGCGTCCGGACGCAAGCGAAGGCCATCGCCCGCATCAATGCTGGTTTCCAGATCAAAATCGACATGTTCAGATAAGCCGCAGCTTTCCAAAACATTCTTCAACTGCTGCTCGCCCCAGCGGCCCCGCGCCTTGGGCGCATTGCGCAATGAGTTCATCAGGCCAGAGGCAACGTTGGACACGCGCTCCTGCCCAAGGCGCATTTCGCCAATCAAACCCTTCAGATCGCCATAAGCTTCCGTGCGGTCTTTCTCAATTTTGCCAACTTGCTCTTCATAGGCTTTCAGCTTGTCGCCCACCGGTCCCAAAAGCTGCTTCAATCGCTCTTCATTCTTTTCACCGGCCTGATGAAAGCGTTCATCGGCGCGTTGAAGAAATGCCGCTTGCGCCTCGCCCAACAGTTTTTGGCCAATCTCGCCAAACTGCGCCGACAAGGTTTCTTTGGCCTGACCGAGCACGGCTATTTGTTCGTCAAAGCCGCGTTCACGCTCTTCCAGGCTCGTTTCCAGACGTGCTAAACGGTCCTTTGCGCTGTCCCGCTCCACCACGACCTGATCGAGCATGGAACGCAGTTGCACGGTGGTTTCCTGCCCTGCCCGGCTTTCACGTCCGCCTGCAAACCAGCCAAGCACAAGCCCGACCAGCAAAGTAAGCACAACGATGATGATGACGACTAACGGCTCCAACACAGCACTCCAAATATAGAACGAATGCGGAACATAGCCTATGGCAGGCTTAGGTCAAGCGGCTTCGGTTTGCGTCCGCCGTGCCTTTTTTACGCGCGCATAGCTTATGGCGCTAAACGGCAGCAGCCCTGCATAAATTATCGTCGCCCCGATCATCGCAACCCAAGGGGCAGCAACCAAGGTCGCGGTAAACAAACCAACAGTCGCGAGGGCCATGAAGCGCAGGCTGCGACGAACCTTGATCGACGACCAGCTGTAGGTGGCAACATTGGAAACCATCAAGACCGCGCACACGAGCAACCACGGCCCAAGAAAGCGATAGTCACGCACCCATTCTGCACCGGTTTCGAACCAAATCATCATCGGCAGCAAGGCTAACGCCGCGCCGGGCGGCGATGGGACGCCGGTGTTAAAACCTGCCAATTTATGCGGCTGGTTTTCGGTATCGATGCGGGCATTGAAACGGGCAAGCCGCAGCGCAGCGCACAACACGAAAAATACAGAGATGGTCCAACCGAAGCGCGGCATATCCTGCAGCACCCACATATACATGACCAGCGCCGGAGTCGCACCGAAAGCAATCACATCCGACAGCGAATCCAACTCCGCGCCAAAACGGCTTTCGCCTTTCAACATCCGGGCGACGCGGCCATCCATGACATCAAGCACACCTGCAATAACCATTGCGGCGACAGCGTTTTCCCAGCGACCCTGCATCGCAAACCATGCCCCCGAGAGGCCAGTGCACAAAGCAAGCGCGGTGATCGCATTTGGTGCGAGCGCCCGCAAAGGAATACCGGGGCGGGAAGGAAAATCGTTCATTAGTGTGCGACGGCAATCAAATCTTGGTCAACGCCCAAGTCCGCGATAACCGTTTCGCCCGCAACGCAACGCTGCCCCTTAATGACGCGCGACGATGTTCCATGCGGCAAATATACATCCACGCGGCTGCCAAAGCGGATAAGGCCAATACGTTGGCCATTGGCAACGCTGTCGCCTTCTTTCACAAAGGCAACGATACGACGGGCGACAAGGCCAGCGATTTGCGTAAAGCCGATACGCACGCCGTCGCTGCGTTCCACGAGGAAGTGCTGGCGTTCATTCTCTTCGCTCGCTTTATCAAGGTCCGCGTTCAAAAACTTGCCTGCAATGTACACAACGCGTTTGATCGTGCCGCGGATCGGCGTCCGGTTAATATGCACGTCAAACACGCTCATAAAAATGGAAACCCGGGTCATCGGCTGATCACCAAGCCCGTCTGGGCCGCGCAATTCTGCCGGTGGCAGGACTTGTTCGATCAGGGTAACAAGCCCGTCTGCGGGCGAAACCACAAAGCGGTCGTCAATGGGTGTTGCACGGACGGGATCCCGAAAGAAAGCGAGCGTCCATATGGTCACTGCGCCCATGGGCCACGCGAGCGTCTCCCATGCCATAAATGCAAAAAACAGGGTGATGCCAGCCGCGATCAGGCCAAATTTGCGGCCTTCAGGGTGAACAGGTGGAAACGACCATTTCGCGACCCCGGTGCCCCGGTTTGTCAGTTCTTGTCTACTCATAGACTTTAGCTAGGGGATGACGGTGCATATGACAACCTTTGATGCCGTTTCGGGCAATTTCCGACAATTACGCTAGCCAGTTGAACATATGGCAGACTTTGCTATGGCACCGTTCAATATCAAGACTCCCCAATGGAAAGTGCTTTCTGACATGGCAAAAATTAAGGTCAAAAACCCGGTTGTAGAACTCGATGGCGACGAAATGACTCGCATCATCTGGGAATGGATCAGGGAACGTCTCATCCTGCCATATCTCGATATTGACCTGAAATATTATGATCTTGGCATGGAATATCGCGACAAGACCAATGACAAGGTCACTGTTGATTCCGCTAACGCAATCCGCGAATTCGGTGTCGGCGTAAAATGCGCGACGATCACACCAGATGAAGCGCGCGTGGAAGAGTTTGGCCTTCAGAAAATGTGGAAGTCGCCAAACGGCACCATCCGCAACATTTTGGGCGGCGTTGTTTTCCGTGAACCTATCGTGATCGAAAACGTCCCACGCCTCATTCCGGGCTGGACGGACCCAATCGTGATCGGCCGCCATGCCTTTGGTGACCAGTATCGCGCGACCGATTTCCTCGTTCCTGGACCAGGCACATTGCGTCTCGTGTGGGACGGCGACGATGGCCAAAAGATTGACGAAGAAGTTTTCCGTTACCCATCACCAGGCGTTGCCCTTGCGATGTACAATCTCGACGACTCGATCCGTGACTTTGCCCGCGCGTCGCTGAACTATGGCGTGACCCGCGAATGGCCCGTGTATCTGTCGACGAAGAACACCATCCTGAAATATTATGATGGCCGCTTTAAGGACCTGTTCCAAGAAGTGTACGAAGCCGAATTTGCTGAAAAGTTCAAAGCGCTCGGCATTGTGTACGAGCATCGCTTGATCGATGACATGGTCGCGTCTGCGCTGAAGTGGTCGGGCAAGTTCATCTGGGCATGCAAAAACTATGATGGTGATGTGCAGTCTGACCAAGTCGCACAAGGATTTGGTTCGCTTGGGTTGATGACGTCGATTCTGATGACACCAGATGGCAAGACCGTTGAAGCCGAAGCGGCACATGGTACCGTAACGCGCCATTACCGCCAACATCAGCAGGGCAAGGCAACATCGACCAACCCGATTGCGTCGATTTTTGCATGGACCGGCGGTCTGAAATTCCGTGGCAAGTTTGACGAAACACCTGAAGTGACGCGCTTTGCAGAAACGCTCGAAGAAGTGTGTATCCAGACGGTTGAAGACGGCCACATGACAAAGGACCTCGCGATCCTCATTGGTCCAGACCAGGCATGGATGACGACCGAGCAGTTCTTTGAACAAGTTCGCGCCAACCTCGAAATCAAAATGGGCAGCTGGCAGTAACGCCAAACACATAAGTATATCGAAGCGCGGGGGGCGACCTCCGCGCTTTTTTATTGCCCTGCCCTTCCCTTATCACGCTGCATGTGGGTAAAAGGTGCACATGGCAGGCGAACTACACGGCGAAAGCATCAGCGATCTGCTCGTCATTCTGGGCGCAGCCGGCATCGTCATCCCGGCCTTCGCCCGTTTTCGTATCACGCCTATTATCGGTTTCATCTTGGTGGGGATATTGGTCGGCCCCATGGGCCTCGGCACTTTGGTGGAACGCTATCCATTGCTTGAATGGGTTACCATCACCAATCCAGAGGCCATTCGGCCCATTGGCGAATATGGCATTATCTTATTGCTGTTCACGATAGGGCTTGAACTGTCCTTTCGGCGATTGTGGAAGATGCGGCGTCTGGTTTTTGGCGTGGGCGCGGCGCAATTGTTCGGTGCGGGAACCATCATTGCCGCGGGGCTTTTGCTATTTGGCTATAATCTGACGGCGGCTATTGGCATCGGCATTGCGCTCGCGCTTTCATCGACTGCGCTTGTTCTGCCAATATCGGGGACGCATTCTGCCGTTGGCAAATCAGCCCTTGCGATGCTGCTTTTCGAAGATCTTGCCATCGTCCCGATCATCTTTGTCCTGGGCGCGCTGGCGCCGCAAGCGGGTTCGGATTCGTGGGAGGGCATTGTTACGGTGCTCTGGCAGGGCACATTGGTGATCGTCGGCATGCTTGTGCTTGGCCGCTTCTTCCTGCCCCGCCTATTCGGGCAAGCCGCGCGCACCAAAAGCCCTGATCTATTTGTGTCGGTCAGCCTGCTGGTGGTGATCGTGGCAAGCCTCGCAACCGGTGCGGTTGGCCTTTCGCCCATCGTCGGCGCAATGATCGCTGGCCTGTTAATCGCCGAGACGGACTATCAAACGGAAGTCGCCGTCATGACCGCTCCGTTCAAGGGACTGGCGCTGGGTGTATTTCTGATCAGCATCGGCATGCAGGTCGATCTGCGCTTCGTCGCGGCCAATTGGGTTGCGCTGGTCGGTGCGGTTGCCAGCGTCGTTCTGATAAAGGCGGCGGTTACCGCAGGCCTGTTGAAATTGAACGGCGCACGCACGGGAACCGCCACCGAAACAGGCGTTCTTATGGGAAGCCCATCCGAAACCACGCTCATTGTGCTGGGCGCAGCCGGCGCGGCAAAGATCATTGACGCTGCGACAATCAATTTCTGGCAAGTCGCAACAGCGATTGGCTTAACCATCACACCGATATTGGCGCGCATCGGCCACGACATGGCGCGCCGAATTGAGCTGCGCGAGACCGACGACGAGATATATGAACAAGACCCGGCGCAAGAACCGCGCACGGTTGTCATTGGATTTGGCCGGGTCGGTCATTTGGTGGCCGACATGCTGACGACGCATGGGCAGCCTTATGTTGCGGTTGAATCCAATGTGGATGCGGTCACAGCGGCGCGGCGCGCGGGGTATAAAGTGATCTTTGGCGACATCTCACGGCCCGAAACTTTGGACAAGCTCAACCTTGGCCACGCAAAGGCGATTATTCTGACCATGGATCAACCGGTGCTGGCCGAACATATCGTCAAGCGCGTCCGCCAGTGGTTGCCGGATATAACGATCGTCGCGCGCGCACGCGATGCAGACCATGCCGCACGCCTGTATCAGGCGGGTGCAACCGATGCCGTACCAGAAACGCTGGAAAGCTCGCTACAGCTATCGGAAGCCGTGCTTGTCGACCTCGGCGTGGCCATGGGCCCCGTGATCGCATCGATTCACGAAAAGCGCGACGAATTCCGGCGGCAGATCAAAGAAGCAGGCGGCCTCGACGAGGCCCCCAAGCTCAAGCTTACGTCTTAACCCGCAATCTTTGCTTTGATGGCATCCAACGCCGCCTGCGCCAACTCAGCGCCGGCTGGACCGCCACCTTGCGCCATGTCGGGACGTCCGCCGCCACCCTGCGCGCCCATTGCCTCAGTCGCCGCGCGAACAAGGTCTGGAGCGGTCAGCGTGGCGTGGAGTGCGGGTGAAACCGCAACAACGACGGTGTTGCTGTTCTCGTTCGCCGCGATGATGGCGACGATGCCGCTACCAATCGCTTTCATCTGGTCATCGGCCAAACCGCGCAGGGCCTTTGGCTCGATACCGTTGATGACCTGGCCCATGAATGTGACATCACCGATTGTTTCGGCCTCAGCCTTGGGACCACTGCCACCGGACAATGCGAGCGCGGTTTTGGCTTCGGAGAGTTCTTTCTCCATCCGCTTGCGGTCGTTCATCAATGTTTCAATACGCGCGCCGACTTCATCAGGCGCGGTTTTAAGCATCGCAGCGACGTTCTTCAACTGTGTTTCGCGGCCAACAAGCCACAGACGTGCGGCCTCTCCGGTCAATGCCTCAATCCGGCGGATACCGCTTGCGACCGCGCCTTCAGAAATGATCGTGAACAAGGCAATGTCACCCAATGCGTTGACATGCGTGCCACCGCACAGTTCGAGAGAATAATGCGTGTCATCGGTTTTGCCCATCGTCAGCACGCGGACTTCCTCGCCATATTTTTCGCCAAACAAAGCAAGCGCGCCCGCAGCGACCGCGTCATCAGGGGTCATCAAACGCGTGGTTACGGCCTGATTACCGCGAATTTGCGCGTTCACATCGGCTTCAATCATCGCAATTTCATCAGCCGTGACCGCCTGATTATGCGAGAAATCGAACCGCAGACGATCAGGGGCAACGAGGCTACCCTTTTGCGTCACATGACTGCCCAGTCTTTCACGCAGTGATGCGTGGAGCAAATGGGTTGCGCTATGGTTGGCACGCAGGGAGTCGCGGCGGGCTGTATCAATCTTCAAGGTCACAAAGTCGCCGACCTTGATCTCGCCCGTTCCAATCGTCACCTGATGCGCATGCAAACGCCCAAGCGGCTTTGCGGTATCGGTGACTTCACCGCGCATGTTGGTGCTTGAAATAACCCCAGCGTCGCCCATCTGGCCGCCGCTTTCGCCGTAAAATGGCGTCTGGTTGGTGATGACGGTCACGGTGTCGTTTGCCACAGCAGACTGCACTTCAACGCCATCGTTGACGAGGGCAACGACTTGCCCCTCGCCTTCATTGGCTGTGTACCCTGTGAACTCGGTCGAACCAACGCGTTCGGCGATATCGAACCACACGTCGTCCGATGCCTTGGCGCCGGAACCTTTCCATGCGGCACGTGCCATGGCTTTTTGATTGTTCATGGCGGTTTCAAAACCGGCCTGATCAATGCCAAAGCCCTGCGCACGCAAAGCATCTTCGGTCAGGTCATATGGAAAGCCATATGTGTCATAAAGCTTAAACGCGGTATCGCCGGCAAGCACATCGCCGGGTTGCATACCTGTGGTGGCTTCATCCAGCAGCTTGATACCCTTGTCCAGCGTGCGGCGGAATTGGGTTTCTTCCTGCTTCAACGTCGCTTCGATCATCGGTTGCGCACGCAGCAATTCGGGATAAGCCGCGCCCATTTCAGCGGCGAGGCTGCCCACCAAACGGTGCATCAACGGCTCTTTCGCGCCAAGGATGTGCGCATGGCGCATGGCGCGGCGCATGATACGGCGCAGAACATAGCCGCGACCTTCGTTCGACGGCATGACGCCATCAGCCAACAGGAAGCTCGTCGAGCGCAAATGGTCGGCAATCACGCGGTGGCTGGCCATTTGGTCGCCCTGCGCCTTGGTGCCGGTCAGCTCTTCCGAGGCATTGATCAGCGCCTTGAACGTGTCGGTATCGTAATTGTCGTGCACGCCCTGCATGACCGCCGCGATGCGCTCAAGCCCCATGCCGGTATCGATCGACGGCTTTGGCAAAGGCACATCGGTGCCGTCATCCTGCCGCTCGAACTGCATGAACACGAGGTTCCAGATTTCGACAAAACGGTCGCCATCTTCATCCGGGCTTCCGGGAGGGCCACCAAAGATATGGTCCCCATGGTCATAAAAGATTTCGCTGCATGGACCGCATGGCCCCGTGTCGCCCATCGACCAGAAATTATCGTTGGTCGCGATACGGATGATACGCTCGTCAGGAAGGCCCGCAATCTTGCGCCACAAGTCAAACGCCTCATCATCGGTGTGATAAACCGTCGTCGTTAGGCGCGATGGATCAAGGCCCCATTCCTTGGTCAGCAAGGTCCACGCATGGGTAATCGCCTGCTCTTTGAAATAATCGCCGAACGAGAAGTTCCCGAGCATTTCAAAGAATGTGTGGTGGCGCGCGGTGTAGCCGACATTGTCCAGATCATTATGCTTGCCGCCCGCACGCACGCATTTCTGGCTGGAAGCCGCACGCGGTGTTTCGCGGCTTTCCAAGCCCGTAAATACGTTTTTGAACGGTACCATGCCGGCATTGACGAACATCAATGTCGGGTCATTGTACGGCACGAGTGGCGCGGACGAGACTATGTCGTGCTGAGCAGCACCGAAATAATCAAGGAACCCGCGGCGAATATCATTGGTCGATGTCATAACGAAAGCGACTTAGGGAACGACTCGCCGCCCTGCAAGCCGGATATGCACTTTGCCGCTCGATCAGGCATAAGCATAAGGTCCGCCCTTTTCGAGCGCGCGCTGATATGCGGGCCGCGCGTGGATTGTTTCCACAAATTTGGTGAGGTTCGGGCGATTGGCGGCACGGCCCATTTTAACGGCGGCCTCCGCTGGAAAGCTCAACATAATGTCGGCGCCGCTCATCGTATCGCCCACAAACCATCCGCTGGCTTTCAAGCCATCCTCCATGAACTGGAAATGACTTTCCAATTGCTCATTAATGCGCGGATGCAACGGCGCTGCGGCTTCGCCCAGACGGGCCGTGTACAGGTTGAGCAAAATCGGTGTCATCGCCGAGCCTTCGGCAAAATGCAGCCACTCAAGGTAACGGACATGTTGGTCTGTCCCGCGTGGCGGCACCAGATGCGCGCCATTATGACGCTCACACAGATATTCGACGATAGCCCCTGATTCAAAAACGATGTTACCGGCGTCTTCAATCATCGGGGACTTACCCAAAGGATGTATTTTCAAAAGCGCCTCGGGTGCAAGATTGGTCACCGCATCGCGCTGGTGGTGCACAATTTCATAAGGCACGTTCAATTCTTCGAGGAGCCACAGCATCCGTTGCGACCGCGAATTGTTCAAATGGTGCACTGTGATGGTCATGGTTATTCTCCTGAATGATTTTGATAGATACGCGCGGCGATTTCCCGAACCAGCTTGGCCGCGACGATTGCCGTAACATCGTTCACGTCGCGCTGGGGATTAAGTTCCACGACATCCGCCCCGACAATTGCCGCATTTTGTCTGGCCAATAGCGAAAGGACTTCGCGTACCGTCAGGCCACCCGGCTCCGGATGCGCCACACCCGGCGCCTCCGACGGATCGAGACCATCGAGATCAAAGCTGATGTAGAGCGGCCCTTCAAGAACCGGAACATCCTCCGGCGAGAAGTTGAGCATCGGGAGGATTTCAACACCATAACGCTCCGCCTGTTCGCGGCAATGGCGGTTCAGCGTCCGGATACCGACTTGAACAATGCGCTTGGCATGGCCAGCTTCCAATATGCGGGCAAATGGCGACGCATGGCTGCGCGGATTACCTTCAAAATCGGCATAGATGTCGGGGTGCGCATCGAAATGCAGAATGTTGAGCGGCCCGTGACGCGCGGCCAGAGCCGCAACCACTGGATATGTTACCGCATGATCGCCGCCCAGCAGCAAAGGAACAGCGCCTGCGTCCACCGCGTCAGCCACAGCCTTTATGATGAGCGCGTCATCCGCTGCGGTATCAACGTCCAAAAGCGGCACATCGCCGCGATCGATCAGCGCGATGTCGGTTCCTATTTCAAGGCCGCACTCTGTCGAAAGGTTACCCCGGTCGCTAAACAACGCATGGCGAATTGCGGCCGGTGCCGCCGCTGCGCCACGTTCGAACGAACTATTTTGATCTGTGGGCAAGCCAATCAGGTGAATCTGCAATGTCATTGGCGCAGTTGTGCGTTAGCCACCCTGCCTGTCAAGAAGTCAGCGGCCAAAGCGCTCACGACCCCTCATATGTGGGTGGCAAAACAAAGTGACCCGCCCCGGGGTGGACCAGGACGGGTCGAAAGCAGCGGCCTCAGGCAAGGCCGCGCTTGTTCGCATATTTCTTAAACGTCGTCTTCCGCGTCAGGCCCTGTCATCAGGACTTCGGCGACTTCTTCTGTCTTGCCCCGAATGGCGGCTTCCAACCGTGCCGCGACTTCAGGATTTTCCGTGAGATAGGTTTTTGAATTCTCACGACCCTGCCCAATACGGATCGAGTCATAGCTGAACCAGCTGCCGGACTTTTCGACAATTCCAGCCTTCACGCCCAGATCCAAAAGTTCACCGGTCTTGGAAATACCTTCGCCATACATGATGTCGAATTCGACCTGCTTGAAAGGTGGAGCTACCTTGTTTTTCACAACCTTCACACGGGTTGTGTTGCCCACAATATCTTCACCAGACTTAATCTGACCCGTGCGGCGAATATCCAAACGGACCGACGCATAAAATTTCAACGCATTACCGCCCGTGGTGGTTTCGGGCGAACCATACATCACACCGATTTTCATGCGGATCTGGTTGATGAAAATCACCATGCAGTTCGACCGGCTGATCGAGCCTGTAATTTTGCGGAGCGCCTGGCTCATCAAACGAGCCTGCAAGCCCACATGGCTGTCGCCCATCTCACCTTCAATTTCGGCGCGCGGCACGAGTGCAGCAACCGAGTCGATCACCAAAATGTCGACTGCGTTAGACCGCACCAGCGTATCTGCAATCTCAAGTGCTTGCTCACCCGTGTCAGGCTGCGACACGATGAGGTTATCAATATCGACACCCAATTTCTTCGCATAGCCCGGATCCAGCGCATGCTCTGCATCGATAAATGCCGCCGTACCGCCTGCCTTCTGCGCCTCTGCAATTGCATGCAGGGTCAGCGTCGTTTTGCCCGAGCTTTCTGGACCATAAATTTCGATCACGCGTCCCTTAGGTAGACCGCCAATGCCGAGCGCAATATCCAAACCAAGCGAGCCTGTGGACACTGCATCAATAGCAATAGCCTCACGGCTACCCAGCTTCATCGCCGAGCCTTTACCAAAGGCGCGATCAATCTGCGCCAGCGCCGCTTCTAACGCCTTTTCACGTTCCGAACTTTTCATACCGTTTGCCTGATTCCCATCGACCATTTTAAGACTTGCTGCCATTTTTCCACTCCTTCAGCGTCATGCCTGTTCCAGATTAACATCCGGAATAACCATTATGTACACCTTCTGTTCCAAAAGAACAAGAGCGGAACAAAATTATTTATGCGTTTATTTTCAATACCTAAACTAATTTGCCTTCACGAGAGCGTCGTGGACCGCTTCTGCAATTTGCTGAACTGAAAATGGCTTAGCAAGGAACGACACATTGTCGAGGCTGATCGTCTCGCGCAACTGTTCCTCTGCGTAACCGGACATGAACAACAGGCGGATGTCCCCATATCTCTCGCGCAAATGCTGGTGTGGCGAGCCATGCCGCCGACACCGATGCGGCCAATGCGCGTTTACGTGCGAATTTCATGTATATGCTCCCGAAATATCGTGGGGAGAATAGAGGCTGGCAGGCCAAAGGCTACAAAAGCTTATCCACGAGACGCAATTGACTTCGACCGGCGTCGCCATTTGGCGCTTATCCGCCAGCGCCAGAACCACGCCGAGAGCACATAACCGATGACAGCCGCGGCAATGGATATGATCGCGAGCCCTGCAACGCCTTGCACCAACGCCAAAGGCGCTTCGTTCCAGACATAATCACCCCATGCGGAAAGCGGTGCGGATGTCTCGATAAGTTGATAAAAATGGCCTGAGCCATTGTTCAACCGCAGCACCGATTCACCGACATACACCGACCCAAGCAAAATGAATGGCGTTGTGGCCGGCATGCTCAGGAACGTCATGGCCGCGCCGATGGGGATATTTGCCCGAAATGGCAGCGCAAGTAGAGCGACACCAGCGATCTGGACACCCGGTATCAAAAGGAAAATCCCGACCAGCAGGCCAAGGGCTACACCCCGGGGAACGGAGCGCCGTGTAAAGCGCCAGAGGGCTGGATGAAACACGCGCTGCGCAAACGGCCGCAGAAAGCGGCTGCGTTCAAAGCTGTCGCGTGTGGGTGCTTGCCTGTGCAACCAGGTATCAAACTTACTCATCCACGATCACGCATAATGCGTCCCTGCTCACGCTTCCAATCCCTTTCCTTCTCGGTCGCACGCTTATCGGGCGCCTTTTTGCCCTTTGCCAAGGCCAATTCCACTTTCGCCCTGCCGCGTCCATTGAAATAAATCGACAGGGGTACAAGCGTCATGCCCTGCCGCATCACCGCCCCATGCAGCTTGTTTATTTCACGTTCGTTCAGCAGCAACTTCCTGGGCCGTTTCGGTTCATGGTTAAAGCGGTTCCCGTGGCTGAATTCGGGGATGTTCGCGTTGATCAACCAAATCTGGTCATCGCGCACTTCGGCATAGCTTTCGGCGATGGAACCTTCACCAAAGCGCAAAGATTTCACTTCGGTTCCGGTCAGGACAATCCCGGCCTCATATTTGTCATCGATATGAAAATCATAACGGGCACGCCGGTTTTCGGCGACCGTTTTAACTTTGTTGAATGCTTCGGGCTTTGGACGCGTCATTAAATAAGCCCTGCATTCTCCAAGGCGGCATCAACCTGACGACGGCTCGCTTCGCTTGGCGGGGTCATTGGCAAGCGCAACTCGGCCGGGAAACCTTCGATGACGCGTGACAACGCATATTTAATTGGGCCCGGCGATGCATCAGAAAACAACGCCAAATGAAGTGGATACAGCTTATCGTTCAGTTGACGTGCCAAGTTATAATCACCCGACGCACATGCCGCCTGAAATTCGGCGCATAATTTCGGCGCAACATTTGCGGTAACCGAAATGCACCCGCGCCCGCCTGCGGCATTGAACGCAAGCGACTGTTCGTCCACGCCCGACAACAGGCAGAAATCAGGGCCGCAGGCCAACCGATGGTCCGTTACGCGCGGCATATCACCACTTGCGTCCTTGATACCGATCACCGTCGGCAACTGCGCAAGGCGCGCGACCGTTTCCGGCTTGATGTCGGTCACGGTGCGCGCGGGAACATTGTACAGCACGATAGGCAAGTCGTTCTTCTTGGTCATCGCCTCGAAATGCGCATAAATGCCCTCTTGGTTGGGACGATTATAGTATGGGGCGACAACCAGCCCGGCAGCCGCACCGCTTTTCTTTGAAAAGTTAAGATGGAGAATGGCGTTATTGGTGTCATTCGACCCACAGCCCGCAATCACGGGCACGCGTCCAGCGGCTTGCTCGATACACACTTCGATTACGCGATGATGCTCTGCGTTCGATAGCGTTGACGCTTCGCCGGTCGTTCCCGCCGGCACCAGCGCGCTTGATCCTTGGTCGATTTGCCAATCGATCAACGCGCGGAAATGCTTTTCGCTAAACGCTCCGTCGTAAAAAGGAGTCACTAGAGCCGGTATCGATCCCGAAAACATAGCATTACACTTTCAATCTGCGACATATAGGCCGTTAAGGGCTATATAGTCGTTCGTTCAGCACCTGATAAGGATGGGGCACATAATATGTCCAGCATGGTAAAGCATCTCATTTCGGCATCGATGCTAATAATTCCGTTTTCGACGGCCGTAGCGGCCCAACAAAGTGATGACATAACGTGGCAGCGCGGTACGGGGGAAGCCCCTGCTGCTGCGCCCACTGCGCAAATGCCGCAGGCCCCGGCCGTGCAATATGACCCAAGCGAGGGCCAAGTCCCGGCCGCGTTGCAGCGTTGGAAAATGCTCAGCGCTCCAGGCAATTTCAGCTTTGGCGAATATGCCTCATTTCTGATGCGCTATCCCGATTGGCCAAATAGCGATGAGATGCGCAAGAACGCAGAACAGGCGATCAATCCCCTGTCCTTGTCGCCCAGTCAGGTCGTGGCCTTCTTTGACCGCTTACCGCCCCTCACCAACGCGGGACGCGCGCGGTTCGCAATTGCGCTCCACGCATCGGGCGACACATCGCGCGCTGAAGCAAAAGCGCGCGCGGCATGGCGCGGTGGTTCCCTAAACGATGACGACGAAGCACGTATGTTCCGCATCGCCGGCAACCGTTTTACGTCCGCTGACCATGATGCCCGCGTTGACCGCTTGTTATGGTCGGGCTCAACCCGTGGCGCAGAACGCTGGATAGCCTACACCTCTCCGCAACGGCGCCCCGCCTTTGTTGCGGCGCTCGCCACCCGCCTGAAGGCCGCTGACGCCGATCAAAAGGTTCAGGACGCCGGAGCTCTAGCCAATAGTGAAGCGACCCTAATCGCCGCCAGAGCAGACTTCATGCGGTCCACAGGCAACAGCATCGGTGCGCGCGAGTTGCTGGCGAACCGCGCCAATCTGGCTGCGCCGGCACCTGTTCTGAAGGACTGGTATCAATTGCTGCTGACGCATGCGCAGGCGGCTGCAAATGATGGTCAATATGACGTCGCGTACCGCATAGCGTCACGCGTTGACGACGCAACGCCGCGCGGCCTTGTCATGGTCGACCAAGACCTCCCCACACGCGATCGTTATACCAGCCTGACATGGCTTGCGGGCATGACAGCGATGGAAAGGCTTGGCCGCCCGGGCGACGCTGTTGCTATGTTCGAACGTTATGCGTCCGCTGCAAAATCGGCACAAACCCGATCAAAAGGTTTACACTTTGCTGGCAAAGCTGCGGCAAAGGCGGGTGACCAAGCGTCGGCCACACGTTATCATGAACAAGCTGCCGCTTATTATGAAAGCTTTTTTGGCCAATTGTCGCTTGAACAGTTGCGGCGTCCCCTGCCTCAAGTGCCACGCATTACCCCCGCCGCACCCGTTCTGGCGGAGGGAAATATACCGGCAGTCTATTTAGCGGCGGCCCTCGCCCCCAAATATGGGAGTTGGAAGGACCAAAGCAATTTCTTCAGGGCCATTGCGCGAAATGCCAAGGATACGGATGATTTTGCCACAGCCATTGGCCTTTCGCAAAAACTGGGCCGTCCCGATCTCGCTGTGATGGCGGGTCGCAGCGCCCGTTCGGCGGGCATTCCCGAACTTTTGGGAAACAGCTACCCAACGGTCAATGTTCCCGCGGCGCATCACCAGACATGGACGCTTGCCCATGCAATCATGCGGCAGGAAAGCCAGTTTGACCGGGCAGCCGTCAGCCACGCAGGCGCACGCGGCCTTATGCAGCTGATGCCAGGCACAGCCCGCGAAACATCAGGCAAAATCGCAATGGCATATCGCCCCGAAGCGCTAACGGTCGATACAGATTACAACATCGCCCTTGGCGCCACATATATCGAACGGATGCTCGATTATTTTGACGGCAGCTATCCCCTTGCCATCGCGGCGTATAATGGTGGCCCCGGCAATGTGAACAAATGGCTGAAAGCTTATGGTGACCCGCGGACAGGTGCCATCGACATGATGGAATGGATCGAAAAAATCCCGCTGAGCGAGACACGCGATTATGTTTACCGCGTGCTGGAAAATGCGGTGATGTACGATCATCTCCACCCCGAACGGGCGCGCGTGCGGTCGGCAACGCCGCTCAGCACATATCTGGGCAAATCAAGCCCGGGGTGACATAGAGGCGCTATGGAGCGCACGAACCCTATTACCCCGGCCGGATTCGCAGCCTTGCGCGCGCGGTATGAACAATTGTTCGCTGTCGAACGGCCAGCCGTTGTTGAAATCGTCCACTGGGCGGCGGGCAATGGCGACCGAAGCGAGAATGGCGACTATATTTACGGCCGGCAGAAGCTGCGCGCAATCGACCGTGAGCTCGGCCAGCTTTCCAAGAAAATGAAAGTTGCGAAGGTCCTCGACCCTTCAAAGCAGGAAGACCGAGATCGCGTATTTTTCGGCGCGACGGTTACCTTGGCGGATATCGACGACGTGGAGCGGGTCATTACATTGGTCGGCGATGACGAGGCAGATGCTGGCCATGGCCGCATCGGATGGAACGCACCGCTGGCGCGTGCCCTGCGTGGTGCGCGCGTCGGCGATGTCAAAACGGTAACGTTGCCAACGGGGCCCAAGGAATGGGAAGTCGTCGCAATCGCCTATCCAACAGGGGAATAGCCGAATGTCTTTTCGGCCAGCGCCACAATCTCTGGTTTAGCATCAGGAAAATCCTGCGGAACGCTTGCCTCCAGCGATTCCACAACATGCTTTAGTGCAGCGATCCGTGCCGCTTTCTGGTTATTGCCGTCGATAACGGTCCATGGGGCCCAGCGCGTGTCGGTGCGCTTAAACATGTCGGCCAGCACATCCATATACTCGCTACGCCGTTCGCGGTTTCGAAAGTCCTCTGCGGTCACTTTCCAGCGCTTGGCGGGATCTCCGAGCCGCTCCATCAGCACCTTATCCTGCGTTTCCTGCTTTACATGGAAAAACAGCTTAATGATTTTCGTGCCGATTTCGCCCTGTCGCGACTCAAACTCATTAATCTCGTCATATCCACGCCGCCATTCTGCCTCGCTGCAGAATTTTTCGACGCGTTCGACCAGCACACGGCCATAATGGCTTCGGTCCCATATGCTGATTTCCCGGCTGCCGGGCAGCTTGTTCCAAAAGCGCCAAAGGAAATGCTTGTCCTTTTCTTCCTCAGTGGGCGCTGAAACGGGATAGACATGATAATAACGCGGATCGAGCGTCGCGGTCATGCGCTTGATTGCGCCACCCTTGCCAGCCGCATCCCAACCTTCAATCACGATCAACGTGCGCGCTTAGTGCAATATGTGCAGCGACTGCAGCCGCGAAAGGCGGTCCTGCAGCGCTTTCAGGTCCTCATCGTAGATACCTTCGTATTTTGCACCGGACTCATAATGTGAAAGATCAATCGCCATCCGACGATTGCAGCAGCTATTCAGGCGATAGACAAGACAAAGCAAAACGCTGTCCCCAAAAGGGACAGCGCAATGGCATCGGCTAATGCTTTACGATTGCGCTTTGGGCGGCTGTTCGACGACGCGAATGTTCAGTTCGCGCAGCTGCTTATGCTCGGCAGGCGACGGTGCACCCATCAGCAAATCCTCGGCGCGCTGGTTCATCGGGAACAAGGTAATTTCGCGCAAATTCTGAACGCCGCACAACAACATGACCATCCGGTCGACGCCAGCCGCCATACCGCCATGTGGTGGTGCACCATATTGGAATGCCCGGTACATGCCGCCAAAACGATCCTCAACATCAGCCTGCGTCAGGCCGGTCAGTTCAAA
>JAIXYC010000149.1 GCA_027490455.1 Sphingomonadales bacterium
CAGCACGGACTTGATCGCGTTTTCCTTTGCGACTTTTCAGTCCGAAAACATCGACCGCGTTAAATCAACCGGCGTGGAAGCTGGCTTCAACCTGAACCCCACCGACCGATTGGACATTCGGGCAAGCTACACTTTGGTCGATGCGGTTAACCGGTCTGCGGGTGCGAATTTCGGCAACCGACTGGCGTTACGTCCGCAACATAGCGGCAGCCTGACGGTCGACTGGCGAACGCCGTTTGGCCTGTCGGTGGGCAGCAGTGTGTTGTTGATCGGCGATAGCTTTGACGATGCGTCAAACAGCGTGGGTATTGATGGCTATGCGTTGGTTGGCTTGCGAGCATCATTGCCGATCAACGACAGGCTTGAGCTTTATGGCCGCGTCGATAACATCTTCGATGGGCACTACACTGTCGTAGCCGGATATAACAGCTTTGGCCGCAATGCCGCGGTTGGCGTCAGGGCCAAATTCTGATGCGTCGCGGTTGGTGCATGTTGCCTGCATTGGCACTGGCCGGATGCGCCAACCAAGGTGCTATTGTGCCCGGCGGGATCGTATCGAATAATCCGTGCATTGACGCAGTGCTGGCCGAAATCGCGTTGCCCGGCCAAGTGACGGCGGTCAGCACTTATTCGCACGATCCCGAGAGCGCATCTGCACCTTTGTCATGGTCCATGCAGTATCCCGCCATTGGTGCAAGCGCAGAAGAATTGCTTTTGGCCCGCCCAAAATTGGTGCTGACAGGCAATTTGGCATCATCGGGTGCAAATGCCGTGCTGGCGCGCGCCGGGATTAAAACAGTGGCCATTGGTGTCGCGCCGACGATTGCAGAGGACATCGGGCAAATCCGCACGCTGGCGAAAGCCATCGGCAGAGTGGAGGCGGGTGAAAAACTGGTTGCGCGCATAGAAAATGCGTTGCCCAAACCGACCGAGGCCGAACCGCCAATTTCAGCCGTGATCTGGCAAAATGGCGGGTTCGTCGCCGGCAAAGGCACGTTGCAAGACGAACTGTTACAGCGTCACGGATTTCGCAATGCCAGCGCCGAATATGGGCTGGCGTCATGGGGCATATTGCCGGTGGAGACCCTGATGCGTAATCCGCCGACGGTCATCTTCATGCCCACCAGCGCACAGGGCGAAGATGCCCGAGCGCTTACCGCCCGGCAAAGGCTATTGCGGCATTTGGGCGACAAAACGCGCATCGTCGATTTTCCCGACCAACTGTTATTCTGCGGCGGTCCGACGATCGTTAAAGTGTCCGCCATCTTGTCCAAGACACGGGCATCGCTAACCGCGCGCGCAAGCGGAGGTGGCCAATGACGTGGCGTTTCATGACGGGTGTTTTGCTGCTGCTCACGCTGGCGGCGTTCCTGCTCTCGCTGATGGCAGGCAAGGTCTGGATTTGGCCGATGTCGTGGGCCGCCGACAATGCCAATGGCTGGATTTTCCTTGAGCTTCGCCTGCCCCGCGCGCTTCTCGGGCTTTGCATTGGCGCAGTCCTTGGGCTGTCGGGCGCTGTGCTGCAGGGTTATTTGCGCAACCCACTTGCTGACCCGACCGTGCTGGGGGTTTCGGCCAGCGCTGCTTTGGGCGGCGTTCTGGCAATCTTCTTGGGCATCAACCTTGTGCCCTTTGGCCTATTCGGCTGCGCGATGATTGGCGCGGGCGCCAGCATCCTTTTGCTGTTGGCGATCGGCCGCGGTGGCGGGCCAATCGGGTTCATATTGGGCGGCATGGTGCTGTCCACGCTGGCGGGTGCATTGACGGCCTTTGTCATCAGCATCGCGCCGAACCCATTTGCCGCCAGTGAAATCATCAACTGGCTGATGGGTGCACTGACCGACCGGCTGATGGAAGACGTGCTCACTGCGCTGCCGTTCATGGCGATTGGCGCGCTGTTATTGTTGACCACCGGCCGTGCGCTCGATGCGCTGACCTTGGGCGAAAATGGCGCCAAAAGCCTTGGTGTCGACCTGTTCCGGTTGCAGTGGCTGATCGTCCTTGGCGTTGGCCTTTCGGTTGGCGCATCGGTCGCCGTGTCGGGTGTGGTCGGCTTTGTCGGGCTTATCGTGCCGCACGTCATACGCAGCTTTTATGGCGAGCAGCCATCCCGCATTTTGGTGCCTTCTGCTTTGGGTGGCGCAATTTTGACACTCACGGCAGACAGCCTCGTGCGCCTCATTCCCGCCCCCGGTGAAATGCGGCTTGGCATTGCCATGGCAGTGCTTGGCGCGCCGTTCTTCCTGCTGTTGCTTTTACGCTATCGTAAGGGCGCAGCATGAACCTGAATGTCCAAAATCTCGGCTTCGCCCATGGCAACGCACCAACGCTTGAGGGGGTCAGCGCCACGTTTGAAGCGGGCAAATTCAGCGTCATCCTTGGTCCCAATGGCGCAGGCAAATCGACATTGCTGGCCTGCCTAGCGGGCCTGCGAAAGCCAAGCAGCGGCACCGCAAAGCTTGGCGATGAAGATATTACGGCAATGCCCGCACCGACGCGTGCCAAGCGCATCGGACTGCTACCGCAAGGCGCGGAAACGCATTGGGCGATCACGTCCGAAGCGTTGGTTGCGCTCGGCCGCATACCGCACGCACGCGGCGCAGGGGCATCGGCCGATGACCGCAGGGCCATTGCCGCCGCGATGTCCGCAACCGCAACCGATGGCTTTGCGCAGCGCCCGATTACCCAATTATCGGGCGGCGAACGCGCGCGCGTATTGCTCGCCCGCGTGCTGGCTGGGGAGCCGGAATGGATACTCGCAGACGAACCCTTGGCCAACCTAGACCCGGGCTATCAACTCGACATCCTTGATCTGTTGCTGCAGCAGGCACGCGGCGGCAAAGGTGTCGTCGCGGTCCTGCATGATTTGCACCACGCGGTGCGCTTTGCGGACCATGTCGTGCTGCTGCATCAAGGTTTCGTGTTTGCGCAGGGTGCGGTTGATGATGTCGTCACCGCGCGAAACCTCGCCACTGTATACGGGATTGACGCGCTGCTTTCCAAAGACGAGGAAGGGGCAACCCAATTGTTGATTAAAGGCAAGATGCGCTCATGAAATATGCCCTTCCCCTATTCGCCCTGCTTCTTTCGGGATGCGCCAGCATGGTGACACCGCCGCAGCTTGCTCCAACAAGCGCGCAGGAGGCGCTGCGCCCTTATTATGCCGCGCTGGACGTCAAACTGCCCAAGGCACCAGCCAATCCGGCGCTTTCTGCCGATACCGTAATCACACGTTTTGCATTCGGCAGTTGCGTCAACGAAAACCGCGACATGAAATTCTGGGACGTGATTGCCGCGCAAAATCCGCAGGCGTTTCTGTTGATCGGCGACAATGTCTATGGCGATACACGGCCAACAAATGGGGCGGATATCCCGACGCTGGCCGCGAGCTATAAAACGCTCAACAGCCGCGTTGAATTTGACCGATTCCGGCGCAGCGTCCCCATGATGACCACATGGGATGACCATGATTTTGGCGCCAATGACGCCGGCGGATCGTTCGCGTTCAAGGAATGGGCCGAAAAAGCCTATGAAACCTATTGGGGCGCATCAGACGAAGTGCGCGCCCGCCCCGGTGTGTATGAAAGCCGGATCGTCGGTCCGCAGGGCAAGCGCGTTCAGTTCATCATCCTCGATGCGCGCTTTTTCCGTTCCGACCTGGCCTCGATGACCTATCGCGATCCCGCGCCTGCGCTTGGCTGGTATATTCCCAATATGAACCCCAAAGCGACGGTGCTGGGCAGTGCGCAATGGGAATGGTTGGCACGGGAACTGGATAAGCCAGCCGACGTACGCTTCATCATTTCATCGACACAGGTGATAACCGACGCGCATAATTTTGAAGGCTGGACCAATTTCCCTAAAGAGCGCGACCGCCTTTATGCCTTATTGGCTCAAAAGCGCGTCAATAATGCGATATTCCTGACTGGCGACCGGCATTCCGGTGGCTTTTATAAGACCAATGCACCGGGCCTTTCCAAGCCGCTGTGGGACTTCACGTCCAGCTCGCTGAACCTTGCCTTTGGCAAAGGCGATGGCGGTGACCGCGAACCCGATCCAAGCCGCACAGGCGGTTTTTGGGGCATTGCCAACTTTGGTCAAATCGACATTGATTGGGCATCGAAAAAGGTGGTCATGACCTTGCGCAAGGATGATGGCAGCGTCATCGAAACGCAGGTTGCTAATGCGATTGATTAGGGTCAGGACCTAATCGCTGAATAATCGACGGCCACTACCTTTTCCATCACGGCATCGCGAATAGCGACCGCAGTCGCCAGCGGCAGGGCGATCATCTCCATCGTCCCGCCAGCAATGCCGAACCGAAGCGACGCAAGGCCCTGCCGCCGCGATAATGGGCCTTGCGCAATTTCAACGCTTTGCACCTTCACCTGAGGCGCAATCGTCATCTGTTGCCGCCACCAGCCGCGCTTGAGATACAACTGACGGTCATCCAGCCCGAAACGATATTGCCGCCAGTCCAACCAGAAAAAAGTGCCGGGAAGAACCAGTAACAACAGCAACAATGTCGTGCGGCCAATGGGGGCGTCCGCGAAAATCACCAGCGCAGCCATCGCAGTCAACAGCACGGGCACAATGAGCCAAAGCTGCGTCAGCCAATATGTGGCAACGCCCCTCTGCAACCGTTCATCGCCATCGGGCGCAGCGATTGCGGCGGCTATTGCGATGCGCCACACTTCGTCCAGTGTCGCAAAGGGCGCGGCGACATAGTTCGCCTCTTGCTTGCTGTCCTGCGCGAGACTGACAAATTTCAGGCTGTGCCAGCCACGGCGTTTCCGGAACGGCCCCGTTTGCACAAGTGCCGCCTGCACGCGGTGTGTGGGCATGATAACGTCCGTGAGTGTGAACAGCCCCCGCCGACGGCGGAACCCCTTGGCGGTCTGGTCCAGCCGGAAACCATGCTCGCGTAAAATCGTACGCACCACGCCCGTCGCAAAGCCAATGAAAATCAGGCTGGTAATGGCGCCGAAGGCCAAAATGATCTGCGCGAACACACCAACGCCGTTGATCTGGTTAACGCTCACACCGCGCTCTTCGGCCAGCCCGATCCAATGTTTGAAGTCCCAAAAATCAAAAGGCAGCAGGAAATCAAACTGCTGCGCAAGGCCGCCGAGCACCGCGAAAATCACGAGCGAAAAGGAATAGAGACCAAACACGAACACCCGCTTGCCATCCATCGCGAATATCGGGTGCGCGTCGTCTTCAACGGGCGGTGGCGCATCTGCCGGAGCGGCAACCGCAATCCCAGCTTTACGCGACCGGATTGAAGCCCGCAGCCGGTTCGCTTCCTGCAATGTGACGAAACTCAGCTTCGCATCGTCGCCTTCGCCGCCACCAGTTTCAAACTTGACCTCACCCAAACCCATCATGCGGGCGAGCGGCTTTTGTTCGATGCTGACATCCTGAATACGCTCATAGGGGATGGAGCGCGCCGTCCGGTTCAAAATCCCTTTCTCAACACGAATGTCGTGTTCGCCGACGAAATATTGAAACCGCAGCCATGCCAACCAGCGGAAGAACAGACTGAATAAAAGAACAACCGCGATAACAATGGGAATGAGAACCGGATTGTCGGCTTTTCGGACACCGAAGATCGCGGCGACCATCGGAAACACCAACTGCGGAAGGCCGGAGATGAAGCCCACCAGCAAGCCGCTGATATGCAGCCGTTCGCCATCGACTGCGGGCGTCAGCTCCCCCGCCGCATCAACGGTTTCGTTCACAAGCTGTCCTGCCGGATCGCAGCGCGAATGGCCTCACGCATCGCCAGCGCGTCGGCGTTTGCCAGGCCGGGCAACGCGACCTTGCTGTTGTGGTTGCCCGCCGTGTGCACCGTCAGCGTGGCGAGGCCATAGCGCCGGTCAATTGGCCCTTGGTCGACATCTATATGCCGGATTCGCCCGAACGGGACGATGGTGTCGCGATAAAACATGTACCCGCGCACAATGCGCAGCCGGTCGGTGCCCATGTCATAGCCCCAATGCCGATATTTGCGCGCTGGGACGACGAAGGCGACAAAGGCGTAGAACAAAAGCATCGGCACAATGAAACTACCCGGAGGGGCCACTTGCGCCAGCTCAAGCACGCCTGCACCAATGACAAAGGGCAGCAATCCAATCGCTGTCGCAATGCGTGTCGTGGTCACGAATGCGGGGTCGAGCGGGGTGAGTTCCGTCGCGAGATTTTGTGTCATGACACCGATATGCACACGCTGTGTTGCATTGGCAAGACGGTTAACGATATTCCCGATTGGGAAATCTACAGACCTAACGCGCCAGCGCGGTGTTCGCTTCGTCGACCAGCTTGGCAATGATATCAACCACGGGCCGCTCCACATGGACCATACCAACCGACTGGCCTGCCATGACCGAACCATATTCAACATCGCCGTCAATCACCGCGCGGCGCAATGCCCCAGCCCAATATTTCTCAATCTCAAGCTGCGCCGTTTCCATGTCGATTTCACCGCGGTCAAGCATCGCGGCCACTTCGACCTGCTTCTTGGTGAATTCCTCAGTGCCCTTGTTCTTCAACGCGCGGACAGGAATGACCGGCAAGCGCGGGTCAATCTGGACGCTGGCAACGGCATCGCGGGCATTGGCGCGCAGAAAAGCAGCCTTGAAATTGGGATGGGCAATGCTTTCATGTGCGCATACGAACCGCGTGCCCAATTGCACACCCGCCGCACCCATTTCCAGATAGCTTGCAATCGCGCCGCCACGGGCAATGCCGCCCGCGACAAAAATGGGCAGTTGATCGCCCAGCTCAGGCAGGATTTCCTGCGCTAAAACGCTCGTTGCCACTGGGCCGATATGCCCGCCTGCCTCACTGCCCTCGATAACCAACGCATCAACGCCGGACCGCGCAAATTTCTTCGCCAGCGTGAGCGCAGGGGCAAAGCAGATAACCTTTGCGCCAAACGCCTTGATTGCCTCAATGCTGCCCTTGGGCGGCAATCCGCCCGCGAGTACGACATGGCTCACCTCATATTTCGCGCAAACATCAATCAATTCCATGATTTGCGGATGCATGGTGATCAGGTTCACACCGAATGGCTTGGACGTCAGCGCCTTGGTCGCGGCAATTTCGGTATCGAGTAACTCAGGCGTCATCGCCCCGCACGCGATCACGCCAAACCCGCCGGCATTGGAGATGGCAGACACAAGGTTCCGTTCCGAAACCCAAGACATCGCCCCGCACATAATCGCGACGTCGCAGCCAAGAAATTCCGTGCCGCGTTGCATGAGGTGTTGGAGTTTGGTCATAGCGGTCTCTTATCGGTCGCTAGTTGGCAATGAAAGCGGTTTACTCAGCATCCAACCCATAAGCGGTGTGCAGCACGCGCACGGCCAGTTCGGTTTCGTCCTCGTCGATCAAAACCGAAACCTTGATTTCGGAGGTCGAGATCGCCTGAATGTTGATCTTGCGGTCGGCCAAGGAGCTGAACATCGTCGAGGCGACGCCTGCATGGCTTTTCATGCCGACGCCGACGACGGAAATCTTTGTCACCTTTGTATCGGGGATCAGGCGGTTGTAGCCAATCGCGTCGCGGCGGTTTTCCAAAATGTCGGTGCAGCGCACAAGGTCCGCTTGCGGGCAGGTGAAGGTCACGTCGGTTTCGCCTTTGTCGCGGCCAACGTTTTGGATGATCATGTCGACGTTGATATTTGCGTCGGCCAGCGGCGAAAAGATGTTGGCCACCGCGCCGGGACGGTCGGGTACGCGTGTAAGGGTAATCTTCGCCTCATTCTTGTCGGCGGCAATTCCGGTGATCAGTTGGCGTTCCACTTGATACTTCTCCAATTCTGCGTCGGTCACAATCATCGTGCCGGGGATACTGTCAGCGTCAGGCGCACTTTCATCAACGAATGAAGACAGCACTTGAACGCGCACGCCTTCCTTCATCGCAAGGCCAACCGAACGGGTCTGCAAAACCTTTGATCCGACCGATGCCAGTTCAAGCATTTCTTCGTAGGTCACGGCCTTCAGCTTGCGTGCGCGGGCCACGATGCGCGGGTCAGTGGTGTAAACGCCATCAACGTCGGTATAGATATCGCAGCGATCTGCCTTCACCGCAGCGGCCACGGCAACAGCTGAGGTGTCCGAGCCCCCGCGGCCCAAGGTGGTGATGCGGTTGTCGTCGGTCAGGCCCTGAAATCCGGGAATGACCGCAATGTTGCCAGCCTTCATCGACGCCAGCAATGCGTCGGTATCGATGGAACCTATGCGCGCCTTGGCATGCGCGTCATCCGTATGGATGGGCATCTGCCAGCCCAACCAGCTGCGCGCTTCGCAACCGAGCGCCTGCAACGTTATCGCGAGCAAGCCTGCGGTAATCTGTTCACCAGCGGCGACCACCACGTCATATTCGGCAGGATCGTACAGCGCGTTCGCCTCGCGGCAGAAGTTGACGAGCCGGTCGGTATCGCCCGCCATGGCGGAGACAACGACGGCAACTTCGTCACCGCGTTCTGCCTGACGCTTCACCAATTGCGCGACACGGCGGATACGTTCCGTTCCGGCCATAGACGTGCCGCCAAATTTCATTACAATGCGGGCCATGAAAACCTTGAATAGTCGCTATATTACAATCGAGGGCCCTGATAGGGACAGGATATGACAAACGCAAGCTCAGCAACGACAATAAACGCTACGGAAGCCGCCCATTTTGGTGGCTTGGC
>JAIXYC010000144.1 GCA_027490455.1 Sphingomonadales bacterium
CCCGTCCTCTTTTAGCATTTTAACATTGCAGGAAGCCCCAAAACCCAGTCTTTGGGTTACGCCAAGGTCGACCGAGACCTTGAAAAAATTTCCAACTGCGCTGGGGGCGGCTTCGCGCTAATCTCCGCGATTTACGGGTTTTGCTGCGATGCTTTTTAGCGTTAGCGGTTCGGTTCGGTGATTCCAAGCGAAAAGCGCAAGACGCGTGGATTGCCGGAAAGATCGTGGGTTAATTCGCAAGTCAACCCGGCTTCAGTGCCCAATTTTGCGACGGATTTTGACTGGTTGAATCCGATTTCGAAGACTGCGATTCCGGTGGTTTTTAGCAGTTTTTTGAGGGTTTTTAGAAGTATGCGATAGTCGCGCAGACCGTCGGGTCCGGCGAAGAGGGCGCTGTGTGGTTCGTGGCGGGCAACCATAAGCGCAAGCGGGGTATCGTCCTCAATATAAGGGGGGTTGCACACAATGAGGTCGAATTGCCCCAAACCATCCGCCCACATGTCCAAAGTCCAATCGCGCCGTTCGAAGGTTGCGCGCCCGTCCAGCCCAAGGCGTGCAGCATTGCCCGATGCGACCGCGAGCGCCGCCGCGCTGGCATCAATACCAACCCCTTGCGCGTCCCCAAACACCGACAAAACCGCCAGCAACAACGCGCCCGACCCCGTGCCAAGGTCGAGGATCCGCGCAGGCGCACCCCGCCCGGCAAAAGCCGCCATCGCCACTTCAATCACCGTTTCGCTGTCCGCACGGGGGATCAGCACATCGGGCGTCACATGCAGGTTGAGGTCCCAAAACGCCTGCATTCCCGTGATATAGGCCACAGGTTCGTCCGCCACCCGCCGCGCGAGCATCGCCGCAAAGGCAGGTGGCACAGCAAGATCATGCATCCGCAACAACATCGCCGAGCGGTCAATGCCCAAGGCATGCGCCATCAACAGTTCGGCATCAAGACGCGGGGTCGCGCTGACGGGCGTCAGGGCATCGGTCGCATCGCGCAGCGTCAGGGAAAGGCCGTTCATAGCCCGCCCGTACTGGCAATATGGGCATAAGCAAAGCCCTGTCCCGCGTGCATACTTCCGCGCCCGCCGAACCGCGCCGGCTTAATCGCGCATGATGCTACGCCGCCAATTTAAAACCGCCTCACTTAAACCCAAGGGCCGCGCGCATGATCTGGAAGATCGTGTTCTGTTCAATCGTGCCTTTGAACAAATGCGCCTTTGGTCCGGCGGCACGCGCGACGACATCTTCGCCGCTGTGCGTTTCGGAACCGGTGGGGATCAACGCCTGCTGCCGATAATTCAGCGCCTGCGTATCTTCTTTCAACGGGTCGGGGCGTGGCAGTGTCGTGACTGCGCCGGGGCCGTTGATATAGCCCAAGGTTGTGTATCCCTTGCCATCAAAGGCCAAGGTTGATTTGCCTTTCTGATCAACCACGGGGCCGAGGATCGGGTTACCGCGTTCGGGATATCCCGCCATGGTGAAGGTGTGGCTATGGTCCGACGTGACGACAATCAACGTATCGCGCAGGTCGACAGCGTCCATCGCCGCTTTCAACGCATCATTCAGCGCCACCGTGTCCTGCAACGCGCGATAGGCGTTGCCGCCATGGTGGCCATGGTCAATCTTGCCCGCTTCAACCATCAGGACAAATCCCTTGCGGTTTTTGGACAGCATCGCGATCGCCTTCGTCGTCATTTCGGCGAGCGAGGGTTCTTTTGATCCGGTCGCCGTGCGGTCGGCGTCAAATTGCATATGCGATTGTTCGAACAGGCCAAGCAGCTTGCTGGTCTTTTTCGCGTCAACCGCGGCAAAGCCTTCGCTGTTCCAGACATAGGCGCTTTTGGGGTTGGCGGCCAGCCAGCTGGCGATCAGGTCCTTGCCATCGGCGCGCTTGCCCTTCTTCGTCGGATATTCGGGGTCAGCTTCGGTGTTGGGCATGAAATGCTGGCGTCCGCCGCCCAACATCACCTCAAACCCATCACCATGCGGCCATTCGACCATTTGGCGGGCGATGTCGATGCAGCCTTCGGCCTTCGCCGCGGCGGGCATATTCGCGTCCACTTCCCAATCGCGTTGCGCGACATGGGCATAGGTTGCGGCGGGCGTGGCGTGGGTGATGGTCGCGGTGGAGACGATGCCGGTGGCATATCCCTTGTCCTCGGCCATTTCGAACAGAGATTTGACCTTATACGGCTCGCTCGCCTTGCAATTGTCCTCAACCGCTTGCGGGCCAACGCCCAATACACCGTTCAGCGTTTTGACGCCGGAAACGATGGCGGTGGCGGTCGGCGCGCTGTCGGGCACCTGGCCATCATGCGAATAGGTTTTGACCAAGGCGGTGTGCGGCAGGCGGTCCATTTGCGCGACATAGGATTCGCCATCGACGCCCTTTTGCTGTCCTTCAAAAATGCGCGCGGCGGTCAATGTGGTAACGCTCATGCCGTCGCCGATGAAGATGATGACATTGCGCGCCGTGCGGTTGTTGGGCGTATCCGCCTCCAACCGTGCAAGCTCGGCTGCGCCAGCCTTCAGATAAGCTTCGCTGGTGGTCAGCGGCGGCGTGCCAATGGGCCGCGCAGGGGGCAGGGGAGCCGTCGCCGACGCCGCCGCAGGATCCGGCGTCGCCGCATATTGCGCGACAACCGGCGCGCCGATCAGACAGGACGCCACCGCCAAAGATACAGGCAGGCCAGAGGACAAGAACGGCGATACTTTGCGCATTTTACTCTCCAAAAATGTTTCTGGCCCAAGCATCGCAGAGGATGATGACTGGCGCAAGACAGTGGGGGTTTAGAGGGGAGATTTTGGGGGATTAGGCGTGGGTTGGGAAGGATTTGGATTCACGCAGAGGCGCAGAGACGCAGAGACGCAGGGGAGTTTAGTGGATGTCCCACCTGTCACAGTAATTCTGCCTCACCCATTGAAATTTCCATCGTGTGGAAAATCGATGGGGAGGATTTGGGGTGGTTTGCCACTCTTCGTCATGCTGAACTTGTTTGTGCGATGCACGCCTTCGGCTCCAGCATCTTACTTTTTTGCACGTGGTCGGAATTAAGATCCTGAAACAAGTTCAGGATGACGGTGGGTGTCGAGGTTTCAGGTTAGAAATTCTCTGCGTTCTCGGCGCCTCTGCGTGAATCTCTTATCCCGCCCTTTCCAACATCGGTTTCAGATAATGGCCGGTGTAGCTCGCGGCGACCTTTACCACATCCTCCGGCGTGCCTTCGGCGACGATCTCGCCGCCTTTCACGCCGCCTTCGGGGCCGAGGTCGATGATCCAGTCCGCGGTCTTAATGACGTCGAGATTATGTTCGATGACCACCACGCTATTGCCCTGTTCCACCAAACGGTGGAGCACTTCGAGGAGTTTGCGGACATCCTCAAAATGCAGGCCGGTGGTGGGCTCGTCCAAGATATACAAAGTCTGGCCGGTGGACCGGCGGCTGAGTTCCTTGGCGAGTTTGACGCGTTGCGCTTCGCCGCCCGATAGGGTCGTTGCCTGTTGCCCGACCTTGACATAGCCAAGGCCAACCTCGGCCAGCATCGCCATCTTGTCGCGGATGGGGGGGACGGCCTTGAAGACCTCGACCGCGTCCTCC
>JAIXYC010000011.1 GCA_027490455.1 Sphingomonadales bacterium
ATGACCCGTTATTTCACCGAAGATCATGAGTGGATCGAAGTCGATGGCGATAGCGCGACAGTAGGCATCACGGACTATGCGCAAAGCCAGTTGGGCGACATCGTGTTCGCTGAAGTCCCCGCCACCGGTGCGACGCTGAAAAAAGGCGGCGATGCTGCGGTTGTGGAATCGGTTAAGGCCGCGTCAGATGTCTACGCACCGGTCAGCGGCACGGTGATTGAGGGCAATGGAGCCTTGGAAGGCGACCCCGCGCTGGTGAACAACGATCCCGAAGGAGAGGGCTGGTTCTTCAAAATCACGCTGAGCGACACAAGCGAGCTCGACAGCCTGATGGATGCGGCCGCGTACAAGGCATTTGTCGACGGACTTTAAGCTAATCCGTCCGCAACTTGCGGGCCATGGAGATTGAAATGCGTTATTTGCCGCTCACCCCATCCGACCGTCAGGCCATGCTTGGTGTCATCGGGGCAAAAACGATTGATGATTTGTTCACTGATGTGCCTGCGGAGGCGCAGCTGGACGGGCCGATCCATGGCTTGCCCAACCATGCCAGTGAAATGGCGGTTGAGCGGCATTTTTCAAATCTCGCGCGGCAAAATATGACCGCGTCGCACACGCCCTTCTTTCTGGGGGCAGGCGCGTATAAGCATCATGTCCCCGCCAGTGTTGACCATATCATCCAGCGCGGCGAATTCCTGACGGCCTATACGCCCTATCAGCCCGAAATCGCGCAGGGCACGCTGCAAATGCTGTTCGAATTCCAGACGCAGGTTGCGCGGCTGTTTGGCTGCGATGTGGCCAACGCCTCGATGTACGATGGTTCGACCGCCTGCTGGGAAGCTATTGGCATGGCGGGTCGCATCACGAAGCGGACCAAGGCGGTACTCTCGTCGGGGCTGCACCCGCATTATGTCAGCGTGGCCAAAACGATGGCGCAATATACGGGCGATACGCTGGACACTGCCTTGCCCGAGCTTTCACCTGCCACGGATAGCGCACGCTTGCTGGATGCCATCGACGACGAAACGAGCTGCGTTGTCGTGCAATATCCCGATATTCTCGGCCGCATCGAAGATCTGTCGGCGATTGCGGCTAAGGCGCATGAACATGGCGCGCTGCTGATTGCTGTGGTTACGGAACCGGTTGCATTGGGTGCCATCAAGGCGCCGGGTGACATGGGCGCCGACATTGTTGTGGGTGAGGGGCAGTCGCTTGGCGTCGGTCTCCAGTTCGGCGGGCCTTATGTCGGGCTGTTTGCGTGCAAGGAAAAGTTCGTTCGCCAAATGCCCGGTCGCTTGTGCGGTGAGACTGTGGATGCCGAGGGCAAGCGCGGTTTCGTGCTGACGTTGTCCACGCGCGAACAGCATATCCGCCGTGAAAAGGCGACATCAAATATCTGCACAAATTCAGGTCTTTGTGCATTGGCCTTCAGCATTCATCTGACATTGCTGGGTGAAAAAGGGCTGCGCGGATTGGCGGAACTCAACCACAGCCTAGCGGTTCAAGCCGCCGACCGGCTTTCGCAAATCGCTGGCGTTGAGCTGGTCAACGACACATTTTTCAACGAATTCACCTTGAAGCTGCCGAAGGAAGCGCGCCCCGTCGTGCGGGCATTGGCCGACCGGAAAGTCTTGGGCGGCGTCTCCTTAGGCCGCTTATATCCGGATGTAGACGCGCTGGCCAATGGTCTGCTTGTCGCGGTGACCGAAGTTGTGACCATGGAGGATGTGGAAACATTTGCCACCGCATTGCAGGAGGTGTTGGCATGAGCACGATCAATCAAAGCGGTTGGAAACCCGAAATGGGCAGCGCAGGCGAAACTGGCCCCGCGACCTATACCGGCAACAAGGCGCTGATGCTGGAAGAGGCATTGATTTTCGAAATCGGCACGACCGGAACCACCGGCGTTGATCTGGCCGACGCGCCGAAGGTCACGCCGCGCCTTGGCAATTTGGCCCGCCATCGCGACATTGGCCTTCCCGGCCTGTCTGAGCCCGAAACGGTGCGCCATTATACGCGCCTTAGCCGTCAGAATTATGCCATCGACTTGGGCTTCTTTCCGCTGGGCAGCTGCACCATGAAGCATAACCCGCGGCTGAATGAAAAAGTCGCGCGGATGGAGGGCTTTGCCGATGTCCACCCGCTGCAACACGTTGAAACGGTGCAAGGCGCATTGGCGGTGATAAACGAGCTGGCGGTTTGGCTGATAAAACTTACCGGCATGCACGGCGTCGCCATGACGCCGAAAGCTGGCGCGCACGGCGAACTGTGCGGTATCCTTGCTATCAAAGCGGCACTCGAAGCGCGCGGCGACCCGCGCAGCGTTATCCTCGTCCCCGAAAGCGCGCATGGCACCAACCCTGCCACGGCTGCTTTTGCCGGCTATGCAGTCGAGAATATTCCGGCAACGTCAGAAGGCCGTGTCGACTTGGCGGCGCTGAAGGCGCGGCTTGGCCCCGATGTTGCGGGCGTGATGATTACCAATCCGAACACCTGCGGCCTGTTCGAGCGCGACATGAAAGCGATCTCAGATGCGGTCCATGCTGCTGGCGGCTATGTCTACTGCGATGGCGCGAACTTTAACGCCATTGTCGGCCGGGTGCGTCCCGGTGACTTGGGCATCGATGCAATGCACATCAACCTACATAAGACGTTCTCTACCCCGCACGGTGGTGGCGGTCCGGGTTCGGGGCCGGTCGTTTTATCGGAAGCATTGTCACCTTACGGTCCGATACCATTTACCGAGTGCCACGCAGACGGGCACTATACGTTGGTCGAAGAAGAAACGGCCAACGAGCGCCATCCGCACAGCTTCGGCCGCATGACGGCCTTCCATGGCCAAATGGGCATGTTCACACGCGCTTTGTCCTACATCATGTCGCATGGTGCCGATGGCTTGCGTCAGGTTGCCGAAGACGCCGTGTTGAACGCCAATTACATCTTGCGCAGTCTTGAGGACGTCCTTGATGCGCCTTTTGCGCATAGCGGGCCATGCATGCATGAGGCGTTGTTCAGCGATAATGGCTTGGCTGAGGGCTTTTCAACGCTCGATATCGCCAAGGGCCTGATTGATGAAGGCTATCACCCGATGACGGTCTATTTCCCGCTCGTCGTGCATGGCGCGATGTTGACCGAGCCGACCGAAACCGAGAGCAAGGCCACGCTTGACCAGTTTATTGGCGCGATGCGTTCGGTCGTGCAACGGGCGAAGGCAGGGGACCCGATGCTGAAATCCGCGCCCCATCACGCGCCACGTCGTCGCCTGGATGAGACACAGGCTGCGCGTAAGCCCGTGCTCGTGTGGCGCGAACCCGAACAGGCAGTTGCGGCGGGATGACCACGCCGCAGCCTTTTGTGTTTGAACGCGGTCCCGAGGTAAAGCGGCACGCGCCAGCGACGGTGCGTAATCGCGATGTGATTGCGCAAGCGCTTGCAAAATTGTTGCCCGACCGCGGACTCGTGCTCGAAATCGCGAGCGGAACGGGCGAACATGTGGTTCATTTTGCCAAGCTGTTCCCCGCGTTGACATGGCAACCGACCGACCCCGATCCCATCGCTGTGGCGTCGATTGACGCGTGGCGTGCGGACGAGAATGCGGCGAATGTTTTACCGGCGATGTTGCTGGATGCGGCGTCCGACTGGCCCATTACTGCGGCTAATGCGGTGCTGTGCATCAACATGGTCCATATCAGCCCATGGGCGGCCACGGTTGGATTGCTGCGCAATGCGGCCCGAGCGCTTGGCCCGTCCCAACCGCTGTGTATTTATGGGCCATTCCGGCAGCGCGATGTTCCCCTTGCGGAGAGCAACGCTGCATTTGATGCGTCATTGCGCCAACAAAACCCCGAATGGGGTCTGCGCTTCGTGGAGGATATCAACCAAACCGCCGGTGAGAATGGCTTGCGCCTCGACCAGATCGTCGAAATGCCCGCAAACAATCTGCTGCTGGTCTTCCGTGCCTAGGTCCTGACCCTAGCCAGTCAAATCGGTCCGCTCGATTTTGGCGATGGGTGAACGCTGACGGATACGCGTTCCAGTCACGTCATTTTCATATTGCGCGGTCAGCGAGTAACGCTCGATGGCGTAAATTCCGGGTGTGGCACCATCGCTTTCCGCCTTTAACGGCGCATAAATGCGGGTTTTAATCGCCTTCAGAACAACGTCGGTCCAATCGGTGCCACCTTCGCTGCGCAAGATTTCGGGTTCATCCACCTTGCCGTCGGCGCCAATCCAGAAACCAATATCGACCCAGCGTTTTTCAACGACTTGGGTGCCGATGCGGTTGAGGTCGCTGCCACCGGCCATCGCGCGGGCGGCCTGTGCCTCGTTCATTTCAATCGGCTTGGAATGCAACAGAACAGGACGTTCTGTACCACCCATCGCGGCATAGCGGGCAATCAGCTTGTCGGTTGTCTCGTTATTGCCGCCGTTGCGATCCATGCGCGATTTCAGCACTTCTGCCACAATCTTGAATTCCTCTGCCCCGCCGGTGGGCTCTTTCAAGAATAGGTCAATCGCTTCGGCGGCGTCTTTGCGGCGAAATGCCGTTTTCTCGGTTTCCGCGCGCTGCACCCGCAAAGACAGGTCGCGCACACGGGCAATCGCCGCAATTTGGGGAAGGCCAGCGGCTAGAGCGCGCCGTTCGATTTCCAAATACTTGTCGCTCGCTTCTTCCAGATAGCCAAGTTTCAAACGCGAGTCCGCGACTTCGATTTCCGCGCTGAATACACGAAAGTCGTTCGGCTTAAGCGCGCCTTTCAGCGTGTCGCGCATATCGAGCACGGACAGCCGATAAATATCGGATTCGCCCAAATGCGCTGCCACATTGCCATTTGCGCGCAGCAAATCGGAAACTTCAATCGGGAACTGCTGTTTATGTTTGCGATTACGGCCAAGCGCGTTGGCCAAAGTCGCGCGCGCATCGCGATAATCGCCTTCGACGAATTGGTTTTCCGCATGCGCCAGTGTCGCTTTGATATCCTGATCGGGTGGGCATTTACGCGCAAGACAGGCTTTTAAATCCGCCTCTGTATCCTTCAACGAACGCGCCGTGACAACGATTTCACGCTTCGATTCATTCTGCGCCGCAACGGGCAAGCTGACCCCAGCCAACAAGAGAACAGCAGTCAGTTGAAACATTTTCGGCATGAGAGAATCCTCGCATTCTAAGGGAGAGCCCGAGACGTAATCCGTTTGTTGACATGTGGCTATAATCTCTCGACAAAAAGCATCAGGGCCTCTGCCAAACGCGGCCCGATCTTGGGAGAGATGACATGGCGGTGGCCGATTTTGACATATTGACCTTTGACGGGTTTCTGACCCTTTGGGCAAAGGATCGTCCCGATTGGCCCGCTTTATCGCAAGATGACCAAGCTTTTACATATGGCGGGCTCGAAGAACACACCGCAAAAATCGCGTCGATGCTGATGGCTATGGGCCTTAAAAAAGGCGACCGCATTGCGTGGATTGGCAAAAACAGCGACCTGTATTTTTCGCTCTTTTACGGCGCGGCGCGCGTTGGCATCGTCATGGTGCCGATTGGCTGGCGGCTTGCCCCTGCTGAATGGGCATATATTGCGAAAGACACCGGCGCGCGCGTTTTGTTTGCGGGGCAGGGGTTTGACGCGGGCGTTCAGGCACTTGCCGAGGACATTCCGGGTGTTGAACATGTCATTGCTGAGGATGACGCGCGACGGATGATTGATGCGACACCGCGCGCTGCGTTTGAACCGGCTGGCCCCGATGATGCTGCGCTGCAACTGTACACATCAGGCACGACCGGCAATCCCAAGGGCGCCGTGCTGTCGAACCGCAACCTGTTCGCCCTGCGCAAGCATTCTGCCGATTCCGACCATGCCTATACCAAATGGGAGGATGATGAAGTCGTCCTTATCGCCATGCCCTGCGCACATATTGGCGGGACGGGGCTTGGCATCATGGCAATGGCGTCGGGCTTACCGGGGTTGGTTCTGGCTGAATTTTCGCCTGATGCGGTTTTTGACGCGATTGAAAAAAGCGGCGCGACGCGGCTGTTCATTGTGCCTGCTGCCTTGCAAATGATGGTCAATCACCCGCGCTGCCGCTCGGTGGATTACAGCCGCCTGAAATATATCCTGTACGGCGCGGCGCCGATCCCTCTCGAACTGCTGCGCCAATCTATGGATGTGTTCAACGCGCAGTTCATTCAAGTCTATGGCATGACCGAAACGACCGGCACCATCTGCATGCTGCCGCCCGAAGATCATGACCCCAATGGTAACAAGCGGATGCGGTCGGCCGGAAAACCTTTGCCCGGCGTTGATCTGCGCATTGTCGATGGCGCTGGCAATGACATGCCGGTGGGCGAGGTCGGTGAAGTGTGGACGCGGTCTTCGAACAATATGATCGGCTATTGGAATTTGCCCGACGCAACCAAAGGCACGGTCGCCGAAGGGGGCTGGATCAAAACGGGCGATGCCGGATATCTGGATGAAGACGGCTATTTGTACATTCACGACCGCGTCAAAGACATGATCATCACCGGTGGCGAAAATGTTTACCCCGCTGAGGTCGAGAGCGCGATCTACGGCCACCCCCAAGTGCTGGAAGTCGCCGTCATCGGCGTGCCCGACGCGAAATGGGGCGAGGCGGTGAAAGCTGTCTGTGTGCCCAAACCCGGCATGCAGGTTGACGTTGAGAGCGTTATGAACTGGGCCCGCGAACGTATTGCTGGGTTCAAGGTTCCGCGCTCGGTGGATGTCATCGAAGCCTTGCCGCGTAACGCATCGGGCAAGATTTTGCGCAAGGATTTACGTGCACCTTATTGGGCGGGGTATGACCGGCAGGTAAATTAAGTCGGTTGGCTTAGCGGCCAACGCTGACATAATTGAACCCTGCGGCCTG
>JAIXYC010000145.1 GCA_027490455.1 Sphingomonadales bacterium
AGTGATCGATTGCGGTCTAACGCCACTTCTACCTGAGCAATGTCGCGGATCTCGCGCTGGTCGGCAACCGCGCTGACTGGGCGTTTGCTTGGCTCCAAAATGCTGATTTTGATAACATAGCGGTCGGGAAGAATCGCTCCCTTCCAACGGCGGGGCCGAAAGGGACTGATGGGCGTCAGTGCCAGCAGCGACGAATCGAGCGGCAAGATGGGCCCGTTTGCGGACAGGTTATAGGCGGTCGAACCTGCGGGCGTGGATACCAATATGCCGTCACTGATGAGTTCCGGGATCACCGCCCGACCATTGACCGAAATCTCCAGCTTGGCCGCTTGCCGGGTTTCACGCAGTAACGACACTTCGTTGATTGCGGGTAATGTGCACTTCTGACCGCTGACGGTTGTGATATCCGCCGTCAGGGGACGAACGGAGAATGACTTGGCGCGCCGCAGCCGCGCGTGCAGGTCATGCAGATCCCAGCTGTTCATCAGGAAGCCGATTGTGCCCAAGTTCATGCCGTAGGCAGGAATGTCGCGGCGGCTTTCCAACAATTGATGCAGAACCTGCAGCATGTGGCCATCGCCGCCAAGGACGATTACAGCGTCTGCATTATCCAGCGAGACAAAATCATGGACGTCGCGAAGCTGTGCTTCGGCCTCGCGCGCCTGCGGCGTCGCTGACGATATTATCGCAAGTTGCGTATATTGGGTCATCCGCCTGTAGCATTCATATGTCGCTTCAGCCGCAAGTCGGGCTGAGCGAATTGGTTTTCAAATTCATGGCGTTGGGGTTTAAGCCGCAAAGCCGTCTGAAGCAAATGGTCGACGTCGGAAGGGACGCCTTCGCGCAATGCTTTGCGCAAATCGACGTGCAGTTCCGACCCAAGGCACATATAGATTTTGCCATCGGTCGTAAGCCGGATGCGATTGCAATGGTCGCAGAAATTCTGGCTCATTGGCGTGATAAGGCCCATGCGCAGACCCAATGGATCCACGCGCCAATAACGGGCAGGGCCCGCGCTTTTATGCGCCAGCGGATGCAGATCATAATGTTTGCGGATGGGCACAGTGAAGGCGTCGAGCGAGATATATTGCGCTTCGCGTTCCGATACGCCGGTTCCCAGCGGCATGGTCTCAATCAGCGTGAGATCAAAGCCATGCTTCGCGCAAAAGGCCATCATGGGCATCAGCGCGTCTTCATTTTCGCCTTTTAAGGCAACCATGTTGATTTTGATGGCAAGGCCATGGGCTTTCGCAGCCTGAATGCCCTTCAATACCGTGTCGAGGTCTCCCCCCCGGCTGATCGTCTTGAACTGATCCGCATCGAGCGTATCGAGGCTTACATTGATACGCTTCATGCCGGCGTTGGCAAGGATGCGCGCGAATTGTTCCAACCGGCTGCCGTTGGTCGTCATCGTCAACTCTTCAAGCGCACCGCTTTTGACATGCTGCCCAAGGGCGTTGATAAGAACTGCAATGTCACGGCGAACCAGCGGCTCCCCGCCCGTTAGGCGAATTTTGCGAATGCCATGGTCTATAAACCGAGCGACCAGCGTCGTGATTTCATCATAGCTGAGCAAATCGGGATGCGGCAAAAAGCTCTGCATTTCGGGCATGCAATATGTGCAACGGAAATTGCAACGGTCGGTCACCGATATCCGTAAATAGTCGATACTGCGTCCAAATCCGTCGATCATTTTTGCGATGTAAGCGGAAAAGCGTGCGCTACCAAGCTGAATTAATTTGCCGAAAGGGTTCGGAAAGTTTTTCGCGGCTATGGTCGTGAAGGGGAACCATGCCGGCGGGCAAGATTTGCAAGGCCGCGCGATAGCTGCAAACAGCCGTTGAGCCGCGCTGCGGGGTCGCCCCATATGCGATTGATCACCAACTTGCTGTCCGGACGCAGCTTCGCCGTTTCGCCCAATTTGTCGACATAGGCCAACAACCCTGGGACATTGGGCGGTGTATCCTGATGGAAACTGACCAACGTACCACGGGCGCCTACCTCGATTTTTGCGACCTGCGCAACGAGCGCATTCTGTTTGATCTGGATCAGCTTCAGCAGGTTCTGCGTAGGCTCCGGTATCGGGCCAAAGCGATCCGTCATTTCGGCGGCGAATCCTTCGATGTCCTGACCTTCTTCGAGATCGTTCAAACGGCGATACAGCGCCATGCGGACCGAAAGGTCGGGGACATAATCTTCGGGAATAAGGATCGGCGCATCGATGGTGATTTGCGGTGAGAAGCTGCCGCGCGGCTTTGCGAGGCCATGCGCGCCAGCGCGTGCTTCCAAGATCGCCTCTTCGAGCATCGATTGGTATAATTCGAAGCCGACCTCTTTGATATGGCCGGACTGTTCATCGCCCACCAAATTGCCAGCACCGCGAATGTCGAGATCGTGGCTCGCAAGCTGGAACCCGGCGCCAAGGCTATCGAGATCACCCAGTACCTTCAGACGCTTTTCAGCGGTTTCGGTCAGTACACGATTTGGTTCATGCGTGAGATAGGCATATGCGCGGGTCTTCGAACGCCCGACACGACCGCGCAGTTGATATAATTGGGCAAGGCCAAAGCGGTCGGCACGGTGGATGATCAAGGTGTTCGCGCTCGGTATATCCAGTCCGCTTTCGACAATCGTCGTCGACAGAAGGACGTCGTAGCGCTTTTCATAGAATGCGCTCATGCGTTCTTCGACCTGCGTCGGTGACATCTGCCCGTGCGCGGTGACATATTTCACTTCAGGCACTTCAGTGCGCAGATATTCTTCGATCTCGGTGAGGTCGGTTATGCGCGGCACGACAAAGAAGCTCTGCCCGCCGCGATAATGTTCGCGCAGCAACGCTTCACGCAGCACCACGGGGTCCCATGGCATAACGTAAGTACGCACCGCCAGACGGTCCACAGGGGGCGTTTGGATGACCGACAACTCGCGCAGGCCAGACATCGCCATTTGCAGCGTGCGCGGGATCGGAGTGGCCGTCAGCGTCAGCATATGCACGTCGGTCTTCAGCGCTTTCAGCTGCTCCTTATGATTGACGCCGAACCTTTGTTCTTCGTCAACAATGACCAAGCCAAGCCGTTTGAATTCAAGTGACTTTGCAAGAACGGCATGTGTCCCAATCACAATGTCCAAAGTGCCATCCGCCAGGGCTTCACGCGTTTGCGTGGCTTCGGCGGTTGGAACGAGCCGCGAAAGCCGGCCGAGCTTTAACGGTAGGTCACGGAAACGTTCGGCAAAGTTTGCATAATGCTGCCGTGCCAACAATGTCGTGGGCGCAATGACAGCCACCTGAAGGCCTGCCATCGCCGCTGCAAAAGCCGCGCGCATGGCGACTTCGGTTTTCCCAAACCCGACATCGCCGCACACGAGCCGGTCCATCGGTTTGCCAGCGGACAAATCCTGAAGCACTTCTTCGATGACGCGCAACTGATCTTCGGTTTCCTCATAAGGGAAACGGTCGACAAAACCGGCATAAGCGGGACCATCGACTTCAATGATGGAGCCCGGACGAAGGGCACGTTCGGCAGCAGTTTTAAGCAATTCACCCGCGATTGCGCGGATGCGTTCTTTCAGCTTCGACTTGCGCCGCTGCCATGCCTCACCGCCCAGCTTGTCGAGCGACACATGCTCGCTGTCGGAGCCATAGCGTGACAGAACGTCGATATTCTCAACGGGGACATAAAGCTTGTCTCCGCCGGCATAAGTGAGGGCAACGCAATCATGGGGACTGTTGCCCACGGGTATCGAAATCAGGCCTTCATAACGGCCGATACCATGGTCCTGATGCACCACCAGATCACCCGGTGTCAGCGCGGCAAGTTCGGCCATGAAGGCGTCGGCCGATTTACGGCGCTTTTGTCTGCGCACCAACCGGTCGCCCAGCATGTCCTGTTCGCTTAAGACGGCTATGTCTGGCGTTGAAAAGCCATGGTCCAATGGCAACACAACCATTGCCGTCCGCCCTGCGGCCACGCCCAATGCCTGCTGCCAACCGTCCGCATCTACGATCGACGGCGCGCCATGATCAGTGAGCAAACCCTTCAACCGCTCGCGGGCGCCGATGGAATAGCTCGCGATGATGGTTTTGGTCTTTTTGCTGTGCAGCGATTTCAGATGCGCGGCGACGGCTTCGTAGACATTGGCTTTCTGCGTGCGCTCCGGCGCGAAATCGCGCGCTGCAGTGATGCCGAAATCGATCACGCTGGCGGAGTCGGGCTGCGCGAATGGTGTAATCAGGTGCGCGGCATTGTCGTCGAAAAGCTGGTCGAGTTCGCCGCCACTTAAATAGAGCATCTCGGACGGTAAGGGGCGATAGCTGCCGGGTTCAGCCGCCTGCGCCTTCACGCGGTTTTCGTGATAGTCGGTGATGGAGTCCAGTCGTGACTGGCCTGCGGCAATGGAGCCACTGTCGCGAATGACAAGCGCGTCGGCCCCGACATGGTCAAAGATCGTCGCCATGCGCTCTTCGAACAATGGCAGCCAATGGTCCATGCCCGAAAGCCTGCGGCCTTCGGAGACGGCCTGATAGAGCGGGTCGCCCGTTGCGGTCACGCCAAAGCGTTCGCGGTAGCCAACACGAAAGCGCTTAATCGCGTCTTCGTCCATAAGGGCTTCAACCGCGGGTAAAATATCGAAATGTTCGACTTGGTCGATGCTGCGCTGATCAGACGGATTGAAACGGCGGATGCTTTCGATTTCGTCGCCGAAGAAATCGAGGCGAAGGCCGACTTCGCTTCCGGCGGGAAACAGGTCGACAATGCTCCCACGGATCGCGAATTCGCCTGCGTCAGCCACGGTATCGACCCGGAAATAGCCATTCGACTGCAGCAATGATGCAAGCCGTTCGCGGCTGATTTCCCGGCCAGCGGCCAAGCGTTCACCCGTCTGGCGAATGCGGAAGGGTGTGACATATTTTTGGATGACTGCACCGATGGTGGTGACCACC
>JAIXYC010000105.1 GCA_027490455.1 Sphingomonadales bacterium
ACCTGGTTCTTATAATTTGCACCGTTGGTCCAAAGCTCGATTTGCGCGAGCACCTGATTGGTGAAGCTTGCCGACATCACAAAGCTTGGATGCCCAGTTGCACAGCCGAGGTTGACTAAGCGGCCCTTTGCAAGAACGATGATCTGCTTACCGTCTGGAAATTCGACCAAATCCGTGCCGGGCTTAACTTCATTCCAATTATAGTTCGACAACGCCGCAACCTGAATTTCGCTGTCAAAGTGACCGATGTTGCACACGATGCTCATGGGCTTCATGTTCATCATATGCTCGGCAGTGATCACATCGGCGTTGCCCGTGGCGGTGCAGAAAATGTCTGCGCGCTGCACGGCCTCTTCCATCGTGACGACCTCAAAACCTTCCATCGCAGCCTGCAATGCGCAAATCGGGTCAATTTCAGTGACCATAACGCGCGCGCCACCATTGCGAAGCGACTGGGCAGAACCCTTGCCGACATCACCAAAGCCAGCAACACATGCAACCTTACCGGCCAACATGACGTCGGTGGCACGGCGGATGGCGTCTACAAGCGATTCCTTGCAGCCATAAAGATTGTCGAACTTCGACTTGGTAACGCTGTCGTTTACGTTGATCGCAGGGAATGGCAGCTCGCCCTTCTTCGCGATTTCGTAAAGGCGATGCACGCCAGTTGTTGTTTCTTCCGAAACACCCTTCAAGTTCTTAACGGTTTGGGTCAGATAACCCGGCTTCTTGGCAACAAATTCCTTCAGCGCGCGCTGGAATTCAACCTCTTCCTCATTTTCAGGATCGCCAAAAGTTTCGCCGCGCTCAAGCTTTGCACCCCAAAGTGCAAACATTGTCGCGTCGCCGCCGTCGTCGAGGATGATGTTCGCCGTGGTGTCGTCACCCCAATCGAAGATGCGACCGACATAGTCCCAATAATCGGCAAGGCTTTCGCCCTTAACCGCGAACACAGGGATATTTTGCGCGGCAATTGCCGCAGCGGCGTGATCCTGCGTCGAGAAGATGTTGCATGTTGCCCAACGGACATCTGCGCCCAGCGCGGTGAGCGTTTCGATTAACACAGCAGTCTGAATGGTCATGTGCAGCGAACCGACAATCCGCGCGCCTTTTAATGGCTGCGATGCACCGAATTCTTCGCGCAGCGCCATAAGGCCGGGCATTTCAGTCTCGGCAATGTTTATTTCTTTGCGACCGAAATCGGCCTCATTAATATCGGCAATGACATAATCGTTGAAAGCCACAGGCTCGGTCTCCGGGAGGTTTTTGATGCCCCTGACCTTAGCCCTAGCTTTCAACGAAATCAAATATAAAGGTTGCTTTATATGGCATTGCAGCGCGCTGTTTCGTGATTTGAAGAACGTAATTTACGACTGAAGAGGAACCGCTACTTGACTTGGCCGACCGGGTCCCGGATTATGCAACTAACCCCAGTTTTAAAAGGAATCCAAATATGAGCATCTCCGTTGGCGACAAAATCCCGGACGTTAAGTTGGTAAAAGCGACCGCTGAAGGCCCACAGCCTGTTCAGTCCGCAGAATATTTCGCAGGCCGCCGCGTTGCGCTGTTTTCGGTTCCCGGTGCGTTCACGCCAACCTGCTCTGCGCGTCATCTTCCCGGCTTTGTTGAAAAGTCCGGTGAGCTTGCAGCCAAGGGCATTGATGAAATCGCCTGCACCGCAGTAAACGACGCCTTCGTCCTTGGTGCATGGAACAAGTCTGGCGGATCCGACGCGATCACCATGTTGGCAGATGGCAATGGCGATTTCGCCGCTGCATTGGGCCTTGAGATGGACGGTACGGCATTTGGCATGGGCAAGCGCGGCCAGCGCTTCTCGCTTGTCGTCAATGACGGCGTCGTGGAACATGTGAATGTTGAAGCCCCCGGTGACTTCAATGTTAGCTCCGCTGAATATATGCTCGGTCAGCTTTAAATTTACGAAATCTTGCCCTTTTGGGTATTTAAAGGGAGGGGTAACCCTCCCTTTTTTTGTTGCGAAAATTGGAAATTTCGGTGATGTGTATCCATGCCTAGTGAATACGCTCAAAACATCATTAATCAACTCGTTACCGAATATGACGCCTCGGTAAAACGCCTGCAAACGGCACTCGCACATTATTTGAAGGATCGGACGCCGCCTTCGGCCGACCAACGCGCGGGCAATGATTTTTGTTATCCCGAATTGGTCATAACCTACGCCGGTAAACAGCGTGAGACGCAGTCCAACCTTGCATTTGGAAAGCTTGAAAAAGTTGGAACATTCCGGACGACCTTTACCAAGCCGGATTTGTTTGCCGACTATATCGGTGAGCAACTCGATCTGTTGATGGAACAATATGAGCTCGAGATTTCTGTTGGCCGCAGCAAACAGGAAATTCCTTTTCCTTATGTCCTCGATGGCTCGGCCGATTTGGAACTGGGCACGGTTAGCCCCAACGAGCTTGCACGCCATTTCCCCACGACCGAGCTGGCCGATATTGGCGATGAAATTGCCGACGGATTGCTTCGGATCAAGGGCAATGCAAGCGCACCGCTCGCTTTGTTTGACGGGCTGCGCACCGATTTCTCGCTCGCGCGCCTTCGCCATTATACCGGCGCACCAGCCGAGGATGTCCAGCATTACATTCTGTTTACCAACTACCACCGGTACGTGGATGAGTTCGTCAGTTGGGCATGCACACAGGTTGGCAATGGCCGTTACACCGCCTTGTCGGGCGCGGGTGGCCTCTATGTCGACAAACCTACCGACAACGCGGCGCAGCTTGTGGCGGACAGCACGTGGCGGCGGCACCAGATGCCGGCCTACCATCTCATCGCGCCAGACAGGTCGGGGATTACCCTTGTAAATATTGGCGTTGGTCCGTCAAATGCCAAGACAATCTGCGACCATTTGGCGGTGCTACGCCCGGAAGCATGGCTGATGATCGGTCATTGCGGCGGCCTTCGTGAAACGCAGCGGATTGGGGATTATGTCCTGGCGCATGCCTATCTGCGCGACGACCATATCTTGGATGACGTACTGCCACCCGAAATTCCCATTCCACCAATCGCCGAAGTGCAGCAGGCACTGGCCAGCGCGGCAGAGCATGTGTCCGGCACCAGCGGCGCCAATCTGAAACGCCGCATGCGCACGGGCACGGTTGTTACGACAGACGACCGCAATTGGGAGCTGCGCTACTCGGCATCGGCCCTGCGCTTTTCACAAAGCCGTGCGATTGCGATCGACATGGAGTCAGCGACCATCGCAGCGCAAGGATATCGTTTCCGCGTACCTTATGGCACATTGCTTTGCGTGTCTGACAAGCCGCTGCACGGTGAAATCAAGCTACCGGGGCAAGCCAACCGTTTTTATGAAGAAGCTATCGCCGCCCATTTGCAAATCGGCATCCAGACATGCGAATTGCTTCGGGAGGCGGGAAACAGCCTGCACAGTCGCAAACTTCGCGCCTTTAACGAACCACCCTTTAGATAGGTTCAGGAACGAAAACTGAACCAACTGATTATTCCCATAATATAACCAAGGAGAAACGGCCCATGCCGAAAAAAACCGAAAACACTGGACCGCTCAACAAGCTGCTGAATACATTCCGCGCATTCGCCGACGGTTTGACGGGCGGCGCGCGTTCGGTCGCGCAATCCGCGTCGACAACGGCAAAATCCGCAGTCGATCAAGCGTCCACCGCAGCTGCGACCGCTGGATCCGTGATCAAGGAAAACCCGGGCAAGAGCGCAGCCGTCGCAGGTGCGGTCATCGCAACTGCCGCAGCCGCCGTTGCGGGCAAAAAGGTTTATGACCGCAAAGCAGGCGCAAAAAAGGCTCCCGCAAAGAAGCCAGCGGCCAAAAAGCCCGTTGCTAAAAAAGCTGCGGCACCCAAGCCCGCTCCGAAAGCGGTTGCGAAACCGGCAGCAGCAAAGACATCTAAGCCCGCCGCAGCCGCAAAGCCTGCAGCTAAAAAGGCAGCACCCGCTAAAACCCCACCGAAGACTGCAGCTTAATCAAAAACCAAATGGCCCCACCTGTGACGGTGGGGCCTATTTTGATTACCAGCCCTTTTTCGCGCCCTTGTTCTGCGCCTTGAGCCATTTCATGAGCGGGGCGAAATATTCCAGCATGGGCTTGCCCGACATTTCGCGCGTTCCCGTAAATGCTTGCAACGCATCTGGCCAAGGCTTTGATGCCCCCATCTCCAGCATTGCATTCAATCGCGAACCAACTTCCTTGTTTCCGTAGAATGAACAACGATGAAGAGGGCCCTTCCATCCCGAAATGTCGCACGCAGCCTTGTAGAATTGGAACTGCAAAATCCGCGCGAGGAAGTAGCGGGTATATGGCGTGTTACCCGGAATATGATATTTCGCACCGGCGTCGAAACGGTCTGCTGCACGCTCCACGGGCGGGACAATGCCCTGATATTGCAAACGCAAGTCGGTCCAGCCCTTGTTGTAATTAGCTGGCGTGATGGAGCCATTGAAAACACCCCAACGCCATTTGTCGATCAGCAGTCCAAATGGCAGAAACGCGACCTTATCCATGGCTTGGCGCAGCAACAGTCCGTTGTCCTTGTCCGCCCCGGGAACTTTGCTGGCATCCAACAGGCCGATCTGCACCAGATAATTTGGCGTAATGGACAAAGCGACGGCATCGCCAATCGCCTCATGGAAACCATCATTCGCGCCATTCAAATATAAATATGGCTGCTTGTTATAAGCGCGCTGGTAATAATTATGCCCAAGCTCGTGATGGATAGTCACGAAGTCATCGGATTTAACCTTGATGCACATCTTAATGCGCAGATCGTCAACATTATCGATATTCCATGCAGAGGCATGGCAGACAACTTCGCGGTCCGCGGGCTTGATAAACTGCGCGCGATCCCAAAAGGTTTTGGGCAGCGGGGCAAAGCCAAGCGACGAGAAAAAGCCTTCGCCGACCTTGACCATGTCCTTTTCTGCCTTGCCGCGATTGGCGCTGAAATCGCCGGCTTCGGTTTGCTTGTACCCCTTTGCAACCAGCAACGCGCCAATATCATAACCGATATCGCCAGCGCCGGGAGGCGCGACAACATCATAAATATTGCCCCATTCCTGCGCCCACATATTGCCCAACAGATCGGCGCGAATGGGCCCTGTCTTCGATTGGACCGCATTACCATATTTCTTGTTCAACTGCGTGCGCACATAGGTGTGCAATTCGTCATAGAGCGGCTTCACCTCAAGCCACAATTTGTCCGTCAGCTTGGCAAAATCATCGGCTGGCATATCATAGCCTGAACGCCACATCGCGCCGACATCTGCATAGCCCAGCTCGGCCGCGCCTTGATTGGCGATTGCGACCATCCGGGCATAATCCTTGCCCATGGGCGCGCCGACATTGTCATGCCAGCTCACCCACATTTCTTTCAGTTCTTCAGGGTTGCGACTTGAACCCATCGCAGCCTCAATATCGGAACCGTTGATTTCCTTGCCATTAAGCGTGCCACGCCCTTTGCCATAAGCCGACTGCAGCTTGGTGGTGATGGTCGCAAGTTCAGCCGCTGCACCCGCTGTTGTCGGTGCGGGCAGCACGATTCCACCGCGTAAGATATCAAGCTTGCGCTTGGTGTCATATGATAGGCCAGGAAGCGCCTGATACTTCGCCGCGTCCAACGCGTACCGGACTGCTTTCTCGGTTCCAATTTCGCCATAGCGCGCCGCCAGAGCATCGGTGTCGTCCGTAATATGGGTGGAGTTAATCCACGCAACACGCCCCGCCTCAATCGAAAAATCAAACAGATCCTTTTCCGCAGCGGCGACGAAGGCATTTGCCTCAGCCACAGTCGGTGCAGATGACGCCGCAGCGGAATCCTGTGCCATGACGACGGTTGGAATGGAAAGTGAGGCAAATGCCAGTGCGGCGATTGATACTAGATTTTTCATGAAGGTTTCCCGGAAAACAATATGTTCCGTTGGTGAAACTTTCATGCAGCGGCGTCAACCCGTGCGGCGCGTTGTTCGTCGAATGTATAACGCCATCAGCAGACCAAAAAACGTCACGAGAAATGCGATCGTTTTAACCGGCTGCGCAGTGGCTGCGACCCCAGCCAACAGGTCGCTGCCTTTAAGCATCATTATCTGCGCAAATTGGCATAATGTTTCGATGGCGTCAGCCGCGCCGCCGATAATGGCTGTCGCAACAATGACCCAACCCAGCCGCCGCAACACTGGCTTTGGTGATTGGGAAAATAGCCGCCCACCGCAATAGGCCCCGAACGCATAAATCGCGATGTAGACCAGGTCGATGGCCATGCCAAATCTCGCCAGATTCAAAACTCCGGTTGCTTGCCAAGCCCATTGAATGGCATCCACCCGCAAGGCGGTTCCTGCGGTTTGATGGTCCCGCATTCCCAATGGGGAAATCTCGTTCGAGAATGCTGGATCCATGGCGATCATCAGTGCAAGCAGCAACAGACCACTCAACCAGAACCGCCAGAAGCGGCGTTCCAATTTGCTTTCAGCCATTGTGCTGCGATTCCAAAAGCATGTCCGCCGCTTCGGCATCATTCAAGCACATTCGGTAAATGACATGCGGCACTGGCGGCACACCATTGATCGCTTCCGGCACATATTCTCCATCCAAGCGCGCGCCGATTTTCTCAATGGCGCGGCGCGAGCGCACATTTGTTGCACCAATATTGAACCGAACGCTGTCGAAAAATTGGAAAGCGTGGAAAAGCATCAGCGCCTTCATCTCACGGTTATAGGCTCCGCCCCAATATGTGCGCGCGAGAAAGCTCCAACCAATTTCAATTTCATTGCGATCGGGTGCGTAATTTCCATATCGGCTACCCCCAATGATCCTGTTGGTCGCGCGGTCGATCACAGCCAAAGCTCCGCGTGATGCCATCGCTCCGGCAAAATATTCACGGAACACCGGCTCTTTATATCGGTCCCATGCGGGGTGGACTTCCCACACCAACGGGTCAGACGCCACCGCATACATCGCGTCCCAGTCGTTTTCGGTCAATGGACGCAGCAATAGTTTGTCGCCAACCAATGTTGGTTGCAAATCGGCGTGGTCGGGCATCACCATGTCGTCGTCAACGCCGCTACAAACGCCTTACCAAGTTCAGGATTCACGACTGCACTCATGTGGTTGCCGGGTACCGTGAACAGTTTCCCGTGGCGAAGGCGCGCCGCAAGAGCGGCGGCAGACCCGTTGTCATCATCTTGCTCGCCGCACACTATGCCCACCGGCAACTCCCAACTGGCAATCTCGGCTTCGCTGGTGTCGACAAAGGTCTCCAATATATTGCGCAACGCCAATGGATCGCCGCCCGTTGTCTTCAAAAATGCTTCGGCCATCCACGCTGTCGTCCCTTTTTCATGATGCCCCAAATTGTCAAAGACTTCACGAAAATGCGCGCCACGATTTCCGGTTTGCGTAAGCCCTTGTAGACCCATTCCGGAAATGATTGCCTTCCCCGGCTGCGCGCCGCGCGCCAACATCCGCGCCACGGTTCGCCCGCCCAATGAATAACCGCCAAGGTCATAATCTTCGATCCCCAAATGCGCGAGTAATGCGAATTGGTCATCGGCGAGGATATCGGCGGGGTAACAGCTTGGCGCATGCGGCTTCCCGCTGAGGCCATGGGCACGTAGGTCGGGCATGATAACGCGATACCCTGCGTCCGCCAAAGCCGTTGCATGGCCATATTTGATCCAATTGGTCTCGGTCTCGGACATGAACCCATGGATGAGCAATAAGGGCCGCCCCTGCCCCATCTCACGCCAGGCGATTTCAATGCCGTCGGTTGTTTCGAAACTGTTGGATTCAATCATAAGTCAGTTCGTTCTTCTGTCGTCAGTTGATCCCTATCTTTTGGCACGCGCCGTTTCATCCGGAAAGTGTTTTCCATGTTTTTCTCGGCTGCACGCAGAAATTATTGCATATAATAAGCATAGCTATTATGTCGACAGCATGAGCGATGATTTAGGCTTTCTATTGGGTGATGCGGCACGTTTGCTGCGGCGTTCTTTCGATGAGCGCGCACGCGCCGTTGGCGTCACACGGCCCCAATGGCGGGTGCTGGCGCTGCTGAAGCGCTTCGACGGAAGCGCGCAGGTTACCATGGCCGATATGCTTGATGTCGAACCGATCACGCTTGGAAGAATGGTGGATCGCCTTCAGGACGCCGGGCTCGTCGAACGCCGTGCGGATCCCAATGACCGCCGTACGTGGCGGCTGCACTTAACGGCCGAAGGCGAACAAAAAATTGAAGCTCTGCGACCGACCGCCCTTGCATTGTTTGATGATGCATTAGCTGGCTTGGACGCATCGCAACGGATAGAATTGGAAGCAATGTTGAACGTCATTCGTGCAAACTTAACCCGTAAACCGCTTGAGGTGTCGCATGGCTGAGGCTGATCCAAAAATTGATGCTGTAACAACGAAGACAAAGTCGCGGCGGTTTGGCCGATTGGCGTTGATGGCTTCTGTCCCGTTGGTGCTGGTTGGCGGGGCGACCGCATATTATATTGCCAACGACCATTATGTGTCGACCGACAATGCCTATGTCCAACAAGACAAGGTATCCATTTCAGCTGAAGTGGGCGGACGCATCATCGATGTTGCTGTCCGTGAAAATGACGTGGTGAACGAAGGCGATCTTTTGTTTCGGATCGATCCAGAGCCTTATCGTATTGCGATTGAGCAGGCTAACGCGGCCATTGCCGCCGCCCAAGTCCGCGTTTCGGCGCTCGAGACCGAATTTCAAACCACGGGTATCGATATAGACAGCGCACGTGAAGATGTCGCATTTTATGAAAAGGAATATCAGCGGCAATCCACTCTGATGCAGGCTGGCTTTACCACGCGTGCAAGGTTGCAGGCCGCAGAGCATGCCTTATTCAATGCGCGCAGCCGCGTTGCTTCTGCTCAGGCTGGTGCGACCAAGGCGCGCGCTGCTCTTGCGACGGGATCAGCAGCGCCAGGCGTAAATCCTGCCATCAAGGCAGGCCAAGCACAACGCGATCAGGCGATGCTTAACCTCTCACGCACGGAAGTGCGCGCGCCTGTGGCGGGCATCGTAAGTCAGGCCGATCGTTTGCAGCCTGGCCAAATGATGGTGCAGGGATTGCCCGGAGTGACGATTGTCGCCAGCAACAAAAGCTGGATTGAAGCCAATTTCAAGGAAACCGATCTTGCGCATATGCGCGTTGGTCAACCTGCCGAAATCACATTTGATGCCTATCCGGACCTAAAAGTGCGCGGAAAGGTATCAAGCATTGGTGCTGGCACGGGGTCCGAATTTTCGGTTCTACCGGCGCAGAATGCGAACGGAAATTGGGTCAAGGTAACGCAGCGCGTCCCTGTACGGATATCGATTACCGACAAGCCGAAGCGTGCAATGATTGCAGGATTGTCGGCCCATGTCCGCATCGACACCAATAAGTAATCCGCTCGATCAAGCCGCTTATCCGGTCAAAAACAAGGCGCTGCTGACGCTTGCCGTCATGGGCGCAACGATTATCCAGATTCTGGACTCGACGATTGCCAACGTCGCCATCCCGCACATGCAGACAAGCCTTGGTGCGACGATGGACACCATCACGTGGGTTCTGACGAGTTACATCGTCGCGAGCGCAGTCGCCATGCCCATCACGGGTTGGCTTGCCGACAGGATCGGTTCACGAAATCTGTTCCTTGGCGCTGTTGCCGGGTTCATTCTCGCATCCATGCTGTGCGGCATTGCGACAAGCCTGACCGAGATGGTGGCTTTCCGTATTTTCCAAGGTGTGTGCGCCGCATTCATTGGGCCGCTTTCCCAAACGATCATGCTGGATATTAATAAGCCGTCGGAGGCACCGCGCGCGATGTCCATCTGGGGCATGGGCATCATGATTGCGCCCATATTGGGTCCGATGATTGGCGGCTGGCTGACCGAGAATTACAACTGGCGCTGGGTGTTCTACATTAACCTGCCCATCGGCATTCCGACGCTGGCCCTATTGTGGTGGTTGCTGCCTTCGCGCCCCATCAATCGCCGGGAACTAGACCGTTTCGGCTTTGCAATGCTCGCCATCGGCCTAGCAACGTTACAACTGCTGTTAGATCGCGGCCAACAGGAAGATTGGTTGCAAAGTTGGGAAATTATCATCGAGCTGTTGGTTGTCGTGGCTGCGCTCTGGATGTTTGCGATGCATCAGATGACCACCAATCGTCCGATGTTTGAACGGCTTTTGGTCACGGATCGGAACTTTTTTATCTCGCTGAATATGATGCTGTTGGTTGGCATGATGATGTTCGGCATCTTTGCATTGTTGCCGCCAATGCTGCAGAATCTCTATGGCTATTCGGTATATGATACCGGCATATTATTGGCACCTAGAGGTGTCGGCATCGTGTTCGCAATGTTCATCGCGGGGAAACTTAGCGGCAAGGTGGACCCGCGCGTCGTTATTTTTACCGGCTTTTTAATGACGGCCGCATCGATGTGGATCATGACAAGCTGGTCTTTGAACATGGACTGGCACTTGATTGTGTACACTGGCTTGTTTCAGGGTTTTGGCATGGGCTTTGTCTTCATTCCGCTTAACGGCGTCGCGTTTTCGACATTGCCCATGCGCCTGCGCACAGATGGCTCCAGCCTGCTGTACCTCTTCCGCAGTCTGGGCGGCAGCTTTGGCATCTCCGTCATGACGACCATGTTGGCGCGCAACATGCAGACGAGCCATGAAGACCTGGCATCGCACGTCACGTCTTCGTCTATGAGCGCAATTGACCCCGCGAGCGCCGACCGCCTTAGCGGGATCGGAGAGGCCGCATTGCAGATGATGAACCTTGAAATCAATCGGCAGGCAGCAATGATTGCCTATCTCGATGATTTCAAACTGATGATGATATTGCTGATCGTCATCAGCCCGCTCATTTTCTTCTTGAAGCCGGGTACAGCCGCCCCGGGGTAGCAACCCGCTATGGCCGACTGACGATAAGGCCTAGCGCGCAACGAGTCCCTTTTGCTGCATCCGCCATACCGCCATATCAATGCGGTCCTGTCCAAAAAACGGCTCGCCATCGAATACCAAAGTCGGGACACCCCAATGCCCCGATGCTTCGAGAGACGCCTGATTGGCAGCAATCTCGGCGTCGAGCGTATCGGCATCGCTGACGGCTTCAGCATCCAGCTCAGCCAAGTCGAGTCCGGCGCGCGTCGCTGCGCCAGCCAGATGGTCCCCTTCATGCCAGTTTTCGGCACCGCCCCAGATCAGGCGTGAGACCTCGTCACAAAATGCCAGACTCTGACCACGCCGCGCAGCCGCCTGCCCCAAGCGCGTCAGGCGGAAGATATAGGGCTGCTCTTCCGCAATCTTACGGGTCAGCACGTCCTGCACAATGGGGTCGGGTCGCGGCGGACCAAACGGAATGCCATGAAACTGGGCCACGCGGAACATATCGGTAAAGGTATAGCGCAACCAGTTCGGATGGCTGCGTTCAAAAAAATCCGGTTCGCGGATCGCCAATGGATAGACCGGACGCAAGTTGATCGTCAGATCATGTTGTTCGGCAAGCGCGCGATAACGGCGCGTCGCCAGATAGCTATAGGGGCTGCGAAACGACCAAAAAACATCGGCTTGCAGCCCCATATACTTATCCCTTTTTCAAATGCCGCCGTCCAAGAAGCTCGGCGATTTGCACCGCATTCAGCGCGGCTCCTTTGCGCAAGTTATCCGAGACGCACCAGAACGCAAGACCATTGTCTATGGTCGGATCTTCGCGCACGCGGCTTACATAGGTCGCATCGTCGCCAGCGGCTTCGACGGGCGTGGTGTAGCCGCCATCTTCGCGTTTATCGATTAACATGATGCCAGGCGCCTCACGCAGGATGTTCTGCGCAGTCTCTGCGGACATTTCGCGTTCATATTCGATATTCACCGCTTCGCTGTGGCCAACAAAGACAGGAACGCGCACGCAGGTCGCGGTGAGCTTGATTTTGGGATCGAGGATTTTCTTGACCTCGACCATCATCTTCCACTCTTCCTTGGTATAGCCGTCGTCGAGGAAGCTATCGATGTGCGGGATCACGTTAAACGCGATCTGCTTCGTGAACTTTTTCGCGTCTGCGCTGTCACCGACAAAGATGTTGCGGCTCTGCTCGAACAATTCATCCATGCCCTCTTTGCCCGCGCCAGAGACAGACTGGTATGTCGAGACAACGACGCGGGTGATTTTGGCATAATCGTGCAGCGGCTTGAGCGCGACGACGAGCTGGGCTGTCGAGCAGTTCGGGTTCGCAATGATATTCTTGCGCTTGTACGTGTCGATCGCGTCTGGGTTAACCTCAGGCACGATCAACGGGATATCGGGGTCCATGCGGAACAAAGAGCTGTTATCGATGACCACACAGCCCGCAGCAGCCGCAATCGGCGCATATTTCTTTGTCGCTTCTGAACCAATGGCAAAAATCGCCATATCCCATCCCGACCAATCGAAATTCTCGATATTCTGGACCTTCAGCATCTTATCGGTATCGCCATATTCAATTTCGATGCCCTGACTGCGCGATGACGCCAGCACAGCCACTTCATCGGCAGGGAATGCGCGCTCGGCAAGAATATTAACGACCTCGCGGCCAACATTGCCCGTCGCGCCTGCAACTACGATACGATACCCCATGTTCACTTCCTTTTTGTGTTCCCCAGCGAAGGCTGGGGTCCAGCTATTGCTGGAGGACTATGCCGAAGTCTGGACCCCGGCCTGCGCCGGGGCACACACAATAAAAAAGGCCGGGCTCTTTGTGGGAGCCCGGCCTTTTGTGTTTGGTTAGAAACGCAACGCGGCTCCTGCCTTATTCGGCAGCCTCGGTGGTTTTAATAGGGCGCGGGTCACGGCGTTCGGCAATACGTGCCTTCTTACCGGTCAAGCCACGCAGATAGTAAAGCTTCGCACGACGTACGACGCCCTTACGGACAACTTCAATGCTGTCGATATTTGGGCTGTACAGTGGGAATACGCGCTCAACACCTTCGCCGAACGACATCTTGCGTACGGTGAAGTTGGAGCCCATGCCCTTGTTCGAACGTGCGATGCATACACCTTCGTAATTCTGAATACGCGTGCGCTCACCTTCGATGACCTTCACGCCCACCTTAACGGTGTCACCTGCACGGAATGCAGGAATTTTTTTGTTTTCTGACAAAGCTGCAATAGCTTCGGCTTCGAGTGTTTGGATGAGGTTCATGCCCCATTTAATCCTTATTCTTTTGTCGCACGTCAGAGGCAGGCTGAACCCGGGCATCTTTGTAACGCCCCCAAAGGTCCGGTCTGCGTAACCGAGTATCTTCCTCCGCCCTTTGTTTCCGCCAGGTGGCTATTTTCGCATGATCCCCCGATCGCAACACTTCAGGGATCATTCGCCCTTCCCAATCATTGGGACGGGTATAGTGCGGATATTCAAGCAACCCTTGTTCAAAGGACTCTTCATCACCGCTGGAAGTCGCGCCCATTACGCCGGGAAGCAGCCGAATGCAAGCATCTAACAGCATCAAAGCGCCAATTTCGCCGCCCGAAAGGACGATGTCGCCCATCGAAACCTGTTCAATATGGGGTCGGGCATCAAAAATACGCTCGTCAAAGCCCTCAAACCGGCCACAAAGCACCGTGACGCCGGGGCCTGCAGCAAGTTCGCGGATGCGGCTTTGGGTAATCGTCTTACCACGCGGCGTCATAGCCAATACGGGTACATTTGGTTGCGCAGCAGACGCGTGATCGACCGCTGCGGCGAGTATGTCAGCGCGCAGCACCATCCCTGCCCCGCCGCCGGCTGGTGTGTCGTCAACGGTCCGATGCTTGTCGGTCGCAAAGTCACGGATATGGATGGGCGAACAGGACCATTTGCCCTCTTCAAGGGCGCGGCCAGCCAACGATATTCCCAGAGGACCGGGAAACATTTCGGGATAAAGCGTCAGGATTTGGGCGGCGAACGTCATATGACGAAGTCGGCATCAATCACTATGCGTCCGCCCGCTTGTGCGCCCCATTCCGGCACAGCCTCGGCGGTCATTGGGACCATGAACTTTTTGCCGGGCTTGCCATCCGCAGACGGCATCTGGATTTCCAGAACGTCGCTCGCGCCAAAATTTTCAACAGCTATGCAGCTGCCAAGGTCGGTGCCATCGGTTGAAACGCAAGGAAGCCCCAGAAGGTCGCTATAATAAAATTCGCCCTCACCCAGTTCAGGCAAGGCCTCGCGCGGCACGGTTAACAATGTGCTGCGCAGTTTTTCCGCTGCATTGCGGTCATTTATTTCGGCAAAGCGCGCAATCGCGCCGTCTTTGGTGGGGCGGAGGGACTTAACCGTCAACGCACCGTCGTTAAAACTTTTGTAGCGTTTCAAGCTGCCCACATTTTCTGCGAACAGCTTGAGACGAACTTCACCCGTCACGCCGTGCGCACCAGAAACGGCGGCAAGCGTGACGGTTGAGTCAGCCAAGGCTTAGCCCTCGGCCTTTTCTTCGGTTGCTTCTTCAGCTGCAGGTGCAGCTTCCTCAGCAGCAGCTTCAGCAGGCGCAGCTTCTTCAGCGGCAGGCGCTTCTTCAACCGCAGGTGCGGCTTCTTCAGCGGCTACTTCTTCAACAACTTCGGGCTCTGGCTCAGGTGCTGGAGCGGCTGCAGCTGCTGCTGCGGCTTCTTCGGCTTCTGCAAGCTTGGTTGCCTTGTCTTCAGCGCGATCCTTGGCCTTCTGGCCTGGTTCACCCTTGTTAGGGTTGTTCTTAACCTTACGCTCTTTGACGCCAGCAACGTCAAGGAAGCGTGCAACGCGGTCCGAAGGCTGCGCACCAGCGGCAAGCCAATGCTTCGCACGCTCTGTGTCGAGGATCATACGCTCTGCGCTGTCCTTTGGAAGCTGTGGGTTGTAGCTGCCGATACGCTCAATGAACTTACCGTCGCGTGGTGCGCGGGCGTCGGCTACGACGATTTTATAATAAGGACGCTTTTTCGAACCGCCCCGTGACAAACGCATGGATAATGCCATAAAACTAACTCACCTTTCTGAAATATTCTTAAATTAAATGTGATACTTATTTCTTTTTACTAAGAAGTCGTGCGAGGTCTGGCGGCATTCCGCCGCCACCGCCCATTCCGGGCAGACCACCGAAACCGGGTGGCAAAGCCCCAGGGGGAAGCCCGTGCATTCCCTCCATCGCGCCACCCAAGTCGCCGCCGCCCATGCCACCTTTGCCGCCGCCAAACATGGCAGCGAGGCCTTTCAAGCCGCCCATCTTGCGAATGCGCTTCATGGCGCTCGCCATTTCCTGATGCATTTTAATGAGCTTGTTGACGTCCTGCACGGTCATGCCCGAACCCTTGGCAATTCGGATTTTGCGTTTGGCGTTCAACAATTCAGGCTTTGCCCGCTCTTTTGGTGTCATGGAACCAATGATCGCGTCCATATGCACCAACAATTTGTCGTTCATGCCGCCGGCATCCATCGCCTGCTTGGCCTTTTTCATGCCCGGGATCATACCGGCTAGCGCGCCGAGGCCGCCCATTTTGGACATTTGGCGGAACTGCATGCGCAGGTCATCCATATCGAACTGGCCCTTGGCCATTTTGGCCGCGAGCTTATCCGCGTCCTCTTTTTCGACCATTTCGGTCGCGCGCTCGACAAGACCGACAACGTCGCCCATGCCCAATATGCGACCAGCAACGCGGCTTGGGTTAAATGCTTCGATTGCATCGAGTTTTTCACCGACGCCTGCAAACTTGATTGGCTTGCCGGTAATTGCGCGCATCGAAAGCGCGGCACCACCGCGTGCATCACCGTCCATACGGGTCAGCACGATACCGGTCACATTGACGCGTTCACCAAAGCTTTTGGCGACATTTACGGCATCTTGACCCGTGAGAGAGTCGACCACGAGCAGGATTTCCTGCGGAACGGAGACCTTTGCCACCGCCTGCATTTCGTCCATCAACTGCTGATCAACATGCAAGCGGCCAGCGGTGTCGAGGATCAGGACATCAAAGCCCTGCAGCTTTGCAGCCTGCATCGCACGCTTTGTAATATCGACGGGCTGCTGCCCCTGCATAATGGGAAGCGTCGCAACGTCGGTCTGCGTACCAAGCGTTGCCAACTGCTCTTGTGCAGCAGGACGGTTGACGTCCAACGAAGCCATCAGGACTTTCTTGCCCTGCTTGGCCTTCAGCATCTTCGCAATCTTGGCCGTTGTTGTTGTTTTACCTGAGCCCTGCAAACCGACCATCATGATGATCGCAGGTGGCGCTACAGCGAGATCAAGGTCGCTTTGTTCAGCGCCGAGCATTTCGACAAGAGCGTCATTGACGATTTTGACGACCTGCTGGCCGGGCGTTACCGATTTTAAAACCTGCGCGCCGATCGCTTGTTCGGTTACCTTGTCGATGAAGTCGCGGACAACGGGCAAAGCAACATCGGCCTCAAGCAAGGCAACGCGTACTTCGCGCATCGCTTCACGAACGTCAGCTTCGTTCAACGCACCGCGACCGCGCAGGCGATCAAACACCCCTCCTAACCGGTCGCTCAGCTTGTCAAACATCGACATTCCTTACCAACATGCCCCGTTTGAGGCATAAACGAACAAAAAGCCGGTGAGCGAATCTTCGCCGACCAGCTTGGAAACAACGGATTTCCAACAAGTTATGAAAGACAATATGTTTGCCTTGGTCGCTCGGATACCCG
>JAIXYC010000159.1 GCA_027490455.1 Sphingomonadales bacterium
AGGGGCTGAACTAGGATCGACGTGCGTTGAAAAGCATTGTTTTTGCCCGGCATGAATAAGCCGTGAAATGGTTCATAACCAATAGGTGCAAACGATAACGAAGCACTTGCTCTCGCAGCATAATTTTGGGCCTCACGGTCTGAACTTATACTAAAAGAACGCGGCCGGACCGGCCGGGCAACAGAAAGGTTACGGCGGCCCGGGGGGTGCCGAGCAACAGAAACCCCCCACCTAATCCAGCATTTTCAGGAAAAGTGGGAACCGGTATTCCGGTTAAAAAATGCGCGAGCTATTGAATCGCCGAGCAACAGAATCGCGGGACTTTTCCTTATTTACTGTGATGCTGAGCGTTAATCCTCGCCGAAGGCTGTATCAAATTCGACCGCCTGAAGCATTTTGGCGGCAGCGATAAAAACGGCGCCTGTGCACAGCAGAAAGAACAGTTTCCCGATGTTGCCGGGATATTGGATCATGTATTCCTGCCCACGCTTCACGGCACCCAGACCAAGGGCATAGGTGATCATAAAGACCTCCAGTTTCGTTTTGATGGTGAACAGGCGTAGGATGCGTTTCATAGTTAACTGAATATAAAGCAATGCCCGTGCCAAATCAGTATTTGCAGAGGTGACGATGGTTAACGGACGCGCCGATTGTAAGAAAAACCGACGCTTATGCGAGCGCGGTTAGATCGCATATGGTTAACAGTGCCGTGCGTGCCGCGCGCACCTGATCCATTAATGACGCATGACCCAATTGGTCCGGCACAATCGACTCCGGCCAATATGCAGCGACCACGCTGGCAATCTGGTCGAGTTTAGCCTCATTGGCGATGAAGCGTGGATCGACCGTGGCGGGATCCGCAACCACGCGCAGGCGCAAACAGGCCGGGCCGCCGCCATTGGCCATGGATTGGCGCACATCAACGGGGACGAGCTTGCGAATGGGGCCATTGCCCGCGACCATCTCGCTCAGCCAGCCCCAAACGCGTCCATTATGCTGAGCTTCGCTTGGCAAGATAAGCGCCATGCCGCCGTCGGGGAGCGACACCAACTGGGCGTTGAACAGATAGCTTTGGATCGCATCGGCAAGGCTGACACGGTCTGCTGGTACGATGATGATCTCTGCCTCGGGCAAGTGCCGCTTGATATCGGCGTAGGTTTGCTCGGGATGTTCAAACGCCTGCTCATGCGTGAAAAGCACATGTTCATTGGCCACGGCAACGACGTCATTGTGGAACGCGCCTGCGGCAATCGCGATCTCGGATTGTTGAACGAACAATGTTTTGTCTGCATCTAGCCGGTGCGCCCGCGCAATGGCTTTCGATGCCTCAATATGCTGACGGGCAGGGAAGGGACCGCCCGTTTTACCGTATACAAATATCTCAATGCCCGCTTCCCCATGCGTCCGGCACAGACGCATGAAATTTGCCGCACCTTCATCGCCAAACGGCGCTGACACGGGGCCGTGCACTGCAAAATGTTCTTCATCGGCAAATGCCAGTTTTAACTGCGCAAGCGTGCCGGTCCATTCATGGCTGCGGTGCGCCATCGTCAGAAGGTTCGCCGCAGACAGATGGCATTTGCCATCCGTTGTATCCGGCGCGGGCGAGACGGTCGCTGCATTGGCGGCCCACATGGCCGACGCCGAAAAAGCCGCGGCGCGGATATGCGGCTCTGCCGATGGCATGTCGGTGGAAAGTCCCGAAAGCCAATTTTGGTTCGGCCGATCCAGTGGCATGAAGAAGCCCTGAGCCAATCCAAGGCGCAGGTTCGCGCGCATCTTTTCGATGCCTTGCAGCGCAGCAGCCCTTGGATAAGACGGCGCGCCGGCATTGTTCGCCGATGCCAGGTTGCCAACGCTTAATCCTGCGTAATTATGGCTTGGACCAATAATCCCATCAAAGTTTATTTCAACCAAAGCCATGATCAGGCCCGCTCGACATAGGTTATCGCATCACCTGCTGAAATGCCCAAGGCGCGTGCACAATTGCTGTCGATAATGACATTATCGCCTTGATCATCGATCCAGCCATAGGCGGCTTTGAACGTATGCAGGCGGCCCAGCGTTATCAGCTTTTTATCACCTGATTTATGTTCGCCAACGTCATCACTGACTTCCGTTATTATGACGTCTTTCGCGTCACGGATGCTGCGAATTTGATCGGTGCGCGCGGTCATCGTCGGGCCACCATCAAAGATATCGATGTAATTTTCCCAAGCAAATCCTTCGTTCTCAAGCATACGCATTGCAGCGCGGCCTGACGGATGCGGTACGCCGATGACGGTCTTTGCACTATCGGGAAGCATGGCAATGTAGACAGGGTGCTTCGGCATGAGGTCAGCGATAAATTGGTTGCCGAACTTAGCATTAAATTCATCCGCCTCTTGAAAGCTCATGCCGAAAAAGCGGCCGGCGACACCGTCCCAAAATGGCGATCCGCCCGCTTCGTCTATGACGCCACGCAATTCTGCGATCGTGCGGTCGGCAAATCTTGCACGGTGGTTGCGAATGAACAGATATCGGCTACGCGCAATCAACATGCCAAGCCCGCCAGCACGTTCGCCCGGATGCAGGAACAATCCGCCAACTTCCGTTGCGCCTTCTAGGTCCGTTGACAGATTAAGGATGTCCGCACGAAATGTCCGTTCCAGTTCAACGCTATGCTGCGTCAGCGCACCGATGCGATAGCTGTAGAACGGCCATCTTTGGCCAACTTTGCCAAATATCTGGCATGTGCCGCGCACTTCGCCAGTCAGGGTATTTTGCAGAACGAAAACATATAGATCGTCGGCGACTTCCTCGCCCACGCGATCGAAACCAGCGGCCGACCGCTCCAGCTTTTGCATCAGAGCCTTCCGGTCGGGTGGCAGATTGGTAAACCCGCCGCCTGTCCTTTTGGCCATTTCATAAATCGGCTGAAGATCGTCCATATTGGCTGGACGGATGATGAAGGTCATAAAGTCCCTTTTTCTGATAAACGCATAATCGTCAGCGCCGATAATTGTGCGCGTTCGACCAAACTTTCGACGATGAGGAATTCATCCGAACTGTGAATGCTGCCTCCACGTACGCCCATCGTATCCACAACGGGCACACCGCAGGCGGCTATATTGTTTCCATCACATACGCCGCCGCTGGAACGCCATGCGACTGGTATGCCCAGATCAGCCCCGCATTGCTTAACCAAGCCAAACAGCTTCGCTGCCTCGTCATCAATGGGCTTTGGCGGGCGACCGAAACTGCCGTGCAGATGCGCCCGCACATCATGTTCGCGTTCAACGTCGGCAATAATCCTGCGCAAGTCGACGTCAGTCTGCTGCACGATCTCTGGCGTGCGCGGCCGAAAGTTTACCCGCAATATCGCATGATCGGGCACAACATTATTGGGACCGCCGCCGTCAATTTTGGCCGGGTTTACCGACAGGCCCTCGCGTGAAAGTTGCTTGAGCCGCAGCGCAAGGTCCGCCGCCGCCAAAAGCGCGTTGCGTCCATCATCGGGGTTCCGGCCGGCATGCGCCGATTTGCCGGAAATGATGATGGAGAAATTGCCGCTCCCGCCACGTTCACCCGCCAGCGTACCGTCGGGCAGCGCGGGTTCATAGGTGAGCGCAGCAAGCTTGTTCTGCGCAAGCTGTGCGATCAATTGTGCGGATGATGGCGAACCAACTTCTTCATCGCTGTTGATGAGTATCTGGTATCCCGTTTGTGCGAGTTTTCCAGACGATTCCGCAGCCTTCAAAGCGGCTAGCATCACGGCGATGCCACCCTTCATGTCGGCCACACCGGGGCCGTTTAGCGTGCCGTCGTCAAGCCAGCGCAATGTCTGAAAATAATGGTCTACCGGAAACACGGTGTCCATATGTCCGGTAAACAGCAATTGTGCCCGACATTCAGGGCGAACGGTCATCAGCAAATGCCGCCCATGCGTCACTGTGGTCACTGTTCCGTCGGATAGCACGCGATCCACAGGTTCTGGCTCAACGAGTGTTACTTCGCCCGGGAGGGCCGAGAATGCGTCCGCGAGCAAAGCGGCAGTGGTGGCAAGGCCGTCAAGATTGCCCGAGCCGCTGTTGATCGCGGCCCAGTTCTGGACTTGGCCAAGCATAGGTGGCTGCTCTATGGTTTCGAGCGCCTGTCGTTCGCTGGCAGATAGCGTGTGCATATTGCATTCTTAGCCTTGGATAATCCAAAGAGCCATCCCTGCTATATGCGTTAACCCACTTCCTTTGCCAGAGCGCACCATTCCGAAATAGTTACCGTTTCGGGCCGGCGATCTTCGGCTATTCCAGCAGCGCTCAACGCTTCTAACGCGCCGGCAACGCCCTTCAGGCTCTGGCGTAACATTTTACGGCGCTGACCAAAGGCGGCGCCGGTCAGATTTTCGAGCACAGACATCTTAACATCTGCGGGCGCATCCTTGGGTGTGATGTGGACTACCGCCGACATCACCTTTGGCGGGGGCGTAAATGCGGAACGGTGAACAGGCATCGCAATTGCGGCATTTGACCGCCATTGCGCCAATATCGCGAGCCGGCCAAATGCACCCGTGCCCGGCGCTGCGATAATACGGTCTGCGACTTCACGTTGGAACATCAACGTCAGGCTTTTCCACTGTGGCGGCCATGCGTTGCCGCCCAACCAGCCGACCGCAAGCGCAGTCCCGACATTGTAAGGCAGGTTTGAAACAACGTGAAACGGTGCACCAATTTCCGCGAAGGGATCGATTTTTAACGCATCGCTTTCAATCACGCGCAGCTGCCCGGGAAATGCCTCTGACAGTTCCGCCAGGGCAGGAAGGCAACGATGGTCGCGCTCGACGGCCAGCACCTGCGCGCCTGCACGCAGGAGCGCTCTGGTGAGGCCGCCGGGACCGGGGCCAACTTCATATACGTGTTCGCCCGCCAAGCTGCCGGGAATTGCGGCAATGCGATCGAGCAGCTTTTCATCGAACAGAAAATTTTGGCCAAGCGCCTTACTTGCGGACAAACCATGCCGCGCAATGACGTCTCTAAGCGGAGGGAGCGACACCGTCATCCGCCAAGATCGGCAGCAGCTAGGCGATGCAACGCCGCAGATTCTGCCATCTTAATGGCCGCAATCATCGAAAGCGGAAGCGCCATGTTCTTGCCAGCAATCCCGAACGCAGTGCCATGGTCGGGCGAGGTGCGCACCACCGGCAACCCCAGCGTAATGTTTACCGCATCATGAAAATATAGCGTTTTCAGAGGAATGAGGGCCTGATCATGATATGCGCACAGGGCCGCATCATAATGTGCGCGCGCTTCGGCATGAAACATCGTGTCGGCAGGCAAGGGGCCAACAACGTCGATGCCTTCACCGCGAATCTGTTCAATCGCAGGTTCAAATATGTCCAGTTCTTCGCGGCCCATATTGCCCGATTCGCCAGCATGCGGGTTAAACCCAGCAACGGCCAGCCGCGGATTTGCTATGCCAAAATTACGCTGCAGGCCCTTGGCTGTCGCACGAAGCCTTTGGCGGATAAGCCGACCGTCAATTTTTTCCGCGACGGACGCAAGCGGGATATGCGTCGTCATTGGAACAACGCGCAGATCAGGCCCAGCAAGCATCATCACGGCGTTGTCTTTGGAAACGCCGCAACGCTCTGCAATAAACTCTGTCTGGCCTGGATGCGTGAAACCCACCGCGTATAATTGCGCCTTGGATACAGGGCCAGTGACCAACGCGGCGGCACTGCCAGCACGGGCAAAGCCAATCGCCATTTCAAGCGCCTGATATGCGCAATGCGCGCCATCAAGATCCGGAATACCCGGAACAATCGATATGCAGTTATGCACTTGGATAACCGGAAGAGCCGTATCAAAATGCGCAGAGGTTTCGGCCGGATCTTCAATGCGGACGACCGGACCATTCCAGTGCGGTGCGAAGCTGGCGATATCGCCAATTGCGAAGAAGGGCGCCAATCCAGCCACGTGGCGGGCCTCCCACGCTTTGCCGATTATCTCCGGCCCTATGCCCGCCGGGTCACCGACCGAGACGGCCAATGGCAGTTCCAGTCGGCCAACCGACATCAGTTATATTCGATAACAGCGTCGCGGCGCAAATCGCGTAGGTAAATCCGGGCGCGCTTGTTGACGCGCTCTTCTTCCAGCCTTGACATGATTTCGTCGAAGCTTTCAGATGACGTTTCCTGCGGGGCATCACGACCACATAAGACGAAAACGCGAACGCCGTCTTGCAGCGAGCCATAAGGCGGTGTCGATTGTCCAATCTGCAGATCAAGCATGACCTGCTGCAACGGGGCAGGAAGTTCGCGGATTTTAATGCCGTCGCGGTTGACCACATCGGCGCCCAGTTTGCGCGCCATTTCGTCAGCGGCGCCACAGCCTGAGATTTGCTGTGTTTCTTCGCTAAATTGCTTTACCAGTGGCGCAACTTCGGCTTCCGCCGTGCCTTTTGGAAAGGTGATTGCGATCTGTTTCAAACTGAGCACGGAATCGCGTGGATCGGATGTTGCGACCTGACGCTGGTCGATCAAAAGCAAAATCGAAATCCCGCCGGGCGAGGCAACAGCCTGAATTTCGTTAGCGTTCATGTTGGCGGCCGCATTGGCGAGTGATTGCGGAAGCTGCGCCAAGGACAGCCATCCAAGGTCACCGCCGACCGACGCGGTTGAGGCTTCAGAAAACTGACGCGCATATGCGACAAAGTTGCCGCCCTGACGAAGCTGATCGATGATTTTCTTCGCGTTCTCGGTGACCGCGGGCATCGTTTCCGGCGTTGCGGACAGATATATCTCACCCAAACGATATTCCGTGGTTCCCTTGGTTGCCTTGATGCGCTCGATAATGGCATTCACTTCATCGTCGCTGACATTAGCTGATGGCCGCACATTGCGCGACAACAGGCGGCTCCAGGAAAGCTCGCCCTTAATCTGGCGCTTCAACGTCGCTACGGATGAACCGATAGAGATCAGATATTTCTCAACCTCATTCGCGGGCCGATTGAAATTCTGCTGCGCCACGCGATTGAAATACTGATTCACTTCAGCGTCGGTGACTTCAATCTCATTGGCTGCAGCTTCTTGAATTTGAAGCGTTTCATCAATCAGGTTCGTCAGAATCTGTGCACGGAAACGCGCCAATTCTTCCGGTGGCAGCTTGTTTTCATTGGCAGCAACGATCAGCGCGAGGCGGTGATCAATGTCCGTGCCTGTGATAATTTCGCCATTCACCTGCGCCGTCGCACGGCGCACATTCGGGTCGTTTTTGCCAAATAATTGCTGTCCATCTGGAATGGCCAATGCGGCCTCTGGAGATGCATCATCGCCGACAGTTTGCGCGATCAGCGGTGTCAGCGCCGTTGCGGAAACGAGCATGGCGACGAGGGACAGGCGCTTGAATAACTTCATTGATTTACATCCAGTACACAGACAGTTCGAGGGGACGGGTAACTAGGCACTGCTGAACAGCAGATGAGCGGTATCATCCTTCTCCGCGAATTTATTCCGGATGCTTTACACACCGAGATTGCGAAATGCCAGACGGAACAGAAAGCTGTTCCCCCGCTGCGAATCTCCGACAGGCTGATAATCGCGTCGCCACGCCAGGCTTAACGACAAGCAGTCGTCATCATAGGCAATGCCAAGACGGTGCCGGATAGGATCGAAGCCATCGGAAATACTTGTTGGATCTTCTGCGGTGTCCGTCAAATCGACAATTGTAGATCCAAATACCGACCAAAAACGTGCAACACGCACGCGTCCGGCCAAACGAATTTCTTCACGGTCAGTGAGGTCTTCGAGGGTCGGGCCAATATTGCGATTGAGCTTCAGATAACCCGCCTGAACATATGTGCCGCGTGATCCTATTGTGGCATCGACCTCATTACGCCGTATCGACAAATTGTCTTTATCGAGACGGAAGCGGTGTGTGAGCTTGACCAAGTCTTTGAAACGAAATTCGGACCGCCCCACAATATCCGATGCTTTGTCAGATAGGCCCGTTCCATCAGGGAAAATCGACCCTCGGTCGGACAGGCGGTAACTTTGGCCCAGGTTGATGTTAGCGGTAAAGTCTGATTTGCGTAATGCCCAGTCGAACCCATATGTAATTCGCAGGTCGTCTTCAAAACGGTCGTAGCCGGGGAATCGGTTCAGCGCGAACAGGTTGCTGTCTTCCAAATCGACTGCGCGCGAATCTTCATTTGGAATGTTTAAATTGGAAATCGACGGCGCGGCGACCATTTGAACGCGGGGCGTAAGAATTTGCGTGCCGCCAAAGGCTTTACCGACAAAAGGCCATTTAATGTCAGCTGCAGTGGCGAAAATGGCGCGGTGCTGCCATCCTGAATCTCCGCGGTATATCGCGGTCAGCGTGCTGGCATTTTCGTCGCTATGGTACACATCTCCGCGCGCGAGCGCCGTGAGCGTTAGTTCCTGCCCAAGCGCGGTTATTTTGCGCAGATCCCATTTGGCGGACGAAAATGCACGCTGCGTGTCTTGCCCCTTGGTCCGGCTGATGGCCAGGCTGTTTGCTTGCAGCTGGATTGTACCACCAACAACGGGCGCATCCATGCGCAGGCGGTAATCAATTTCGGGCAGCGCGATTGGCGCGAGACCTTGGCGATCGCTTACGCGCAGCGTCTGGACTGCCCAGCCTGCGAGCGAGAAGTAGCTGTTGTCATCAATCCGTTCGGCAGCAAACGTGGAGCGGAGCCTGTCGTCCCGGCTGATGTCATAACGACGCAAAAACGTGCGGTCTGATGCATAACGGCCTGATGCCGAAATCGACCAATTGGGATCGAGCTGGAACTTGCCTGCGCCTTCGAGATAGCCACGGAAAACATCTGCGCCGACAGGTGTCGAAGTGCCGCCTGTATTGATACGATTGCTATAGGTTCCGTATGCGCTCAGATCGATAGCGCCATTTTTTTCGAGCGTCCGGAAATTTAGTCTGCCCAAGGGCGCTGCGCCGGAAAAAGCGGTTATCGCTGCAGTAGCATCCCGATTTTCGGATATGCGCCAATAATAGGATTGCTCAAGCTCAGCGCCGTTATTCCGCGAAAAGCCGATGCTGGGTACCAGAAAGCCGCTGCCAGCTTTGGCGTCTACCGGGTGCGAAAGAAATGGCAGTGGAATGACCGGCAGGCCAAACAGCTCAATCCGGGCGCCTTCATATACGACGCGCTTTTTGCTGGGGTCGTAAACGACCTTTACGGCTTTTACTTCCCAGCTCGGTCTTTTGGGGCAGCCGTCAGTGCCGATAACTTTGCACGCCGTATATGCCGCATAATCAAGCGTATAAATGCCATCTTTCCGCCCACCGCGTTTGGCGGCAAGCCGGCTTTCGTCCGCCAAAACGACCAGCAGATTGTCGATGACGCCGTCTTTCAAGGCCTCGGTGAGTTCAATCTTGTCACCATATGCAACGTCGCCTTCTGGGCCGATGGCGCGGATGGCGCCCTCAGCGAAAACCCTCCCGCTTTTGCGGTCCCAGATGATATTGTCTGCGCGCACTGTATAGCCTTCGCGGCTGACAATCACATTGCCTTTGGCGGTGACGATTTCTGTGTTGGAGTCATATTCAACAACAACAGCATCGAAATCGATTTGGTCGCTGGCCTTTTGTGACACTGCTGCTGAGGGGCCCGTTTCGGCAAATGCGAACGAGGACACAGACCCGCATCCGATGAAAATCGGAACAAGCAAAAAGCGCGATAAAAAGGTGCGGGTGGCGGGGATGTTCATAAAAACCGTGCAGTCCTTTATCGCCCCTATCGCATCGGGTCCACCCATCATCCCATTTAAGGCTGTATTTGCGATTAACAGCGGAAATTTAGCCCCTATCTTTTGCTTTAACCCAAGGGTGAATTAGGCCTATAGGCCTGTAATCCCGTTATCCGCAAAAAGGCATACCGTTTCCATGAAGATCAATTTTTCCGATGCACGCCCCCAAGATGCAGACGTTCTCGCGTTCATCGTAACAAAAACCACCTTCTCCGACTTCACATTTCCTTTGGAAAATAGCGACATCGTGCACGCGACCGCAAAATTGGCGCGTTTTGAAGCTGCGGCAGGGCAGAGCTTCCTGCTCATCAACGAAGAGGGTGGGAAGCTTGTTCGAATCATTTTGGTCGGTGTCGCGGACGGTGAAGCTGGCGATTATCAAAAGGCGGGCGGCGACATTGTTGCAAAAGTTCAGACATCGGGCGCCAAACATATTGCCATTCATGGTGCGAACCTCAGCGCGAAAGCGGCTGCAGAAGCGGCCTATGGCGCAACATTGCGCAACTGGCGCATGGATAAGTACCGCACCAAATTGGCGGACACGGCAAAGCCGACGGTCGAAACATTGACGGTGGTAAGCGCGCCAGCCGAAGCAAGCACCCTGTGGCCGAGCTATCATGCAATTGCTGAAGGCGTTGCCTTGACGAAGGAACTGGTCACCGAACCCGCCAATATCATTTACCCTGAAAGCTTTGTTGAAC
>JAIXYC010000024.1 GCA_027490455.1 Sphingomonadales bacterium
CTCAACAGCAAGAATATGCTGATCCGCGATGAGATTGCGAGCGAAGGTTCGGTCGATCAGGCGGCGATTTATACGCGCGAAGTTATCCGGCGCGCGATGGACTTGGGCGCAGCGGCCATCATCCTGGTGCATAGCCACCCAAGCGGCGATAGCAGCCCAAGCCGGCAAGACATTGCCATGACCCGGGACATTGCAGACGCAGGGCAGAAGTTCGGCATAACGGTGCATGACCACATCATCATCGGCAAAGACGGCTTTTCCAGTATGCGGAGCGCCGGGCTAATTTAAAGATTTAGCGGGTGGAATTATTGCGGCGGCTACCCCATAGCCGCAACATGACATCCCCGGCTTCAGCAAAAAAATCCATCGGCCCGCGCGAACTGACCATCATGATGGCATCGCTGATGGCGCTCAACGCGTTGGCCATTGATGCAATGTTGCCCGCGTTTCCGGCGATGGCGCAGGGGCTGAACGTTTCCGATCCCAACAATATCCAATATATTATTTCGGTCTTTCTGGCCGGCACCGGCATTGGCGCTTTGATCTATGGGCCGTTGTCTGACCGCTATGGCCGCAAGCCGATATTGCTGATTGCCATCATTGGCTCCGCTATTTTTTCGCTCGCCTGTTCGATTACCCCGGACTTTGAAATGATGATCGCGATGCGTTTCGCGCATGGTTTGCTCGCCGCGGCGATGGGCGTGCTCGTCATCTCCGTCATCCGTGACCAGTTCGAAGGCGACGCAATGGCGCGGCGGATGTCGACTATATTCCTTATTTTCATGATCGTGCCGATAATCGCACCGACCATCGGGCAAATGGTCCTGTTGTTTGCAGGCTGGCGGGTGATATTCGACCTGATGGCTTTCATGGCCGTGGCGGCCGCCATTTGGGTGTATCTGCGCCTGCCCGAAACACTTGCGCCCGAAAATGTCATTCCGATTGAACCCCACGCGCTGGCCAAGGCATGGAAAGCCGTCGTGCTTCACCGCAACGCGGCGGGATATATGATTGGTGCGGGCATCGTTCAGGGCGCTTTGTTCGGCTATCTCAACAGCTCGCAACAGATGTTTGACAAGGTGTTCAACGCTGCCGACTTTTTCACCATCGGCTTTGCCATCATTGCCATCGGCATCGCTGCGTCGAACTTCACCAATGCGCGGATTGTGGAACGTTTTGGTGCGCGCCGCGTCTCGCACACCGCGCTTTTGATCTTTATCACCCTTGGCGCATTGCAATTGCTCGCGGCGCAATTCGCGCCAAAGTCGATGCCGTTGTTCCTATTGTTGCTGACGGGCAATATGGCGATGGTTGGGTTTATCGGCTCCAACTTTTCGTCAATTGCGATGACACCCTTTGGCCATGTCGCGGGCGCAGCGTCATCGTTTCAGACGTTCGTGCGCACGGCCTTAGCTGCCTCGCTCGGCGCCATCATCGGACAACAGTTTGACGGCAGCGTCTTTCCTGTCGCGCTTGGTTTTCTGTGTTGCGGTCTTGCCGCGCTGATATTGGTCCTATGGTGCGAAAAGGGAAAGCTCTTTACGCGTCCCGGCACGACCCAACCTATTCCCGCTAACCCCCGCAGCTAGGGTCAGGACCTAGGCGAAGAAAAGGGGCGCCGAAGCGCCCCTGCCCTTTTTATTATAGCGGGAACCTTAGTCCACAACTGGACCAGGGAATTCACCCATATCCGGTGCGTCGTCCGTCATCTGGTCATGCTGCAAGTTTGAATTGCGCATGCCGTACACGAAGTACAGCACGATGGCACCGATCAAGAAGTATATGAAGAACATCAGCACGTTGTAAGGCACTGTCGTGATCAGATACAGGCATGACAAGATACCGAGGATTGGTGTCACTGGGTAGAATGGTACCGAAAAGCCCCGTTGCAGATCAGGCGCTGCACGGCGCAGATGCATGACCGAGAGGCAGACAATGGCAAAGGCTGCCAATGTGCCGACCGAGGTCATGTCACCCAAAACGTTGATATCAAAGAAGCCAGCGGCAACCGCCGTGATCGTACCCACCAACAATGTGTTGATATATGGCGTGTGGAACCGTGGATGCACCTTGGAGAAGATCTTCGGCAACAGGCCGTCACGGGACATGGTGTAGAAGATACGCGTTTGTGCGTACATCAGCACCAGCACGACCGACGTCAGACCAATGATCGCGCCGACCTTAATCGTCTTTGCCAACCAAGCCCATTGTGCACCAAAGCTATCAACCACAACCGCAACCGGATCTGGCACGTTCAATGTGGCATAAGGTACAAGCAAGGTCATGATTGCAGCGACCAGCATATAGATGACGGTGCAGACGACCAGCGAACCGATGATACCAAATGGCATGTCGCGCTTAGGGTCCTTGGCTTCCTGACCAGCGGTCGAGACAGCTTCAAAACCGATATAGGCGAAGAAGACGATCGATGCGGCACGCATGATGCCGTCGACACCGAATTCACCGTCGCCGGTGTTTTCCGGGATAAAGGGCGTCCAGTTCGTCGCCAACAGTTCAGGTAGGTTGGATAGGACGATATATCCGCCGACCAGAATGAACGCGGCCAGAACGCTAACCTTTACAGCAACGATGATGTTGTTCACCTTCGCCGATTCCGAAACACCCACCATCAACAACAGCGCCAGCGACATGCAGATTAGGAAGGCTGGCAAGTTGAAGATTGCGGTGACCGCAACGCCATCAACCAACAGGGGCGCACCGTCACGCATGACAGCATGTCCGGTTGGCCCCGTAAATTGCGGCGGGATGACAAGGCCGAAGTCCGCCAGCAAGCTGACAACATATCCGCCCCAGCCAACGGCCACCACCGATGCGGCCAAGCCATATTCGAGAAGCAGCAACGCACCCATGATCCAGGCGACAAATTCGCCCAATGTGGTGTAGCTATAGGTGTAAGCCGACCCGGAAACAGGCAGCGTTGACGAAAGTTCGGCATAGCACAGACCTGCAAAAGCGCAGACCAAGCCAGCAACGACAAAGGACAGCATAACAGCAGGACCAGCATGCAATGCAGCGGCACTGCCCGTACGGACGAAAATGCCCGCACCGATGATGCACCCAACGCCCAAAAGCAGAAGGTTCCACTTGCCCAACGAACGCTTCAGTTCGCTGTTGGCCGACTCTCTTTGTACTTGTGCGATCGTTTTGCGCGCGAACATGCGCTGCATCACGGATTGCTGCTCAATCGCCATCATAATCTCCCCGATGGATTTCTTATCGCGCGGAACCTAACCTCTAAAAGTCTCCGCGCAACTGAATTTCATCGCATAAGCATCGGACCGAGCGGTTTTCCACCAAAAATATGGACATGCAGGTGCGGAACCTCTTGATGTGAATCCATTCCGATATTGGCGAGCAACCGATAGCCGGGTTCTACCAGCCCCAATGCGCGCGCAACTTGGCCGACAGCGCGGACGAATTCGGCGATTTCCGCATCGCTGGCTTTGGTGCTAAAATCATCCCAGCTGACATAAGCGCCTTTGGGAATGACGAGGACATGCGTCGGTGCCTGCGGATTGATGTCGTGAAAGGCGAGTGCACAGTCATCTTCAAAAACTTTTTTGCAGGGGATTTCCCCGCGCAGGATTTTGGCGAAGATATTCTGGTCATCGTAAGGCAATGTCGGATCAATCGGCATCTTATTCTCCAGAATACTCGCGTGCGGCCTTTTCAACGAGGCCGGACACGCCTTCCCTGCGGTCAAGCTCCGCAAGCACATCATCAAGCGCCACGCCACCTTCGGCGAGCAAGATCATCAGATGGAAAAGCAGGTCTGCGGCTTCAGCGGTCAGGTGGTCGGCATCCCCCGACAGCGCCGCGATGATTGTTTCGGTCGCTTCTTCGCCAACTTTCTGCGCAATTTTGCCGCGCCCTTTGGCGAATAACGACGCCACATAGCTGCTATCGGGCGCAGCGTTCGACCGCTCGGCGATGGTCTGTTCAAGTCGTGCAAGCGTGTCGCGCATCAAATATCCTTCTGCAGGGCGATAACCATGGCCTTGTCCTCTGCGGGTATCAACCCTTCCAAAACGCGCCAGAAACCTGTGACCGATTCCTGCCCTGCTGCGGCATAAGCGGACGCAAGGCTCGTGCGCAGTGCATCAAATAGCTGCGCTTCAAAGCGGACACCCTCTGCCGTCAAACGCAGCAGCTTCTGCCGCCGGTCGACCACGCCCGTGCGCGTTTCCACCAACGCTTTCTCTGCTAAGTCGGTCAGTACCCGGCCCAGCGACTGTTTCGTGATCGCAAGGATTTTCAGCAATTCGCTAATCGTAAGGTCGGGTTGGCGGGCGATGAAGTAAAGCGCGCGATGGTGCGCGCGACCAAGGCCATGCTCGGCCAATCCATCGTCTATAGCGCGCGTCAGCCGCGTATAACCGAAAAACAAAAGCTCAACGCCGCGCCGCACCTCATGCTCGCGTAGAAACAAGGGTGACGCCGTCGGCGCAGCAGATACAGAAGATGGGGCAGCCATATTGACGTATCTAAGCCCAGCCCATAGGACGAAGCAAGACCCTAACTGACGAGAGCATATATGACGTCCGGCGCATTTCCATTTGAGGCTAATCCGAATCCTGTTGATGCGGCTGATCGGGCTGCGCGGCTTGTCGATCCCGGCTTTGGCCGCGTGTTTACGGATCATATGGTCACCATCCGCTATTCGGACGCCAAAGGCTGGCATGATGCGAAAGTAGGTCCTCGTGCGCCGCTGACGCTCGATCCAGCGACGGCTGTGCTGCATTATGCACAAGAAATATTTGAAGGTCTAAAGGCCTACCGCCTTGCCGACGGATCGATGGCGCTGTTTCGCCCTGAGCAAAATGCCCGACGTTTCCAGCGGTCGGCCAAGCGCCTTGCCATGCCCGAACTGCCGGAAGACATGTTTTTGCAAGCGTGCAAACAACTGGTTCAGGTCGACAAGGACTGGTTTCCGCCGGTCGATGGCGGATCGATTTATTTGCGCCCCTTCATGATCGCTAGCGAAGTGTTTTTGGGCGTGAAGCCATCGGCGGAATATCTGTTCATGGTCATCGCGTCATCGGCCGGGAATTATTTCAAAAGCGGCGCTCCTGCGATTTCGATTTGGGTATCGGAACAATATACCCGTGCCGCACGCGGCGGAACGGGCGCAGCGAAGTGCGGCGGCAATTATGCCGCAAGCCTTGTCGCCCAATCCGAAGCCATTCGCGAGGGTTGTGACCAAGTTGTCTTTCTGGACGCCGCCGAACATCGCTGGGTCGAAGAACTTGGCGGCATGAACCTGTTTTTCCTGTTCGATGACGGATCATTGCTGACGCCGCCTACCGACGGCACGATTTTAGAAGGCATCACCCGCGATTCGGTTCTCACGCTTGCCCGTGCGCAAGGCCTGGCGGTCCGTGAGGAGCGTTATGCGATGGACCAATGGCGCGCCGATGCCGAATCTGGACGGCTGGTTGAAGTCTTTGCCTGTGGCACTGCGGCGGTCATAACCGCCGTTGGCACAGTAAAATCCACCCAAGGTGCCTTCACGATTGGCGCGGGCGGCGCAGGGCAAATGACCCAGCAAATCCGCACAAAACTTGTGGATATCCAACGCGGAGCGGCAGCAGACACGCATGGTTGGGTGCATCGCATCGATTAAGCTGTTGCGCTACGAGATTCGCACGATATAAGCCGCGCACATCGGCCAGATTGCTGGCTTGCTGGGGCGTCGCCAAGCGGTAAGGCAGCGGCTTTTGATGCCGCCATTCGCAGGTTCGATCCCTGCCGCCCCAGCCATTTCCTCAATCCGCGCCAATTTCGCTCCTCATCCGCGAATGTAAGACATTGTCAATGTTTTGGACCTACGTCTGGTAACTCAATGTTTATCGGCATGTTTTTCTCACGGGCGCCGATATTCGGCAACGTGCTGAGGGGTGGATTAAAATATGCGGGTAGTAATTGCCGACGATGAGCCAGAAGTGGTTTATCATCTGAAAGCCATCGTCGAAGAACTTGGCCACGCTGCGGTTGGATATACCGATAGTAACGCCCTTATGCGGACCTTGGTCAGCGACCCATTTGATTTACTGATGCTCGATTGGAACTTGCCCGGCAAAGATGGTCTCGAGATCCTGAAATGGATGCAAGAGACGCTGCCCGAGCAACCGCCGGTTATGATGATCACGAACCGGTCTGCGAAAAACGACATTGCCGAGGCATTGTATGCCGGAGCTGCGGATTATATCTGTAAGCCAGAAGACCGCGTGGTTATCGCCGCGCGCATCAGTGCGATATTACGCCGTGGCGCCATTGGTGGCGCTTTTGATACCGAGGCGACATATCGCAACTATCGCTTGAACCGGATTGAACAGACGGTCTTGGTGAATGGGCGGATAATTGCACTCACGGCCAAAGAGTTTGAATTGGCCGATTTTTTCTTCCGCAATGTCAACCGCACATTGTCACGCAATCATCTCATGGAGGCGATCTGGCGGACGACCGCGACCTTGGCCACGCGTACGTTGGACATGCGTATCTCGCGCGTGCGTTCAAAGCTGAACCTGCAGCCGGAAAACGGTTTTCGCATCTCAACGGTCTTCGGCTACGGCTACCGCCTAGAAACGATTACAAAAACGCGTTAATTTCGGCCGAACTTCTAGCGCACAGCCAGATATACCCACCCTCAGTCGCTTACCGATGCTTATGCGGCTTTCTTCGCCCGCTCGGTCATTTCCTGATTAAGTATGTCTGCCAACAGGAAAGCGAGTTCAAGCGATTGAGCCGCGTTCAAGCGTGGGTCGCAATGCGTATGGTACCGATCAGCCAAACCTTCGTCCGTCACAGCAACCGCACCGCCGGTGCATTCGGTAACATTCTGGCCCGTCATCTCAATATGAATGCCGCCGCCAAAGCTGCCTTCCGCGCGGTGAACAGCAAAGAAGCCGCGGACTTCAGCCAAAATACGCTCGAACGGACGCGTTTTATATCCGCTGGCGGATTTGACGACATTGCCATGCATCGGGTCGCAAGACCAGATCACAGGATGTCCCTCACGCTGGACGGCACGCACCAAAGTGGGCAATCCGCTCTCAACCTTGTCATAGCCATAACGCGAAATCAGCGTGATCCGGCCCGCTTCGCGCGACGGGTTCAACCCATCCAACATGCGCAACAGCGCGTCGGGTTCAAGGCTTGGTCCGCATTTGATACCGATTGGGTTGCCGATGCCGCGCAAGAATTCGACATGTGCCGAACCGTCAAAGCGGGTGCGGTCGCCGATCCACAGGAAGTGCGCTGACGTATCGTACCAATCGCCGGTCAGGCTGTCCTGACGGGTCATTGCTTGCTCATAAGGCAACAACAATGCCTCGTGGCTGGTGTAAAAGCTTGTGCCCTTAATCTGTGGGACAGTTTCTGGCGTAATGCCGCAGGCTTCCATGAAAGCCAGCGCCTCGCTGATGCGGTCGGCGGTTTCTTTATATTTCTGCGCCCATGGCGAGCGGCCCATATAATCATGCGTCCACGCATTGACCTGCTGCAGGTTGGCGTAACCACCGTTGGAGAACGCACGCAACAGGTTGAGCGTTGACGCGGCCTGGCTATACGCACGTATCATCCGTGCCGGGTCAGGCTCCCGACCTTCGGCAACAAATTCAATGTCGTTGATGATGTCACCGAAATAGCTGGGCAGCTCGACGCCATTGATTGTTTCAGTCGGGGTTGAGCGGGGCTTGGCAAACTGGCCAGCCATGCGGCCCAATTTCACGACCGGCAATTTGCCCGCAAAGGTCAGCACAACCGCCATTTGCAGAATGACGCGAAATGTATCGCGGATATTGTTGGGATGAAATTCGGCAAAGCTTTCGGCGCAATCGCCGCCTTGCAACAAAAACGCCTTGCCCTCGGCCACCTTGGCCAGATCCGCCGTCAGATTGCGCGCCTCGCCCGCAAAAACCAGCGGCGGATAGTTGCGCAGTGTCTCCTCGGTTGCGGCAAGTGCTGCTGCATCCTTATATTCAGGCATGTGAATGCCCGTCGCGCTTCTCCAGCTATCCGGCGTCCAAGGTGTCGCCATGCGATCTACTCCAACAATATTCATTCAAAAGACGCGCTCTTTAGGCTTAATATGTTGCGAGAAGCAAGCATTAGCCGCGAATTTACGCCGGTTTTGCAAAATGCAATCGGCATGGCGCGCTTTGCTATGCGCGCTGCCAAATTCCCTGTTGGCAAAAACCCCTAAAGGCGTCTATCAGGCCCGCTGAATCGACCCAATTGTGAGGCGAATTGCTTTTCATCTTGGGAAGAGACGGGATTTCGACGCTATTGCGGACTAACCGCCGCAACGCAAAAAGGGCAGATTATGTCGACAGTCAAAAAGACAAAAAGCACGGCGAAAAAGCCGGCAGTAAAAAAGAAGGCGGCTGCGGCGGCCGCTCCAGTAGCGGCTCAAGCTGTGGCTGTTGAAAATGGCCATGATGGCGCAGAAGGTTCGGGCGTTCGTCGCCGTGACTTCATTCACGTCGCAGCAGTCAGCTTCGCTGGCGTAGGCGCCGCAGCGGTCGCGATGCCATTGGTATCGCAGATGAGCGCAAGCGCCGACGTGCTGGCACTCGCCTCGATCGAGGTTGACGTTGCCGCTATCCAGCCAGGTCAGTCCATTAAGACCAGCTGGCGTAAACAGCCGGTGTTCATCCGCAACCTGACCCCTGCCGAAGTCGAAGAAGCAAGCAAGGTTGATGTTGGTTCGCTGCGCGATCCACAAACACTTGCTGATCGCACCAAGCCCGGCAAAGAAAATTGGCTGATCACGCTTGGCGTATGCACCCATTTGGGTTGCGTACCGCTCGGTGCAGCTGCCGGTGAAGTTAAGGGTGAATATGGCGGCTATTTCTGCCCATGCCATGGTTCGCATTATGACACCGCCGCACGTATCCGGAAGGGTCCAGCTCCGCTGAACCTTGCTGTTCCGGAATTCGCATTCATTTCTGACACAGTCGTCAAAATCGGTTGAGGAGCTAAAACGCGATGAGCTTCCCTTGGGCACAAGAATATAAACCGCAGGGTACGGTGAGCAAATGGGTCGACGAACGTCTTCCTTTGCCACGCCTTGTATATAACGCGGTCGGCGCCGGATATCCGGTACCACGCAACCTCAATTACTTCTGGAACTTCGGCGTCCTTGCGGGCGTCGCTTTGGTGATCCAGATTGTGACCGGCATCGTGTTGGCCATGCATTATTATGCAAGTGTCGATGGCGCGTTCAACAGCGTTGAACATATCATGCGCGATGTGAACTCGGGCTGGTTTGTGCGCTACGC